>CAVRZY010000329.1:0-15881 GCA_963725415.1 uncultured Acidobacteriota bacterium | reverse complement strand
GTAAAAAGGTTGACCAGAAGGATGCCATCACGGCGGAAACCCACGTCAACTGTCCGCAGATTGTGGATCGTGCGCAGGAACAAGGCGGCACCGATCAGCAATACGAGGGATAGCGCCACCTGCACGGCCACCAGCGCCTTGCCGAACCTTCCCGTGCCGCCCGACATCCGGGCGCTCCGCTGGAGCGCAGTCCCCGGGTCTGTGCGTGTTGCGCGCCAGGCGGGCGCCGTGCCGAACAGAACTGCCGTGACAATGGCGATGCCGGCTGTGAACGCCAGCACTCGCGCATCAGGCGCGGGATTCATGTTGAGCGGAATGTAGCCGGTCCAGATCAATCGCGCGATGAATCGCGTGCCCCATTCGGCCAGCCAGAACCCAAGCGCCGCCCCGGCCGCGGCGAGCAACAGGCTCTCGGCCAGATGCTGGCGGACTAGTCGCCACCTTGTGGCCCCAGCGCCGCGCGAACAGCCATCTCACGCTGACGGCCTGCGGCCCGCGCCAGCATCAGGCTCGCGAGGTTTACGCAGGCGATCAGCAGGATCAAACCGACAACGGCCATGAGCACCGCGAGCGGACGCGTGAATTGCCGCCGCAGATAGGAGATGCCCGTGGCCGCGGAATCGACGACCAGGCGCCGGGCGAGAAATTCCTGCCGTGCGGATCCCTGCCGGCCCTCAGGCAACGCCGCAGCCTGGACTGCGGGCCAGAGCGCCTCGAGCTGCGCGCGCGCTTGTTCGAGGCTCACGCCGTCTTTCAGCCGGCCGACGACGTTTATCCACAGAGCCTCGCTGCGCCGCATGGCGTCGGAAAATCCCACCGGGAGGGTGACGTCACAGGCCACGTCCGCAACCAGCCCGCCAAAGCTCTCCGGCGTCACCCCGATGATCGTGAGCGGCTTGCCTTCGAGCCTTATGAACCTGCCGACGACAGCCGGATCGCCATTAAAGCGCCGCTGCCAGCAGCGGTAGTCAAGAACGGCTACGGTAGCGGGGGGAGCCGCAGCATCTTCCGGCGTGAAGAGGCGGCCGAGCAGGGGCTTGACGCCCAGCGTTGCGAAGTAGCCGCCGGTGGCATCATCGCGGCAGCCCGCATACGCCACGCCATTCGCTTCGAGATTGGCCATAGCGTTGGCCCGCCAGGCGAACAGCCCCGAAAGGGCCTGCTGCCGCCGCTGGAGCTCTTCGAACATCACCACGGAGAGCAATTCTTCCTGGCCGTTCGGGTTTAGCGTCGATAGCAGCACCAGCCGACCGGGCTCATGAACGGGCAGCGTCCGCAGAAGCAGGGCGTTGATGAGACTGAAAATGGCGCTGTTCGCGCCAATACCGAGAGCTAGTGACAGTATTGCGACCGCTGCAAAGCCCGGATTCCTTCGCAACGTGCGCGCCGCGAACTTCACGTCCTTTGCGAAGCGCTCGACGGCCCCCCAGCCCCACACCTCCCGGCTGTCCTCCTTGAGCAGCGTCACGTTGCCGAACTGCCGCCGCGCTGCGTACCGCGCCTCCTCGGCGGCCATCCCCGCCTCGCGGTGCTCGTCGGCCTGCATCTCCAAGTGAGATTGCATCTCCTCTTCGAGGTCGTGGTCGAAGCGCTCGCGGCGGTAGAGGACGCACAGGCGACGCCAGAGTTCACTCATAGCGGAGCGCCTCCATGGGATCGATCTTCGTGGCGCGGCGGGCGGGCACACAGCATGCGCCCAGCGCCACCGCGGCCAGCAGCAGCGCCGCAAAGGCAAACGTAACCGGGTCGGCAGGGCCGATTCCATAGAGCAGGCTGCGCAACACCCGCGTCGCCGCCAGTGCGCCAGCGACGCCCATCACCATGCCCGCTGCCACCGGAGTCATCCCCCGCGCGAGCACGTAGAGAATTACCGCCCCGCTTTGCGCGCCGAGTGCCATCCGCAGCCCGATCTCGTTCCGGCGCTGCGACACCAGGTAGGCGATGACGCCGTACACCCCCACCGCAGCGAGCCCCACCGCGACCGCCGCGAATGCGCTGAGCAGCGTCAGGTTGAAACGCGGCCGGGCCACCGCCCTCGACAGAATCTCTTCCATGGTCTGGACACGACCCACAGGCTGATCAGGATCCACCGCTCGCATCTCGGCGCGAACCGCGGGCACGAGTTTCGTCGGGTCCGATGAAGTACGCACAGCCAGACCAACAAACGGAGTGGGCAGGTCGGGATAGGGCACGAAGGCCACCGGTTCGGCCGCCCTCTCCAACTGCAAATCGCGAATATCGCGCACGACCCCGGCCACCATCCGCGGCTTGCCGTATAGTACGATCCGCTCGCCGATGACGCGTGCGGGTTCGAGGCCGTAGCGCTTACAGAAGGCCTCGTTTACCACGAACGCCGTGCGCTCGCCCTCGCGCAGGAAGCGGCCGGCCACCAGCGACATGCCGGTGGCCCGAAAATACCCGGGCGTAACCCCCAGCGTGTTGACGGTCTCCCGCGGACGGCCCTTGACCTGCACATCCGTGCTCATCAGCGCATCGTAGGCCAGCGGCAGCCAACTGGCCGCTCCCGCCGCTTCGACCGAGGGAAGGCCGCGGATACGCTCGAGCACCTGTGTCAGGAACTCGCCGCGGCGCACCTCACCGTACGTGCGCTCCGGAAACCAGAGCTGCATGGTGAGCACACGGTCGCTGGCAAAGCCCGGCGCGATCGCTTTCAACAGCAGGTAACTTCTCAGGAGCAACCCGGCGCCGGTTGCCAGCACCAGCGCCAAAGCCACCTCGGCCGCCACCAGCGCAGCGCGCAGCCGTCCGCGCCCGCTCCCGGAGCGCGCGCCGCCCTGCCGCAGCGCGGCGTCCACGTTCGTGCGCGACGCCGCCAACGCCGGCAGGGCGCCGAACAACAGACCCGCCGCCACCGAGATGGCCAGGCCGAAGGCGAAGACCACCGCGTCCGGCGCCGCTTGTTCGAGGCGCGGCAGGTAACCCGGGTGAAGCGCGCGGATCAGATCGACAATCCACCGGGCTAACGCCGTGCCCACGGCGCCGCCCAGGAGTCCAAGCAGCAGGGACTCTGCCAGCAGTTGCCGCGCCAGCCGCCAGCGGCCTGCGCCCAGCGCGATGCGTATGCCCATTTCGTGCTGCCGCGCCGCTGCGCGCGCCAGCATGAGGCTGGCCAGGTTCACGCAGACGATCAACAGCACGCAGGCCACGGCGCCGGCAAGCGCCAGCAGCGCGGGCCGTGCATCGCCCGTCACCTCGTCGGCCAGCGGCACACACTGCACGCCGGTGTAGGTGTTGCCTGGCGGTCCCTCCTGTCCAAGCCCCGCCGCGATGGCCTCCATCTCCGCTTGCGCCGCCGCCAGCCCGAACCCTGTTCGCAGCCGCCCGATTACGCGCACGGGGAGCGGCTGACTCGCCTTGGCATCAAGAACGAGCGGCAGGTACACGTCAAACCGCCGGCTTACGGTCGGGAGTACAGGCTCAAAGCCAGCCGGAAGCACGCCCACGATCGCATACGCTTCGCCGTCGAGCGAGACGGTCTTGCCGAGGATCGCGGGGTCCGCGCCGAAGCGGGTACGCCAGAGTTCGTCCGAGAGAATGACGGTGTGCCCGTGGCCTGGCTGCTCTTCCTCCGGCAGGAAAATGCGGCCGCGCGCAGGCGTCACGCCCAGCGTCGGGAAGAAGTTCGCCGTGACAATGAGGGCGACGACGCGTTCCGCCGCGCCGCCGCCGGTCAGGCTGAGGTACTGGCCACTGTAACCGGCGAGGCGCTCCCACGAACGGCTCCGCTCGCGCCACCGCCTCAGCACTTGCACCGGTGGGGTTCTTCGCCGCGGTCGAACGAGCTGCGACTCATCGGGCGCCCGCTGCCGGGTCTGCCACACCATAACAAGCCGGCCGGGGTCGCGGTACGGCAGCGGTCGCAGCAGCACCGCGCGCAGCACGGAGAACATGGCCGCGTTCGCCCCCACGCCCAGGGCCAGAGCCAAGAGCGCCATCGCCGTGAACCCTGGGGCACGCCGCAGCGCGCGCCATGCATACCTCAAGTCCCGTGCGAACGCTTCCATGGCGGCCCACCCCCATTGCTCGCGGCTTGTCTCCTTCAGCAGTGTTGTATTCCCGAACTGCCGCCTCGCTGCGTAGCGCGCCTCCGCGGGGTCCATGCCGTGTTCCAGGTTTTCCTCAGCCTGCATTTCCAAGTGAGACTGCATCTCTTCGTCGAGATCGCGGTCAAAGCTGCCGCGATGTAAGAGGATCGCAAGCCTGCGGCGAATCTGGCTCAGCCACTGCATCGCTAGTCCCTTCAGGCCGGCTGGATCACCCGCCCGATTGCCTGCGAGACCCGCCGGTACTCGGAGATCTCGGCGGCAAGTTGTTTTCGCCCCTCCGGCGTCAGTTGGTAGACGCGAGTCCGGCGCTTCAAACCGGCCTGCACCCACTCGGCCGTCACCCAGCCTTTCATCAGTATTCGTTGCAGCGCCGGGTAGAGCGACCCTTCTTCCACCCGGAGGACCTCCCCGGACGCCTGCTGAATCGATTTGGCGATTCCGTAGCCGTGCGTGGGACCGAACCGTTTCAGCGTTTTAAGGATCAACATTTCCAGAGTTCCGGGCGGGATCTCGGTTCTATGGTGGTCGTTGGCGGATATCATAGGCCATCTATGCATAGACTATCCCTGCTTTTTTGCGTTGTCAATAGGTTTGCGCCAGGCCGCGCCCGGCCCGGGAAGCCCGTTCGGGCGCCAGGAAGCTGTGGGGAGCCAGGTTTAGCCGGCCATGTGAGGCGTCTCGGTTAACGAGCATCCAGCCGACAGTCGATCGAGGGTGCAGCAGAGATGGCTGCGGGGTGGTCCAAAGAGGGACCGCTCATGCGCAACCGCGATGCCGCGGCGCCAAGCCGGGAGTTACAGCCCCCTGACTCCTCTTCGAGCCACCGAGGGGACTCAGAAGGTGTGAAAAAATCGGAACACAGGCAAGAATGCCTGTGCCACGTTTCCGCAAGTCCTGTGTTTGCAGTGTGGCACGGACATTCATGTCTGTGTTTTCGTCGCCCAAGCCATTTTTTTCACACCTTCTCAGTCCCGTGGCAACTCCCGGTTGATGGCTTCGACCCCTTCGAGCCTCGCGAACCGCTTCACCCCCTGCATGATCGCCTTGAAAAGGGCATCCGGGTCCGTCACGCGGATCCCGGCCAGAATACTTGCGCCGTGGCGGAGCAGCACGTCATTCATCGGGGTGCTCGGCCCCAGAATGATCGTTGTTGCTCCCCGGCCGAGTTCGAGCAAGCGGGACAGCGTCTTGTTAATCAAGGTGCTGGCAGTGATGACCACCACGTCCGAGGCAGGAATGACCTCTTCGCAAGCCCAGGCGGGAAGTTCTGTCCCATCGGGATCGGTCTCCAGGAAATACGACTGTGCTGCCACTTCTCGAATGCGCGGATTGAAAGGAAAGCGGCCCACGACAGCGATAGTCCTACCCCTGGCGAGATTCATCACATGCTCCAGGACGTCGCCCGGATTGCCTGCCGCTTCGATCAGCGAGTTCAGAGCCGCCACGCCGAGGCTGGCTTCCAGCGGTTCCCAGCTCCTGAGACGCCTTGCCAGCTCGAGCGCACTCCGTCCGATGAGATCACCGCTGGCCGTGAGTTCCACCTTGCGATTGGTCTTGTAGGTGTGAGCAACGCCCGCGTGTCTGCTTTCCACCACAGTCCAGTGGAGCCCCACGCACACTCTCGTGACCGGACAATCCAGGTGGGCCACGCTGTCGAGCAGGTCCTCGACCAGCCTCACCGCGCTCTACCCCGCCAAATCGTAGTACGCCCCGCGGGCGCAGGCGAGGCACATGGGGCCCTCGCTGCCGGAGACATCGCGCCCGTCGAATACCTTTTCGCCGCAACGCACGCAGTTGACCGTGCGCTTTGGCCGGCCCGGATAATCCTCCGGCTTCAGGCTGATGCGGACTTCTTGCCAAGCCAGCAATTCCGAGTCAGGGACGGAAAGGACACCCCCGGCTCCCTCCTCGCCGCGTCCCCACTCGGGGGCGAAACGCCGGATGGCCACACGGTACGCCTGGCCGGTATTGGTGTTCACCAAGGCCGCCGCCATCTTGCCGTAGTTAACCAGCTTGGCGCTGCGGCGTCCCAGCCGCGTGCCGGTGACTATCTGAATGGCATCGGCGATGCACCGGTCGTTCTCGATGAAAACGATCATTTCCTTGGGATCGGTCGTGCCAATCAGTTCCATGCCCTTGAGCGCCAGCCTGACTCCCAGCGCCTGCCCAACGCACAGGTGGCCGTGGTAGTCAACACAGCGGCTGAGAAGCGCCTCAGGAGTTGCGGTAATCACCGAGGTGACTCAACAAGGGAACCGGCCGGGCAGATTGCCTGCCGTTCCTCCCTCTGGTTGCCTGGCTTCTGTTTTCGTGCCCGGCACAGCGAGGCCAGTTTGCGAAGGGCATAGGCGACCGCTCCCAGGGTGGTAAGCAGGGCCAGGCGGGTAATGGATGTTTGAAGCGCCTGGTAATCAACAAGTCCACACATGTGTCACTCCTTGCACTCGACCGAGAAAACGCCCAGCAAAGGCTTCCACAACAGACGGGCGACATACCCTGACAGCAACCCGGCTGCCACGCACAGGGCCGTCAACAAGGGCACGTCCCGCCACTGGATCCATTCCGCTGTGCGCGGGAAAATCGCCAGCCAGTAGGACAATAGCAAAACCAGGTTGGCGGTGGCGCCTGCCAACAGGCAACGCACCGCTTGCGGGGTGCTCTTCCCAGGGCGCATCACTACTTCGACCGCAAGTCCGGACAGCGCAATGGCGCCAATGAACAACGGGCTGCCAATCGCGCCCTTGGGATTTGTGGGAACCGCCAGTAGCGAAACCATCACGGAACAGGACAGAGCGAAGCCCAGCGCGGCAGCCAGTGCGCGGCCTCTTGTCTGGCTCACAACCGAGGCGCCCAACAGCGCGAGCAGCAGGAAGGGCCCCATGATGAGAGCAATGCCGGCCCCAGGGCCGGGCAGGTGCAGGACGGCATGCATTAGCGTGCTGATGGCGGCAGCCGGAAATGTGAACAGAAACACCAGCGCCAACGCGCCTCCGAGGGCTACGCAGAGGCCAATTTCTTTGGCCTTCCTCACAAGCGCGCTTGAACCACCGCTAGCCTTCAGACCGCTTGCGTGTTCTGACACCGCAGTAACCTGAACCTGCACATTTGCTCACTGAACCTGCCAATCGTTCCCGGACTCGCTGGCAGCACTGACGGCCACTACACTCTGCGCACCGGGATATCATCCAAGATCTCCATTCCGAGCTCCTGGATTGCCAAGATTATAACACCACCGGTGGGTGGTGGAGAGTGTTCCGAGTTGGGTCGCTTAAAATGTAACCAGAAAGCGATCGGTTGGGTCACGAAGAAATGTAACCCAAATGGGCGCGAGGCGTGACACCTTCGAGGAGTGGACATGCGCGCAGAAGCAGTACTTGGAAGAGGTACGAAAGGAGTGCGAGAGGGCGGACCAGGGCCAGCGAGGGTGGCCGTTGGACCAGGCCCAGCGGCGGGTGGGAAGGCCGGGCCATTCCGGGCCGGACGCAGCAGGCCACCGGGCAAGAACTGGATCAGATCCGGTAGCGCTGTCCGTTTGGTTGGCGGGACATCCATCCGGACAACCACAGCGGGCTGATCAACCATCTGCTGTGGCGATACTGCCGGGCGGCCCGCGCCAGCACCGGCAATCCAAATAGAAATCCCCGCCGTGTAGCCGGCATTCAGCGCGTCGCCCCCGCGGTTCGGAAGAGCGGTTCGGTTCGCTGAGACAGCAGCACCCACAGCCCGTAGATCCCCAGGGCGGTGCCGAACGGAAGGTTCATAAGCTGGAGCGCGGACAAGACGATGGTGAGGATGCGCGCCCAGTTCCGAAAATGTAGCAGACCGATGCCGGCCACGATTCCGGGAGCGGAGATCAGCAGCAAGAAAACGAACAGCCCGCCGCCCACCATCTTCAGGATGGGGATGGCGGTCTGGGCATCCGGGGCATCGGTGCAGGCTTCCACCAGACCTGCCACCCCGCCCAAGACTGCCACGATCAGAACGGCGGCGATCACGCCCAAGGCGCCCGCCACAATGTGCAAGACGCCCAAAACCTTCACGTGGGTCTCCATGATCCCTCCATTCTCACATTCGCAAGGCTTGGACGACGGCCGCGGCCATCTGGCTGGTGGAGGCCTGGCCGCCCATGTCATAAGTGCGGACCTCGCCGCAGGCGATCACCTGCGAGACGGAGCGCTCGACAGCGATCGCCTTGTCGGTCTCGCCCAGCCACTCCAGCATCATTTTGGCCGCCAGGATAGTGGCCAGCGGGTTGACCTTGTTCAGCCCGGCATATCTGGGCGCCGAACCGTGCGTGGGTTCGAAGACTGCGTAGCGGTCGCCGATGTTGCCGCTGTATCCGAAGCCCATGCCGCCCACCAACTGCGCGCACAGATCCGAAAGAATATCGCCGAACAGGTTGGTGGTCACGATCACGTCGTAATTCCGCGGGTTCTTCAGCAGCCACATGCACATGGCGTCCACGTTGGCGTTGTCAAACTGGATCTGCGGATACCTGGAGGCCACCTCCTGCGCTACTTCCAGGAACAGCCCGCAGGTGGTGCGGAGCACGTTGGCTTTGTGGACCGCGGTGACCTTGCGCCGGCCGTGCCGGACGGCATAGTCGAAGGCCGCCTGCACGATGCGCCGGGAGCCATGCTGCGAGATGCTGCGAACCGAGATGGCCGCGTCGCGCGGGATGCGGGTCATAGCCGGCTGCTGGTAGAAATTCTCCGGAACCCGCGCGAACTCCACGCCGATGTACATGCCTTCAGTGTTTTCCCGGAAGACCACCAGGTCGATCGAGTCGCGATAGTTGAGCGGATTGCCGGGAAACGCCTTGCAGGGCCGCAAGCAGATGTAGAGATCCAGCAACTGGCGCATGCGCACGATGGGGCTGCGATAACTCAGGCCCCGGCCTTGCAGCTCCGGGGCCAGCTCGCGCGCCGCCTCGGCGGCCGGCTTGGAGGTAATGGCGCCGAAAAAGGCGCAGTCGGTCGAGCGCAGCAAATCCACCGTGCGCGCGGGCAACGCATCGCCCTCCGTCTTCCAGAACTGCCAACCGACGTCGCCGTCGATGTACTCGGCCGAGAAGCCGGCCGCATCGAGAACCGTCCGCGCCGCCGCGCACACTTCCGGCCCGATGCCGTCTCCCGGCAACCAGGCGATACGGTAGTTGGACATGCAGGCCTCCTTCAGGCCGCGTACTTGTTCTTTAAGTACGGGATCAGCCCGCCCGCCTCAAGCAACTCGATTGCGCGGGGGTCGAGCGGCGCAGCGTGGACCAACTCCCCCGTGCCCACTCTGACGATGCTGCCGGCCACCAGGTCGATCTCCAGCTCGTCACCGGCCTGGAGGCGTTCGACTGCCTCGGGCGACACCACCACCGGCAGCCCCAGGTTGATCGAGTTGCGAAAGAAAATCCGCGCGAAGGATACCGCGATGACCGCGCCGACGCCACAGTACTTCACCGCCGCGGTGGCCTGTTCGCGACTGGATCCGCACCCGAAATTCTTCCCCGCCACCAGAAAATCCCCGGGGCGAATCGATCCTCGAATTTCCGGGTGCGCCAGCTCGAACAGGTGCTCGGCTGTCTTCTCGCGGTCGGTGATGTTCAGGTACCGCCCCGGATAGATCAGGTCGGTGTCGATGTTGTGGCCTAGCTTGGCGGCCACCCGGCCGCGCAGGCCAAAAAGTGCTCGACTCATGCGGCTGCCTCCTTGAGGATCTCGTCGGGATGCGCGATGTGGCCGGCCACGGCCGAAGCCGCCACCACGGCCGGAGAGGCCAGGTAAACCCGGGAATCCTTGCTCCCCATTCGGCCCACGAAGTTCCGGTTAGTGCTGGAGATGCACACCTCGCCCGCCGCCAGAATGCCCTGGTGCACGCCCACGCAGGGCCCGCAGCCCGGCGGGTTCACCATCGCGCCGGCCGCCAGCAGCTTCTGAATGTAGCCCAGCCGGATGGCCTCCAGCAGGATCTGCTGCGAGGCGGGAATGACCAGCAGCCGGGTGCGAGGATGCACGCGGTGGCCGGCCAGCAGGCGCGCCGCGACCTCGAGGTCCTCCAGGCGCCCGTTGGTGCAACTGCCTAGCACGGCCTGGTTCACCGGCACATCTGCCCAGCTCGGATACCGGCCGCACGTGGTCCACGGCGTGAGGGCAGGCCACCAGCGGCTCGCTGATCTCCTCCGCGTCCACCTCCAGTACCCGCTCGTACTGCGCGTCGGTGTCCGGCTCGAAGTACGCGCTCGGCGGGATCCTCCGCCCGTTCGTTCCGCCAGATAGTCGATCAGCTCCTCATCCACCGGAGTGAAGGCCACCTTGGCCCCCATCTCCATGGCCAGGTTGGTCAGCACCATGCGCGAGGCCACGGTGAGCTGCCGGATCACCGGCCCGTCGAACTCCACGGCACGGTAGTCGGCGCCATCGGCTCCGAGCTGGCCGATGATGTAGAGGATGAGGTCCTTGGCCGAGATCCACGGCCCCAGCTCTCCATCCACCTCGATGCGGATGGTGGAGGGTACCTTGAACCACAGCCGCCCTTCGATCCACACGCCGGCCATCTCGGTGGCGCCGATGCCGGTGGCAAAGGCGCCGAAGGCGCCGTGTGTGGTGGTGTGCGAATCGGTCCCCACCACCACCATGCCGGGCAGCACGTGACCTTTCTCCGCCAGGACCTGGTGGCAGATGCCGCCCCGCCCCACATCGTAAAAGTTGCGAATTCCCTGCTCGTGCACGAATTCGCGGATGGCCTTGTGCGTGGCGGCGGTCTTCTCGGATTCCGCCGGCACCCGGTGATCCAGGATGATTACGATGCGCTCCGGGTCCCACACCCGCGCCACGCCGATCTCCTGGAAGCTCTTCCGGACCAGGTCGGCGTTCTCGTGCGACATGGCCAGATCCACAGCGGCCACCACGATCTCGTCCGGCGACGACCGTCTCCCGTCCCGAGGCTCTGGCCAGAATCTTTTCGGCTAAGGTCATGCCCATGGACTACCTCCCGCAGCCCCACTCAAGGATGTGCCGCGTACTTCCCCTCGATCGTGGCGCGCGGCAGGAACTCGTCCTCCTGACGCCGGTACTCCTTCAGGCCCGACAAACTCGGTGTATTCGGCGAAGCTTGACACCCACTCGGTCTGGCCCGCCAGAATACCGGTCGGCGATGCGCGCAGGGCTTCGAAGAACTGCTTCAGAGCGCGGTGCGCCACCAGGATCGAGGCCACCGGGATACTGACCCGCGCCACACCCATGCGGGCCAGTTCGGGGATCGGAACCAGCTCGGTCTTCACGCCGGTTACCGCGTCCATCAGGTTCACCGACAGCAGGCCGTGCACCTCGGCCGACTGCGCGCTCGATATCGGCGCGCGTGCGGATGCCGTCGATGAACGCCATGTCCGCGCCGCTTCCAGGTATAGGTTCGCGCGGCGGATGGCCTCGGCCAGCCCATAGACCGCGCAGGCGTCCGTGCGCGCGTTGATCACCAGGTCGGAGGCCGGCGCGGCCGCGCGCCTCCGCCACGGCGCGAACCTTGCCCGCCATCTCTTCGGCGCTGATGACCTGCTTGCCTTCCATGTGCCCGCAGCGCTTGGGAAAGACCTGGTCCTCGATGTTCACTCCCGCCACGCCCATGGCGATCAGCCGCTCGGTGATGTCGGCGGCGTTGAGTGCGTTTCCGCCGCCGGTGTCGATGTCCGCCATGACCGGAATGCCGCACCGCGCGCACGATATTCCAGGTATGGTCGAGGATGTCCTTCATTTCGACCAGGCCCACGTCGGGCCGCGCCAGCAGGCTCCCCGCCAGCCCGAATCCGCTCACTTGCACCGCCTCGAAACCCGCGCTCTCGATGATCCGCGCGCTCAGCGCGTCGTGGCAACCCGGCACCACCAGCGCCTGTCGGCGCGCCAGTTTCTCTTTCAGGATTGAAGCTGGATGATCGACCATAAGCAGCGTAGGACAAGCTTCAGCTTGTCCCCCCAGGCCATTATGTTAGTACAGTTTCGCTCCCCCCCTGCAAGACTCCAGGCTTGGTGTCCAAAAAGCAGGCAACTGGATAAAAACGAAACAGTTGGCCGTGGGGACCGGCGGAATCCCACGCGGCCGCGGGGCGGTGCTAGAATGGAGGCGGAAATCAAGCGATGTCTTTGCTCCAGAACAAGTTCGAAAGAAACTTCCTGGTCACCTCGGTGGACTACGTGTTCAACTGGGCCAGGCAGTCCTCGCTGTGGCCCCTCACGTTTGGCCTGGCCTGTTGCGCCATCGAGATGATTGCCTCCAGCGCCTCCCGCTTTGACATCGCCCGATTCGGGGCCGAAGTCTTCCGGCCCAGCCCCCGCCAGTCCGACCTGATGATCGTGGCCGGCACGGTGACCCTCAAGATGGGCCCCGTGCTGAAGCGCCTCTACGACCAGATGCCCGAGCCGAAGTGGGTCCTTTCGATGGGCGCTTGCTCCAGCGTGGGCGGCCCCTTCAACACCTACGCCGTCCTCCAGGGCGTCGATAAGATCGTCCCGGTTGACGTGTATGTGAGCGGCTGCCCCCCGCGCCCCGAGAACCTCTTCTACGGGCTGCTAAAGCTTCAGGACAAGATCGATCAGATGTGCACGCTGGCCAAGCGCCCCACCCGGGTTCGCCTGGATGAGTCCATGCTGGAGGATTTCAAGAAGCAGGTCATGATCGGGCAGGTGCGGAATCTCGCCTGAGGAAGCCAGTTGTTGCTGAGGGCTGACGGCTGAAGGCTGATGGCGTTCTACAAAGATACCCGCAACATTTATCGAGTGAGCGAACTGGACCGCCTGGCGTGGCTCGAGCACGGCTTCGGCACACGGGCCTCAGGCGCTTGGGTGGCGGGCAATCTGGTGACCCTGCGGCAGGTTCATTCCGATACTTGTGTCTGGGTGGACCGGGCCGGGGGGCCGGTCATCAAAGGGGACGCGCTGGTGTCGAACACGCCCCGGCTTTTCCTGGGCGTTCGGACCGCCGACTGCCTGCCCATTTTCATCGTGGATGAGCGGCTGCGTGCCATCGCCGCCGTGCATGCCGGATGGAGGGGCGCCGCCGCCAGAATCTCCGCCAAGGCCGTGGAAACTCTGGCGGCCCGGTTTTCCAGCCACCCGCAGGATCTTCTGGCGGCCATCGGACCAGGGATCTGCGCAGCCTGCTACAGGGTCGGCCCTGAGGTTGCCCAACGGTTCCTGGCCTGGCTTCCCGAACTCTCCGGCCTCGCCGGGGAGACTGGGTTGGATCTGCGCGAAGCCAACCGCCGTCAACTCGTCGAGGCTGGCATCCCGCCTGGAAGAATCTTTGCCGGCGCCCCCTGCACCTTCTGCCACCCGGACCAGTTCCACTCGCACCGTCGGGACTCACAAAAAGCCGGCCGGATGCTGTCGGCGATTGGGGTCAAAGATGAGTTCAGCCTTGCCGGCTAAAGGGCGCTTCGGAAACACGGACGGCGCGGACTGAGAACCCGCGCCTCCAAAACGGGGCCGGCTGTTGCTCAGGCAGCGTGCACCAGTAGGTTGTCGAGGCTCTCCACCGGCTCCTGCTCGCTGCGGTCCGCGGCTTCCTGGCAGCGGATGCAGAATGGCGCCCAGGGCACGGCCGCCAGCCGCTTCGGACTGATCTCTTCTTCGCAATGCCCGCAAATCCCAAACGTCCCCTCGTCGATGCGCCGCAGGGCCGCTCTGACGTTCCGCAGCAGGTTGGACTCCCGGTCCAGATTCCGGATCGCCAGTTCCCGCTCCGCGGCCCGTTGCACTTCATCGATAGCGTCCGGGCTCTTTTCGATGGCGATCTCGTCCCGCCTGCGCAGCACGGCCGCCAGTTCGGCGTGCTTGGCTTCCAAGGTCTGCCGGAATCGGTTCAGTTCACTCTTGGTCATCGTTCCCCCCTCCTCTGTCTGTCCCAGGAGCGACTTTCATTAACGCTCTTCAATCCTGCGGGGGTTGCCCACAGCCCATTATTAGTAGACGAAATATTACAATTCGGGTTACAAATAGCCTTAGTGCCGGGCAGTAAGCCCAGGCCACGGCACCCTCCCAGCGCTCCGGGCGCCTCCAGTGCCACAAACGATATGATGCTCACTGAGGCCATATCGATCTAAGACTCGGCACAAGCAATTTATGTTCCAAAATAATTCCAGCTTAACCTCCCAGGCAAGCATTTATTGACGCTGCCCGGCCCAGGAAGTTTCCTGCCATCCCAAAAAAACTGCTAAACCATGGTGAGTTTTCCACCCAAGTCCTCTCCGCCGAATCGGCGTGCTAAGACCATCGGCACCGTTGGCAGGAATCCTTACAGTCCTCGGAGCCGAAATCCAACCCCTCAGGAGAGGGCCCCCTTGCCGTCGCGGCTCGGAAACGGATCGTTCGCCTGGAACAGCTTAGTTGATCAGCGGACGGCAAAGGTCCCGAAGATCATCCCCAACTGGCGCGGGTCGCCGGAGTGGGTCACGGTGCGATCAACTTCAACGGAAACCTCGATGCTGGGCTTCCCGATGGCCTCGGCGGGCAAGGGGAACTCCAGGCTGAATCGGCCGCCGCTGTCAGCGAGGCTTGCGGCCGGAAGAGCCCTGCCATCAACAGCTACGGTCAATCGAAGGGGGCCTTTCCCATCTGCCGGCGGCAGAGCATAGCCGCTGAGGTACAGTCTGTCGCTCGATGTCCGGGGTCCACCCAGGCGCAGCGTCGCCCGTTTCGCCATCCAGCGATCCGTGCCTTCAACATCATACCACCCAGAGCCAAGCTGGCCGGCAAACAGTGGTGCTCCCACATCCACGCGCCGGGGTTCTTCCGCCTCCCCTTGGGAACCCGCAACTAACTGATAAATCGGGGTAATGTTGCGCAACCGGCCTCCGCCCACCGAGTAAACAATCGCCCGGCTTTGGGCCAGCGCCTGCTGTGCGATTCGTCCCGGCAGGACATAGCCAGCCACCTCGCCAAGTTCCGGGTGAGGTTCAATTCGCAATTCCGAGCCGGGCGTCAGATAGACCTCCCGTGCTCCAAACAAGCGGAAGGGCTGGTCGAAAACCCCGCTCCAGAAAAGGTCGCTGTCAACGCCTTCAAGCAGGATAACCTTCCCCGGATGAAGCTGGTGGGCTCTCCATACCCCAAGTACCAGAGCGCGCACCGCCCGGCTCCGGTCGTAGCGCCAGCGCGTGGTCGTCCTGGCCGCCGGAACCGAACTGGCCAGGTACAGCCCGGCCAGCGCCACCGCGGCAACCTTCCACCTCCAAGAACTGCCCCAGGCGCAGCCGCAAGCCCATCCCCCCAGGATCGCCAGCCCCACCGTTGGCAGCGTCAGATAGTAATCGGAAACATGGTCCCGCAAGGGCAGCACCGGTGCGAGCACGATCGGGAACCAAGCCAGCAGAAACGCCGCCGGCCACCGGCGCCGCCGGACCTTCCAGCCCACAAACGCCAGGATTCCCGCCGTTAGAAGCAGGGTTCCCGCCGAGCCGACCCAGAAGGGGAACCGGCCCACCAGATCCAGCCGCGCCGGCCCCAAGGCCCACTCCCAGTACGTCCACAGCGTGCCCAGCACGCTGGCATCGAAATGCATCCCGTAGGCGCCCGAGGTAACCTTCGGCGCAACCCAGTTGTGGACCCACACGAAGGCCACCGAGGGAACCAGCATGGGCAACGTTCGCCATAAGTACCGGCGAGCGCACGCCAGGGTGTAGCCGGCAGCCAGCGCCGGGTACACCACGTTGATCTCCAGCGCGCCGAAGCCCAGCAGAAACGTCACCCACTGCGCCACGTAATAGCGCAGCCTGCCGGTTTCGACATGACGGAGCAGCAGATAGAAGCTGGTCAGCACGAAGAAGCAGCACAGGAT
>CAVRZY010000328.1:0-3996 GCA_963725415.1 uncultured Acidobacteriota bacterium | reverse complement strand
CTATGTTGGGCGCCTGACTTCAGCGTGTTGCTGCCTCGTTGCTCTTCCCCCTTTTTCCAGTTCTCCTACCACCCCGTCGCTGCCCGCTATTCCGCGCCCTCCCTCCTGGAGGAAACGTAGCGGTCCAAGGATGCCCCATTGCACCACGAACACTCTTTGCCGCCGCTGGGACTCGATATAGTCAGACAGCTTATAGATGGCATCCGACCAGGCCGTGGCCGGTCCGTCTGCGCTTAGTTGCCTGAAATACTGGTTGGTGACCAGCAGATTGGAAAGACAAAGCACCGAGACCAGACCGATCCGGCACGCCCGTTCCGCCCTCCGCCACCGCGAGGCTATCTCGACCACCGCGATCGCCGCCAGATACTGCGGCAGCGGCCAGAGAATCACAAAGTGATGCGTTCCGCCGCCGGCCCTCTTGGTGATCAGCGCCAGCAGTATGGCAGTGGCCCCGGCTGTCAGCAGGAACAACGCCAGTCGCCTGGCCCGCTGGTTTCGGAATAGCGGGATAGCAAGCACCGCGACGATCACCGCCCAGGCCTGAAGGCTCGACTGGGGCCGCCCGAAACACTCGCTCAAAAAGATGGACAGCTTCTCCGGCGTTCCCGCAGCCGCTACGTCCCGTGCCGGCAGGTCCCGCACCAGAAAAACGAACATCGCCGAGCCGTCCAGCGCTTTCCAGACCTCAATGAGTTTCCCAACCGCCTCGGCGGGAGGGGATTGCGTAGTCTGGGTAAAGGTTGCCCAACCCGAATTGAAGTTGTAAATGAGCAGCGGAGCGGCGCCCAAAAGAAAGCCGGCCAGCCCGGCCGCCAGGATACGCGGTTTCCGGCAGACGCGCAAGGCATCGAGCGGGTACACCGCCAGCGCCCCGATCACCAGCCCCGCCAGCACCCAGATAAAGATCGCCTTGTCCCACAGGGCCAGCCCGAACGACACACCCGCCGCACCCGCCCACACAGGACTCTGGGCGCGGTGCGCCCGCAGGCCGGCCACCAGCCCGCAACCTAGCAGCAAGTGCTCCAGGGCCACCGGCCCCCAGTCGAAACAGCTCGTCAGCAGGTAGATGCTGTCCGTGGCCACCAACAGGCACCCGATCAGAGCGGTGCGCGCATCCAGCCACATTCGCAGCAAGACGAAAAACAGCCACAGGGCCACCGCGGCGATCAGCAGCACCGGAACTCGCAGTGAGTAAGGCGAGGGTGGGAACAGCCACAGAATCAGCTCGTAAATCCATGTCTTCAGCGCGCCGATGTAAGTCATGAGCATGATCGGCGGGCCGGACTCGGTCAGATTCGCCTTGTACTCCACCACCAGGGGCGGGTAGATGCCATTGGCAAACAGCACTTCGTCCTGCTGAATACCCACTAAGGGTACAAAGGCGAGACCCACAAGAACACATCCGAGGCCGCACAAGCTGGCCAGCCAGCCGGCCCGCTTTCCGTGAGCCGTCTCGGTACCAGAAACCTCTCTCATCGGCTCCCGCTCAAGGCTTCGCCGGCAGATACTTCTTCGGGATCTTCAGCGCCACCGAACCGGCCACCGTGACGACCTGATACCTGCCCTCCAGACCGATCAGCAGGTGGGCCGCCCACGGCTCGAGTTGATAATCATGCACCAGCCAGCGCGCCATATCCGTGGTGGCCATTTGCAGGGCGCGGTCCAGCGAACTGGCGAATTCCGGCTGGCTGCCCAGGCTGATCAGCTCCTGCGCCGTCTCTACCCGCGGTCCGGACAGACTGGCCTTCTTCAGCACCTCCACGCGGAACTCGACATCCATGGACGTCTCCACCCCGGTGCCCGCCGGCTCGCCATCCGCCTGGAGCGCATGGCCGTCTCCGATGAACAGCAGCGCACCCCGATGGTACACCGGCAGAATCACCGTCGCGCCTTCACCGATCTCGTTATAGTCCAGGTTCCCGCCGTAGGACCCGGAGGGGCCCGAAGTCGGAGCGAATTCGCCCGGCGCCGCCACTCCCACGCATCCCAGCATCGCTGTGGCGGGAAACTCCAGCTTCATGCGGCTGCTGGCCGGCTCCCGCAGCCGTACCACCTTGCGCCCCAGGTCGATGTCCCAGGGAACCAGGTTGGCCCGGCCCTTTCGAATCAGATCCTGCTTGTACCGGTCCGAGTAGATTCCTTCCACGTACTCCGGCGTCAAGGCCGCCAGCAACAAGCGAAAGCCGGACCATCCCCAGTTGCGGTTCATACTCACGCGCTCGAAACGCACCGCCAGCGCGTCGCCCGGTTCGGCCCCTTCGACATAGAACGGCCCAGTGAGCGGATTGCCCGGCTCCGCGCGACGGGCGCCGAACTCGTCATGCCCTCCGGCGTCCAGGGTCTTCGTTGCGACCGTGTCGCCCACCCGCACCCGCGCCAGCGGCGCATGCGCCCCGGAAAAGGTGTGGTGGAACACCGTCGGCACAACTTTGTGAGTCTCGCTGGACAACACCACCGGCCACAGGATCGCAGTCCAGCACATGAACCTGTACATATCACGCCTCCTTGCTTCTTCCCCGCAGTATAGCCTGTCAGGTAATGCCTCCGTCTCGGGGGCCGTGGAATAAGCTTCAGGTTGTCTCGGGCGGTATCCGAAAAGCGTCCGGACAAGCTGGAAGCTTATCCTACCCGGGGGCACGGCTGTTGCCCCCGAGACTGAGGCATTACCCTGTCGGCGACCGCGGACTTGCGGCGGCTCTCCATTCGGCGTATGCTCCAGTAAGCATCCGGAGACGGAAAGATATGAGAAGACTTTGGCCTGTAATCCTGTTGACGCTCGGCCTGGGCGTAGCCGCCCTGACGGCAGCCGACTTCTGGCAGAAAAAGAAGTTCTCCGAGTGGACCGAGAAGGAAGTTCAGAAAATGCTCAAGGATTCGCCTTGGGCGCACCCGGTCGAGGTGCGGACGGACGCCGGAGGAGGCGGTCTTCCAAGTGGTGGTGGCGGCCGAGGCCACCGCGGCGGCGGGGGTGGCGGTGGCGGCGGTGGCGACTTCCCCAGTGCCTCCTCCAGCGGTGGCGGCGGCATCGATAACGAAGGCGGTGGTAGGGGAGGAGGCGGTGGCGGCATGGAGGGTGTTCAAGCCCCGCCTACCGTGACTGTAATCGTGCGGTGGCATACGGCTCTGCCTATCAAGCAGGCCATCGCCGAGCCCGCTTCGGGGACGAGGCTGCCACTTCGCCCGATGCCGCCAAGATGCTGGGCCGCCAGGAGCAACAATACGTTGTCGGAATCGCCGGCCTGCCGGGCCGGCTGGTCCGCGGCAAGCCCGAAGAGCTCCGCTCCAGTGCCTCCCTCAGGGTCAAGGGCCAGCCTCCCCTCCAGGCCGCCGACGTCAAAGGCGATCGCGCGCAGGATCGCGCCAACCTCTACCTGTTCTTTCCCAAAGGCCAGCAGGGCAGCCACGTCATTACCCTCGAAGACCAGGAGGTCGAAGTGGTGCTCAAGCTGCCCTCCCTGAAGATCAGGCGCAAGTTCCGCCTCAAGGACATGGTCTACGAAGGCAAGCTGGAAATCTGACCTGCTTGGGTGCGCGCCAGACTGTCATCGGCCCCCATACGCTTGACAGCCGATCCGGATGATGACAGAAAATAGACAGATTGGCTTGGCCCGGGCCACGAGGAGCGGGGATATGCTCGATCACAGTTCGTACTCACAGTGCCTCGCTCTCGCCGGTCGCTGTTGACCGCTGGAGAGGCCCCACGGTCTCGGAATCGTTAGCGTAGGAGGGGGCATGACCCCTCGAAGCGTCTCCCACTACGAGATTGTTGAAAAGCTCGGCGAAGGCGGCACGGGCGTGGTCTACAAAGCCCGTGATCTCAAACTGGATCGCTTCGTGGCCCTCAAGTTTCTCTCCCCGCACCTGCTGGCCTCCCAGCAGGCCGTGCAACGATTCCTTCAGGAAGCCCGTGCCATCTCGGCCCTCAATCATCCCAACATCGCCACCATCTACGCCGTGGAAGAGGAGGATGGGACCCGTTTCCAGCAATATGGTGGA
>CAVRZY010000327.1:0-5275 GCA_963725415.1 uncultured Acidobacteriota bacterium | reverse complement strand
TTATGTGGTACCTGGTTCGAGTACGTATTGCTCAGCTTGCTGATGGACAAGATCTTGCTGTGGCGAGTGAGTCGCCTTCGCGAGACGCGGCGCGACCTGGCAAGGTTCTGGATCGGGGTGCGCTGCGGGCTGCGCCAGCGACGGCTGGAGGTGCTGGTACGGGTGGACCGGCTGGCGCTCAACTTGCTCCAGGAAATCCGGCTGGGGGCCGGATTCCTGATTGCCCTGGCCACCACCCAGACCTAGCGTCCTGTCCCATGTAATTCTTAACAATCGGTGGCGCACGCTTCAGCGTGCCGCCGCGGGACCGCCGTCTACTGTCAGAAGTTAGCCGAGACAGGACACTAGTGCATCGTCCAATTAGTCCTTTGGAGTATCCGGTTCGGGGCAAAACGGGTACAGGCAACCAATTGCCCACTGCGCAATTGGACCCTGTCCCCGTTTTGCGCGGTCTCGATAGCGGAAGGCACTTATCGGACGATGCACTAGCGCGGCTGCGCTGCGAAGGCAAGAGGCAAGAATGAGGTGGCCGGCTTAGGGGATTCGCGCCAATCCGGCGCGCAGGACAATCCAGGCTTTTTCCCAGGATGGCAGGGCAATGCGGCGGGAGAGCACGTCGAAGCCGGAGCGCTCGATGCGCGCGAGGAGGCGCGAATAGATCTCGATGAGGGCCCACAGGGAGCGGCGGCTGGAGGGATCGACCAGGCCGATCAGCGGCTTGGCCTTGTTGTAATAGGCCCGCGCGCGCTCGGCTTCAAAGCGCATCAACTCGATGAAGCTTTCGGTCCGCTGGAAAGGCTGCCCGGTGACCCCGAAGCGCTCCAGATCCTCGGCGGGCAGATAGATCCGGCCGCGCTCGCCATCCTCGCGAATATCGCGCAGAATGTTGGTGAGCTGAAGCGCCAGGCCGCACTTCTCGGCCAGCAGCAGGGCCTCGGCGGACTGGAACCCAAAAATGTGGATCACGGTCAAGCCCACCACCGAGGCCACCTGATAACCATAGCGGTACAGCTCATCGAAAGTCTGCATGTGGCGCGGCTGGAGGTCTGAGGTAACCCCCGCGATCATCTCGTGGAAGTACTGGGGTGGAATGCGGTAGCGTTCGACCGTGTCGTGGAAGGCCGGCCAGAGGGGATGATCGCCGAAGTGTCCCTGAAGGGCCGCATCCAGTTCGGAGCGCCACTTCTCGATGGAGGCGCGGGCGGAATCTCCGCCTGCGCCGGGCGCGTCGCTGAGGTCGTCGCAGTACCGCATGAAGGCATAGATGGCGCAGATGGCGTTCCGCTTGGGGCGCGGCAACAGCACAAAGGAGTAATAGAAATTGCGGGCGCGCCGGCGGGCGAGGCGGCGGCAGTAGGAATAAGAATCTTGGAGCGACACGCTCATGCCGCTCTCGCCGAGGCGCGGCGCGCCAGCGCGGCCAGCAGCAGCCGCGCCCGCTGGCCTCTGGAGATGGCGGGGCGGCGCACCAGCACGTCGTAGTCCTGCTGCTCGATCATTTCGAGAATGCGGAGGCCGCCGCGGCTAAACAGCTCGATATCCAGGGCCAGCCGGCGATCGACCAGGCGGGCCAGCGGCAAGCCCTGGAGGAAGAGGCCGCGCGCGACCTCGACGACCTCCCTCATCACCGCGCGAAAGGCCGGTGTAGCCCGGCGCGCCAGCAAGTCCTCCAGAGGATACCTGTGCCGATCGAGCACCTCCAGCGGAAGGTACACGCGGCCTTTCTCCAGATCGACTGTGACATCCTGCCAGAAATTGGCGAGCTGCAGGGCAGTGCAGGTGGCATCCGAGAGCTGGTGGCGCTCCTGGTCCCGATAGCCGCATAGATACAGCACCAGACGGCCCACGGGATTGGCGGAGTAGCGGCAGTATTGGAAGACTTCGTCGTAGCTGCGGTAGCGCTTCACGGTCTGGTCCTGGACGAAGGCACGGATGAGATCGGCGAAAGGTTCTTTGGGCAGGGCGTGGCGCTGGACGGTCTCGCGAAGAGCCACAAAAACGGGGTGAGTGGCCTGGCCCTGGTACAGCTCGTCCAGCTCGCGGCGCCACCAGGCCAGGAGCCGCAAGCTCTCGGCGCTGTCGCCGAGCTCATCGCCCAGATCGTCGGCCCAGCGGCAGAAGGCATAGACGTTGTAAAAGTCTTGGCGCAGCCGTCTGGGGAGCAGGACGGTGACCACGTGGAAGTTCTCGTAATGGCGCCGGGCCAGCCAGCGGGTGTACTGCTGGGATTCGGACTGATTGTGAGGACGGGCCAGCGACTCGGGTGAACGGACGAAATCCTTGGGCAGCAAAAACACGCGTGAAGCTTCAGGGGATGATGGCCGTCTTGAGGTGGCCGTTGTGGCTCATCAGGTGGCGCATGACTTCCAGCAGGTTGGCCAGCGGCTCCTCGCGGTTCACAAAATCGCGCGCCGTGATGACCCCCTTCGAGATCAGATCCAAGGCTCTGCGGATATGCGCGGGGGTGTGATGGAAACTGGCCTTGCAGGTGATCTCGGAGTAGTGTAGGAGCGCGGTCGCAAGGGAGATTCGAGTCTCGCTGGGACATCCGCCGAAGAAGTTGACGGTGCCGCCGCGGCGAACCAGTTGAACGCACAGCTCCCAGGTGTGCGGTTTGCCAACGGCTTCGATGGCGATATCGACGCCGCGCCCTTGAGTGAGCTCGCGCACCAGGCGAACAGGATCGTGGATCACGCTGGTGGAGATCAGCTCATCGGCGCCCAGTGCCTCAGCGCGCTTCAACTGGGCCACCCGTCTTCCGAGCGCAATGACCCGCGCCCCACAGGCTTTGACCAGCCGGACGAACATCAGCCCGATGGGCCCTAGGCCGACCACTGCAACATCGTCTTCCGGCTTCATACCGGTCTCTTCCACCCCCCGCAAGACGCAGGCCAGCGGCTCGACCAGGGCCGCGTCTTGATAACTGACGTGCGAGGGAAGCTCGTACATGTTGTGCTCGACGATGCGGCCTGGGATGCGAATGTATTCGGCGTAGGCCCCATTGTTGAACAACAGGTCGTCGCAGAGGTTTTCCAGCCCCCGACGGCAGTAGTAGCACTCTTTGCAGGGGGCCGAGTTGGCGGCCACCACTCGCTGGCCGGGACGAAACCTCTCGACCTGGTCGCCGACCCCGACAATGTCGCCGGCCAGCTCATGACCGAAGACTGCGGGTGGGATAATCATGCGGGCGTGATAGCCGCGACGGAAAACTTTCACATCCGTGCCGCAGGTCAGCGCGGCCTTCACACGCACCAGAACATCCGACTCGCCGAGTTCGGGAACGGCTACCGGCTCGACTTGCAGGTGTTCCTTACCGTATAGGATGGCAGCCAACATCTCTGTCTTCACTGGGACCACCTTTGGGGCTGAACGATTATTTTCAATGATTTCTCGTCCGGATGCAACGCCCGCTCGATGCCGAAACTAATCCAATCCAACGGCAGGCGGTGGGAGATAAGCTCATCCACCGGCAGCTCGCCGCTGAAAATCAACCTGGCCGACTCTTCCTGCAAGTCGATCGAGGCGCTATAAGATCCTAGGATAACCCTTTCCCCAACACAAATGTCGGCTCCTGACAATTCTACACTTTCTTGATGGGAGGTTTGGGCAAATAAAAGAATGCGGCTGCCAGGGCGGGAGCAGCGGATGGCTTGTTGGACCGCTTCCGGGAAAGAGGCCGCCACCAAGACCAGGTCTGCGCCGCGGCCTTCGCTGAGGGCCGCGACCCTGGGCTGAAGGTCGGTTTCGCAGGGGTCCCAGGCGGCCTCCGCCCCAAAGCGGAGGGCCAATTGGCGGCGGCGCTGGATAGCGTCGGTGACCACCACACGAGTCCCAAGGCGGCGGACCAAAAGGGTAAACAGGAGGCCGATCGGCCCCTGCCCGAGAATCAGGGCCAATTGGCCGGGTTGGGGATCGATCTGAATCACGGCCTTCAGACAGGTGTTCACCGGTTCGACCAGGCAGGCCCGATCGAAGGGGACCTCGGCAGGGATTTTCTCGACCCCCCGCTGGACGATCCAGTCCATAGTCCGCACGAACTGGGAGAAGCCGCCGCCGGCCGGCTCGTAACCTGCGGTCACGCCGACTTTCTTGTAGGTCAGGCACTGTGCGTATAGCTGGCGGTGACAGTAGAAGCAGTCCAGGCAGGGGACGTGGTGGAAGACCACCACCGGGTCTCCCACCGAGAAGCCCTGAACGCCGGCTCCCAGAGCCACCACCACCCCGGCCGTCTCGTGCCCGAAGATCCTGGGCGGCGGGAGAAGGTTGTGTTCGATCTTCTTGAGATCGGTGTGGCAGATGCCGCAGCTTTCCACCCGAATGAGCAGCTCGCCGGGCCCGATCTGGGGGACCGGCACGGTCTGGACGGACACCCGGCTCTGGCCTACGTAGACAGCGGCCCGCATGGTGGGCGGTACTTCAAGCCTGGAATCGACAGTCGGCAATAAAGTCTCCTAAAGCCCTGGCCGCCAGCCGGGAGCGCCGCTCGATCCGGATCAACTCCGGCAACAGAACTCGGGGACGGGCCAGGGCCGCCCGCAGAATGCGGGGCCGGTTGAACCGCCCGTCCGGGCGACGCAGGCTGTTGAGATCCAATGCGAAGCTCTCGTCGGCTTGGTCCATCACAACACGAACGCAAAAGAATGGCAGATCCGCCTTGCGGGCCTCGGCAGCCACGCCTGCCGCCTCCATTTCGACTGCGGCGGCCCCCGTGGCCCGCCAGCGGGCCTTTTCCTCAACCGTCTGAACTACCCGATCGATCGAAATCAAGCAGCCCGACTGGTATCCCCGCTGAGTTCGGGGCATTCCGGCAGTATAACTCAGGGCTGCCTGCGGGGCTTCAATCCGAGAGGCGACGAAGACATCTCCTAAGCGGAGGACCGGGTCGAGGGCGCCACACAGCCCCGTACTGAGGACCGCGTCTGGGCGCACTCTGTAGCAGGCCTGTCTGACTGCCTCTGCGGCCAGGACCGGGCCGGGGCCATTGGCCACCATGATCAGGCTCTGCCCGTTGAGTTCCGCCCGCGCGCAGAAGTCGAGAGGCCAGTCCAGCCTGTCGGCATGCCGGCAGCGGCGCAGAATACCCGTGAGCTCACGACGCTCTGCGGCGACAAGGAGTATGTTGTCCAAGCCTTTAGCCTTTAGCCCTTAGCCTCAGAGCGGGGCTCGGCGAGGCTAAGGGCTAGTGGCTAACGGCTAATGGCTGCGTTTCAGCAATAGCCATTGGCACGAAACCAGGTTACTGCGCGTGCCAGGGCGCCCTCCACGGAAGCGGTTG
>CAVRZY010000326.1:0-27474 GCA_963725415.1 uncultured Acidobacteriota bacterium | reverse complement strand
CCGCAGGCCCACAGGCCACAAGCTACAGTCTTCTTCATGCGTTCACCCGCGCAACTTCTTCCACCGCCCGGCGGTCCATTTCTCCGCCCAGCAGGATGGCCTTCTGAAGCATCTCGAACTGACGCATGAGGCTGATGAGCCCGCACCGCCGACTCCGGCGCCCCCACGTTGGAGGCTTCCAGCTCTCCCTGGTGAACTTCCGTGTCCCTTGCTGGCTTTGCGGATCCCTCCGGGGCCACGATGCGGAAATAGTTCTTCCCGAACTTCTCCACGCTGCCGGGCTGATCGAAAGTCACCACGGTCAGTTGCCCCAGCACTTGCCCGGACTGGCGTACCACGCCGTCGGGGGAGACCTCCAAGGGAGCGGAGGAGCTGGCCACAATCGGGCTCCCGGAAATGGAATGGACCGCGTAGCCGTCCGCCGTCGTCAGCACGCCCGCCTTGGACAACTGGAAACTCCCGTTGCGCGTGAACAGGGGACCGTTGGGACCATCCAGCACAAAGAAGCCCTGCCCGGAGAGGGCGAAATCAAGCGGGCCACCCGTAGGCGTGAGTGTGCCCTGTTTGAAATCGGTCCAATGGCGCTCGATCACCGGTAGGTCCGAGGGCGTGGGGCTGAACCCTTCCAGGCCGGCGGCCGCAGCTTCCGGCGCCACGTACAGGCTGTAGAACTCCCGGTCTGCTTTATAGCCGACGGTGGCCGCGTTAGCCAGGTTATTGGCCAGCATTTCCAGCGATTCCATACGCGCCCGCATCCCGCTGGCGGCCGAGATCATCAGTTGGTCCATTAAACTGATCCCACCCGAGGCGGTGCAATCTGAGTGCCGAAGCCAAGAATCGTGTCTAATCCCCTCAAAATCAGCCGAAGAGTAGATCACGGGAGGCAGTAGTGGTGCGCCAATTTCCGGTCACTTCGGCGGGAGTGGCAAAATCCCGTAGCCGGCCCGCCCAGCTAAGCAGTTGAAAAGTGAAGGGCGCTGGCGCGGCACTGGAGATGCACCGCCACTGGCCGTGACAGTCGGCGACCTTCTGGCAGAGTGCATGACGCCGCCCCTGGCAGACGCCTCCAGTGCAGGCACAGGTGGCCCTGTCTCGTGCGGGACCGAAATCGAGGACGCCTTCGCCGCCCTGCTCGCCCGCTCCATGGCGGGAGTGCACCGAACCCCGGGGCCGGCGAGACAGACTCCGCAGACGCGCCGGCCGAGGGGACTCAACGTGAGGAAGAAGACCCCGCGCAGAGCGCTGGCGTCCCTGCTCTGGTTCTTGCCCCCATCACGGTTCCGAACGCCCCACCGGCGCCCGCTGGCTCATCGCCGGATTCCACGTTCGAGGGTTTTGATGCCAGTTCTGATGGGACGGCCCCCGAGCTGGTGACCGGCCTGGAACCCGCTGTGGAGTCAGCCGCGCCGGTAGCACTGGAGACGCTCCCACAACCAGCCCGGGCAGATCGGACGACTGTCTCGGAATCCGGCGATTTCGAGAATTTTCTACGGCATAGCCGCGTAAAGGTCGAACTGCCGGGCACGGCTGAAATCGGGTCCGCCGCCCTGGCCCTTCCTGCGGCCCGGCTGGCGTTCGCCGCCCGTGTGAGCGATTCCAGTGGAATTCGGGCCAGGACCGAGCTGGTAGCATCCTTATCCAGGCCGGCGCTGATCGAGCACTCAGGCGCTGTGCCGCCGGAAGCTCTGCCGACCCCTCCTGCCGAAACTGAAGTCCTTCTGCCTTCGTCGCCCCAGGGGGCGCCCCAGCAACCGGGGGCAGCGCCTCCGCGCGCAGAGCAAAACAATGAGGGGGCTTCGAATGAAGGCGCCTCCGGCGCATTGAAAACCGAGCCCCCTAGCCGGCTCGGACAAACCCGTTAAACCGGACAGCGAGGCAAGCCCCGCAAAGCGGAGCGCGACCCAACCGGCTCCGGCGCCTCCCACGCGAGTGGAGGAGCGGTACACCACCTCCGGGCAACCCGCGGGGCAACGGGAACCCCTCGAAGCCGCTCCCCGCCCCAATCCTTCCACGGCAGCTCCCGCCGCTCTGGAGTCTGCACGACCTCGGACACCGCCGGCTCCGGTCGAGGTCTCTGCCGCCACGCCGGATGGCCCAGCCACTTCGGCGGGGGAATTGGAGCTCGCTGCGACACCCGGCGAGGACCCGAAGCCCGAGGCCCTGCACGAACTCTCGCTGCTGGTTCCGGGCAAGGCCTTGGAAGGCAGGAAGCAGGGGGACATCCAGGTGCGGCTGGTGGAGCGGGCGGGTGAGATCCACGTGGCGGTCCGCACTCAGGATGCGGAGTTGACCCAGTCTTTGCGGGACAAACTGGGGGACTTGGTGACGCGCCTCGAGCAGAACGGTTACCGAACCGAGACTTGGCGCCCGGCCGAGGTTTTCTCCGGGGCCGGCACGGGCAACGATAGTCTCCGGCAGGAGACGGCCCGCCAGGGCACCCAAGACTTCGAAGGCGGCAGGCGGGGGGCGCCTGATCCAGAGAGCGGGCAACAGCGGCGCAGCCACCAGCACCAGCCAGCCTGGGTGGAGTCTCTTCTGGGAGCAGGCCTCAAACCCGCCTCCCCACATCTGGAGTCGATAAGGAGCAGTCTGTATGAGCTTACAGGTTAACGCAGCAACGCAAACGCAGAATACAGAGGCCGCCGCGACCGCGGCGAGCCCCAAAACCGACCAGGCCTCGGCGACCGGGTCCGCCTCGAGCGGCGCCAGCATCGACCAATTGGCTCAGAAGGAGACCTTTCTGAAGCTGCTGGTGGCCCAGATCAAGAATCAGAACCCCTTGAATCCCGCCGACGGCGTGCAATTCCTGTCACAGCTCGCGCAGTTCAGCGAACTGGAGCAACTGATGCAGGTTCGCTCGGAACTGGAAGCGATCCGAAAGGCAGTGGAAGAAAAACAGACCTCTGCCGCCAACCCCCAGTCGCCGGCAAGCGGCAGCGCCGAGTCCCAAGGAACCACACCGGTTGCTGGGGCGGCGCCCAATGATTCGGAACAAGGAGTCTAGCCATGTTTACATCATTTTCGACTGCGCTCTCCGCGTTGAGTGCGCATTCGACGGCCGTAGACGTAGTAGGGAACAATCTGGCCAACTTGAATACTCCCGGCTACAAGGCCAGCGTGGTTTCTTTCCGCGACCTGGTGACGCAGTCGCTGGGCGCGGGACTGGGCGAGACGCAGGTGGGGTTCGGAACCGGTCGACCGTTTACCGTGCGCCAGTTCACTCAAGGCGCCATCCAGTCCAGCACCGGTCTGCTGGATGCGGCCATCCAGGGTGACGGCTTCTTTGTCGCCCGTGACAACCAGGGCGCCGTGCTGTTCACCCGCGCGGGCAATTTTCAGGTGGACGCGGCTGGCAACCTCCTCACCCTGACCGGGGAGAGAGTGCAGGGCTGGACCGAAGACGCCACTGGCACGGTGGACCCCAACGGCGCCATCGGATCCATTGTGGTCCCGGTCGGCACGCTCAAAGCGCCGATGGCGACCACCCGCTTCTCTATGGATCTGAACTTGAACGCCGCCGCACAGAATGGACAACCCGAAGGTACGTTTTCCTCGCCGATCGAGATTATCGATTCGCTGGGTGCTTCCCACATTCTGACCATCACCTTCACCAAGTCGGCCACAGCCAACACCTGGGACTACTCAGTCACCATCCCTGGGGCCGACGTGGGAGCTACTACTCTCACCTCCGAGCTGGCGAAAGGGACCATCAGCTTCGATTCCAGTGGCAAGCTGTCGAGCCCGGCGGCTACCTCACCCACGGTGGACATCCCTATCACCGGGCTGGCAAACGGCGCGGCGGACTTCAGCAATCTGAAGTGGGAGATGTACAGCTCCAACGGCACGCCCCACCTTACCCAATACACCCAGCCCTCGGCGGTGTCGGCTAACGCACAGGATGGGTCGGCGGCCGCTTCGCTAATCCGGGTGGGGCTGGCGGATGGAGGCAAGATCCTGGCCCAGTATTCTAACGGCCAGCAGAGAGTGGTGGGGCAGTTGGCTGTGGCTGCCATCCGCAATCCGGAGTCTTTGATTGCGGTGGGCAACAATTCTTTTCAGTCCAGCGCCAGAACCGCCATCCCCGCCATCGGCCTGCCCGAGACGGGCGGCCGCGGCAAGGTGATCGGGGGAGCGCTGGAGTACTCCACGGTGGACATCGCCAGGGAATTCACCAACCTGATCGTGTTTCAACGCGGCTACCAGGCCAACTCGCGAGTGGTTGTAGCGGTGGACGAGTTGAGCCAGGAAACCATCAACTTGAAGCGATAGGTACGAGTCCGTGACGCCCTCCGAAGAGATTGCTCACCTGGCCGACGTGCCATTGAGAATCGAGACCGAGCTCGACCGCAAGATCATGAAGGTCCGCGAGATTCTCGATCTGGAACCCGGCAGCGTGGTTTGGCTGACCCGATCGGCGGGCGAAAACCTCGACATTTACATCGGAGGCACGCTGGTGGGCTTCGGCGAGATCGTCATCATCGAGAGCATCATGGGTGTCCGTATCACCGATTTCAATCCTGAACTGTGACGGCAGGGGGCTGCGGGAGGAGAGTCCCATGGCCGGTCTCGAAGGAGCAACAGAGAAATGGAACTAATCCGGCAGATTGCGGCGATCGCCTTTGTGTTCGCGCTCCTGGGGCTGACAGTGTGGTCTTTGCGGCGTAAGGGCATGGTGCGGCTGGGCGTCGCCAGCAGGTCGAAACGAGGTTTGCAGGGCCTGGAAATCGTGGGCCGGCTGGCGCTGTCCCCGCACCATTCGCTACAGTTGGTGCGGGTGGCCGACCGGGTTCTGTTGATCGCCCTCCACTCCACCGGGTGCACACTGCTGGAGAGCCGGTCCTGGGAGGGCTTCCAGGGCCTCGGCGCCTCACAGTTGCCCGCCCCGCCGCTCCAGGGGGACCTGCGATGAGCCGGGCTGGAATGCTGCGAGGCCTGCTCCTGCTGCTGGCTCTTCACGCCTGCGCAGCCGCGGCCGGCTCCGCGCCGAATTCTCTGTTGGGAGTTTCGCTAGCCCCAGGTAAAGGCGGCGCCTCGCTCAGCGTGCCCATGCAGATCGTCGTTCTCCTCACCCTGCTGACTGTGCTGCCTGCCATCGTCATGTGCGTGACGCCCTTCTTGCGCATCGCGGTGGTGTTGCACTTCTTGCGGCAGGCGCTGGGCACGCAATCGACGCCATCCAATCAGGTCTTGATCGGACTGTCGCTGTTCCTGACGGTGCTGATCATGCAGCCCGTGGCCAGCGAGATGTACGCCAAGGGCTGGGAGCCGGTCGAGAAAGGCCAACTGACCCTGGAGCAGGGTTTCCAGGAAGGCGCCCAGCCCCTGAAGGCTTTCTTGATCCGCTTTGCCCGCGAAAAGGACACCCGGCTGTTCCTCGAGATCACCCGCTCGCCAGCGCCCCGGACTCCCGCGGATCTGGACTTGAGAGTGCTGATTCCCGCCTACATCCTTTCGGAGCTGAAAGCGGGTTTTCAAATCGGCGCGATGTTGTTTCTGCCGTTCCTGGTGATCGATTTGGTGGTCGCTTCGGTGACGCTTTCGATCGGCATGATTCAACTGCCGCCCGTAATGTTGTCGGCCCCGTTCAAGGTGCTGCTATTCGTGCTGGTGGACGGCTGGACCCTGGTCGTGGGTTCGCTGGTGAAGGGCTTCTATTGATAAGGGAGCCGCTAGCGGCCAGCAGCTATCGGCTAACGGCTGCGTTATGACTCCAGAATCGGTGGCTGAGGTAATCCGGCAGGCTTTGATGATGGCATTCTGGTTGAGCGCTCCCTTGCTGATTGTGGGGTTTGCGGTGGGAGTGATTATCAGCCTGGTTCAGGCCGTGACCTCGATGCAGGACTCGGCCTTCAGCACCATGCCTCGGCTGGCGGCGTTTCTGGTGGCCATCTTACTGTCAATGCCCTGGATGCTGCGGAAAATGGTCGTGTATACGACAGCCATCCTGGGCGACCTGGGGCGGTATGCACGCTGAGTTGGCGCTGTCGCTGCCAAGCCTGTACGGTTTTCTGCTGGTGCTGGCGCGGGTCGGCAGCGCCTTGATCTTTGTGCCGCTGCCGGGCATTCAGAGCGGCCTGGAGCCGGCGCGGGTGGTGCTGGCGTTAGGGTTCGCGGTGGCACTGTTTCCGCTGTGGCCCGCAGTCCCGGTTGGCGGGGCCCCGGTCGGGCAACTGGCCGCGTGGCTGCTGGCTGAGGCCGCTTTCGGGATCACGGTCGGAATGGCGGTCGCTTTCCTGACCGAAACTCTGATGGTGGCTAGCCAGGTGATCGGCCTCCAGGCCGGTTACTCCTACGCCTCCACGATCGATCCCACCACCCAGGCTGACAGCAACGTGCTTCTAGTGTTCTCCCATCTGATATCCGGCCTGCTGTTCTTCTCCTTGGGAATGGACCGGCAGGTCGTTCGGGTATTCGCCAAGAGCCTGGAAGTTTTCCCGCCCGGCGCCTACGTGATCAAGATCTCCTCGGCCGAGGCGGTGCTGGAGCTGGGCGCCGGCATGTTCTCTACGGGATTGCGATTGGCCATGCCGGTGCTGGCATTACTGGTGCTGGTAGATATCGCGCTGGCGCTGCTGGGTAGGATCCACGCACAGATGCAACTGCTGATGCTGGCCTTCCCGGTCAAGATGCTGGTTGCGCTGGCGCTGCTGTCAGCCCTCTCGGTGCTGTTTCTGCCGCTCTATCGCAGCATGGCCGAGAAGTCCATGTCAGTTCTCTTCAGACTTTTGGGGCCTGCCCCCTGAGAATCATGTTTCGCGCAAAGACGCTAAGAGCGAGCCCAAGACGCAAGGAAGACTTTATCTTGACGAGGAAGTCTTTGCGTCTTTGCGCGAAACCGCTTTCCTAAGCCATGGCGGATAAGAGCCAACAGACCGAGAAGCCTACGCCGCGTCGCATCCAGAAAGCGCGGCGCGAGGGCCGGTTCGTGGTCAGCCGCGAGTTCGTCACCGCAATCCAGTTCCTGGCGTTTGTGATCTTGCTGGGGGCGACCGGGGCGGGGTTCTTCTCCCGGCTGCTTCGCAGCACCCGGGGAATGCTGGTCCAGGCTTTCCGCTCCAACTTCAGCGCGGCAGAGATTCTCCAGTGGCCGCGCACAATCCTCTTTCGAGATTTCCTTCCGCTGGCGCTGGGGGGAGGAATCCTGCTGGGTGTCACCCTGGCCGCCCAACTGGCCACCACACGCGGGGGCTTCGCGGCCAAAAAGCTAGCGCTCGATTTCAGCCGCCTGAACGTCGTAGCACGCATCCGCGAGCTGCCGCGTCAGAACCTGACCTTGTTCCGGCAGTCCCTGTTGCTGCTGCCCTTGTTTGCAGTGGCGGTGCATCTGGTCATCAAGAATAATCTCGACTCCCTGGTCCGGCTGCCGCTTCAGAGCGTGCAACAAGGAGCCCGCCTGGTGGCTAGCTCAATCCAGGACTTGTTCTGGAAAGCTGCGGCCCTTTTTCTGGTCCTAGGGGCGTTCGATCTTTGGCAGCAGCACCAGCGCTATATGGCGGACCTGCGCATGAGCAAACAGGAACTGCGCGAGGAGGCCAAAGACACCGAGGGCAATCCCCAGATCAAGATGCGCATACGCCGCCTGCGGCGCGAGCTGTTGCGCCGGCAGATGATGCGGGAGGTGCCCAAAGCCACCGCCGTGGTCGTCAACCCCACCCACTTTGCGGTGGCCATCCGCTACCAGATGGAGTCGATGTTCGCACCCAAGGTGGTGGCGAAAGGCAAGAACTACCTGGCCTTGCGGATCCGCCAAAAAGCGGTCGAGCATCAGGTGCCGGTAGTCGAGAATCCGCCGCTGGCACAGGCGCTTTACAACTCGACCGAGGTCGGGCAGGAGATCCCGGCCCATCTATATCGGGCGGTGGCCGAGATCCTGGCCTATATCTATCGGTTGATGGGTGGCCGGGTGCCATGAGAATCCCTGGCCTTCAGCCTGCGGCGTGAAGCGGGCGGCTGCCGGCGAACGGCCTGTAGCGTGCAAGGGGTAAGGAAGATGGCTCAAACCAAAGTGCTTACGCTGACGGGATCCCAGGCCCGCCCCTCGGCTCTTTCATCGGACACGGTGGCCGAACTGGGGGTGCCGCTGGCGGTGCTGGCGATCGTCCTGGCCCTGATCGCGCCCATTCCCCCGTTCCTGATGGACATCCTGCTGACCACCAACATTACCTTGTCGGTGATCGTACTGCTGGTATCGATGTACATCCTGCGGCCGGTGGAGTTCAGCGTTTTTCCCACCACCCTGCTGTTGATGACGCTGTTCCGCCTGGCCTTGAACATCTCTTCTTCGCGGCTGATTCTGCTGAACGGCAACACCGGAACGGCCGCCGCCGGCAGGGTCATCGAGGCCTTCGGAAACTTCGTGGTGGGCGGTAACTACGTCATCGGAGTGGTCATCTTTCTGGTGCTCATTGCCATCCAGTACGTGGTGATCAACCACGGCGCTGTGCGCATCTCCGAGGTCACCGCGCGTTTCACGTTGGATGCGCTGCCGGGCAAACAGATGTCGATCGACTCGGATTTGAATTCCGGACTCATCGACGAGGCCGAAGCCAGAGCGCGGCGAAAGCAACTGGCCGGAGAGGCCGAATTCTATGGCGCCATGGATGGCGCCTCGCGATTCACGCAGCGCGATGCAATTGCCAGCATCCTGATCACCGGCATCAACATCATCGCCGGATTCTCGATCGGGGTGTTGCAGCACGGAATGGACCTGAGGCGGGCGCTGGAGTCCTACACGGTCTTGACGATTGGCGACGGTCTCGTGACCGTGATTCCGGCGCTGATGATCTCGATTTCCGGGGGCCTGATCGTGACCCGGGCCGGCTCGGAAGCGCGCCTGGGGGTCGAGTTCCGCAGGCAAGTGTTCGGCCACGCGCAACCTCTGCTGCTGGCCGCTGGAGTCCTGGTCGCGCTGGCCGCTTTCCCGGGCCTTCCCAAGACTCCCTTCCTGCTGCTGGGCGCGGGGGTCGGCGCGGCCGGCTGGCACCTGCGACAAAAGACCGTCACCGCTGAAAGAGCAGCGCTGGCGCCCGCGTCGCCACAGCGGGAAAACCTGGAAGCCCTGCTGAAAGTGGAACCCATGGCCGTCGAGGTAGGTCTGGGTCTGGTCAAGCTGGTGGAAGGAGCGCAGAACTCGCCCCTGCTGAGGAGGATCGCCGCCATCCGGCGGCAGTTGGCCACCGAGCTGGGATACCTGCTGCCCCCGGTGCGGGTGACCGACAATCTCTCACTACGCTCGCGCGAATACGTGATCTTGTTGAAGGGCGTCGAAGTGGCCCGCTTCGAAATGCCGCAAGGCTGCGAGCTGGCCATCCAGCCGGGCAAAGCTGTCGCCCCACTGGAAGGTCTGGCGACGCGCGAGCCGGCCTTCGGAATCCCGGCTGTGTGGATCCGCCCCGAGCAGGCCGAGGGCGCCCGGGCCGCCGGATACACCGTGGTGGATGCGGTCAGCGTACTCGGTACGCATCTGGCAGAAATCATTCGCAAGCACGCTCACGAACTGTTCTCGCGGCAGGACGCCAAGAAGTTCCTGGATCGGGTGACCGAAGACAATTCCAAGCTAGTGGAAGACCTGGTGCCAAAGCTGCTGCCTCTGGCCGCGGTACAGAGAGTGCTACAGAATCTGCTGCGTGAACGCGTGTCCATCCGTGACGCGGTCTCAATTCTGGAGGCCCTCGGGGAAGCAGCCAACGTCACCAAGAACCCCGTACTCCTGACAGAGTACGTGCGGCAGTCGATTCGCCGTGTGGTGGTCAAGCCATATCTGAATTCCTCCGGCGATCTGCCGGCCTATCTGCTGGACCCCTCCTTGGAGCAGATGGTGGAGTCCGGAGTAGAACACGGGGAACACTCCAGCCACCTGAACCTGGCCCCACAGGCGATCCGCGAAGTGCTGGAGCGCATCCGGCGCACGGTGGGAACGCCGGACACGCCAGTGGTGGCCGTAACCAGCTCCACGGCGCGGCACTTCCTGCGCCAGATGGCGGAGCCCTCCATACGGAGCCTCTTCTTCGTCTCCCACAACGAGATCCCCGCGGGGGCGAAAGTGGTTTCCCTCGGAGTGATTCAATGAAGCACTGTTGTCACCTAGCCGTTGAGTAATGACTCAATGCCCCGGTGACTCGATGACTCGATAGGAGTGACAGATGAGACTGAAATCGTATTTTGCCGCTAACGTAGCCTCGGCCCTAAGCATGGCGCGCCAGGAACTGGGACCCGAGGCCCTGCTGATTCAATCCCGGAAGTCGCCCCCGGAGGCGCGGCACCTGGGAGAGTTCGAGGTAGTGGCGGCGCTAGCCCCGGCTCCTAGCGCCGGGCCTGAGCGTGATCCTCTGCCGGCCGTTCTGGAAGCCCCGCCTTCGCCCGCCTGCGGCGGCAACCACGCGTCCCAGTTGGGGCGGCTGTCCACGGAAGTGACCGAGCTTCGAAGAGAGGTCCAGCGCATGGCGCTGGCCGTGGCACGTTCCAGCTTTGCGGCCTCCACTGGGAGTCTGCCCTCGGCGGAGCTGGCGGCAGTCTTCTCCACGCTCATTTCCAGCGAAGTCGATCCGGAACTGGCCCACGACATCGTCAGCAACCTGCGGGCCTCGGGCCTCTCGGGCGAGCGCGGGCACCTTCAGCAAGCCCTGGTGGCAGAACTGGAAAGTCGCTTCCAGATTGACACTCAGTTGGGCGCAGGTACGGAAAAGCCCCGCGTGGTTGCGCTGGTGGGTCCCCCCGGAAGCGGCAAGACCGCTACCCTGGCGAAGTTGGCGGTTCTCCACGGCCTGACGGCTCGTCGCCCCGCGCAGTTCATTGCCGTGGACAGCTTGCGCGTGGCGGCGGCTGAGCAACTGCGTTCCTACGCCGCCATCCTGGCAGTAGGGTTCCAGGCGCTGGAGACCACTTGGGCGCTGGAGCAGGCCCTTCAGGAACACCGGCACAAGGACCTGATCCTGATCGACACGCCGGGCTATGGTCCACGTGATCTGGACGCCGCCGCGGACCTGGCTCGCTTCCTCTCCAGCCGCTCGGACCTGGACACCCATCTGGTCCTAACGGCTTCGACGAAATCCGCCGATCTATCCCGTGTGGTGGATCGCTTCGAGATCTTTCGCCCGCGCAAACTGCTATTCACCAAATTGGACGAAACCGAATCGTTCGGGCCAGTCCTGAGCCAAGCCATCCGCACGGGCAAGCCGATCTCCTATCTGGCTAATGGCCAGCAGATTCCGGAGGACCTGGAACCCGCTACTAAGAGCCGAATCATTGACCTGGTATTGGGCGGCAAATCGGCAGTCGCGAGCAGCTAGCGGCTGTTGTCGGAGAATTTGCGGCAGTGACGTATTCCTATCAGATCAGCCCGGAAACTGCGGTTGACGAGCGCGAGCGCTTGATTCTGGAACACCTGCCCCAGGTGCGGCTGATCGCCCGGCGAATTCGCGAGCGCCTCCCGGACAGTGTAAGCCTGGATGATCTGATCTCGACCGGGATTGTGGGTCTGATCTCGGCCATCGACAACTTCGATCCCAGCCTGAACGTCAAGTTGAAGACCTATGCCGAGTACAAGATCCGTGGCGCCATCCTGGACAGTCTGCGGGGGCTGGATTGGGCTCCGCGGCAGAAGCGGAAGAAGGCCAAGCAGATCGAAGCGGCCATTGCGGCGGCCGAGCAACGACTGCGCCGGACGCCCACTGAAGAGGAAATCGCCCACGAACTCAACCTGACCATCGAGGAGTTTCACGAGTGGTTGGTCGAGATCCGAGGGGTAAACTTGGGAAGCCTCGAATACGCCCCCAGCGAGGAGGGAGGGCGAGACCTCCTTCAGTACGTCTCCGATAGCGAGGAGAACTGGCCCTCCAGGATCCTGGAACGGTCCGAACTGGAAAGGCTCCTGGCGGAGGCCATCGAGAAAATGCCCTACATCGAGCGTACAGTCTTGAGCCTCTACTATCACGAAGAACTCACCTTGCGCGAAATCGCCAAGGTCGTTAATCTCCACGAGTCGCGGGTGTCTCAGCTCAAGTCTCAGGCTATCCTGCGGCTGCGGTGCTACATCGAGAAGCGCTGGCCCACCCAGCGTGGAATCTGAGATGACAGACAGCAAACAACAAGCCATCACCTGGTTGCTGGAGAACTGGACGGGGCGGCTGGCCCAGGTCCTGGAATCGATGAGCGGGGAGCGATCTCGCGTGACCTGGAGGCAAAGCGAGGAGCCAGTCCCCTCAATCCAGGGGCCACCCTCTGATTCGGGGGCAATGCTCTGGTGGGAACAGTCCCTCAGCCTGGCGACGGAGGCGGCGCTTTGGGTAGGCGCTCCCGAAGAGGCGTGGCGCGAGATCGGGGGCTTCACCCTCCGCGCCGCCGGCCCGGATCACGCCGAAGACGCTGAGACGAAGAGCACTTATCTGGAAATCCTCGGCCAAACGCTTTCCAACTTGGCGCATTCCATCGGCGTGCGACTCAGCAGCCCGGTGGGCTGCAAGGAAGGCAAGGAGGTTTCCGAACCGCCGGAAGTATTCCCCTGGTACAAAGTTGAGGTAGGGCTGGGGCAGTCTTCCCCGTTGTCTGTAGTGATCGTTTTCAGTGAGCTCCTTCTGGGACAAGTCGATCCCCAGTCCGCTGGAAGCGGGACGGAGCCACGCCCGGAGACCGCCGGAGCGACCGGAGAAACGGCTGGACCCAGCCAGGGCGCGAAGACGCTGGACCTGCTCATGGAAGTCGAGTTGCCTGTCAGCGTGTCGTTTGGGCGGGCCGAACTGCCTCTCAAGGACGTTTTGAAGCTGACCACCGGCTCGATCGTGGAGCTCAATCGCACGGTGACGGAGCCAGTGGAAGTGATCGTGAACAACTGCGTCATCGCGCGCGGCGAGGTGGTGGTGGTGGAAGGGAACTACGGAGTCAGGATCCAGGAAATTCTCACACCGCAGGAACGGCTGAGAACGCTGAAATAGATGGGGGACGCGGGCGCCGGGCGCGGCCTCCGGCGGAGGCCTGCCGCCCGCCACCTACAGCCTGGACAAGGGACACGGATGGGGTTCAAAGCGGCTCTGCTTCCGGCCAGCTACTACTTGCTTCTGGCCATCGGTCTGGGATTGTGCCTGTACCTGTTTGTGACACTCAAGCACGAGATCTGGCGACTGGAAAATCAGTACAAGAAAAGGCTACAGGCGCTGGAAGGGGCCTTGCAACAGATGCGCGCGGAAGCCGAAGATCTGACGGTGCGGCTCCAGGAAGCTGAGGAGCGGGAGGAGCTACTGGTACCGCCCACTCCCCCTCGCTCCGGACTCAATCTCAGCAAGCGGACTCAGGCCCTGAGAATGTCTTTGCGGGGCGAATCGCCGGAACAGATCGCCGCCGCCCTCAGTATTCCGGAAGGCGAAGTCCAGTTGCTACTCAAGGTACAGCGGATCGTGTCCGAGCAGCCTCAGCCTTCGGCCACCAGCGATCCCTGAGCGCCTTCCACCCCCTCACAACTCCAGGCCGCGGGATTGAGGTGACTCGGGGCGACGCTTGCAGCCTCAGGGGACGAGCCTCGATCCTGCGCTCCACCCGTGGAGCCACGATTCTCTGAGGTCGCGGGGCAGGGACCGGGGCGCTCTCTTCCAGAGTGACGCTGAGTGTCGTCTCCTGGCGGTTTCGCACCACCGTCACCGGGAAAGTCTTCTTGGAGCGCACTGAGCGAATGGCGCTGGTGACCTCACTGGGTGACGAGACCTTCTCGGTGTCCACCTTGACAATCACGTCCCCGGCCTTGATTCCGGCCTTCTCTGCCGCGGAGCCCTTGTTGACCGACCGCACCAGCACCCCTTCCTTGACGCCAAAGAACTCGGCCAACTGAGAGGACAGCGCCTCAGCCTCCACGCCCAGCATTGCGCTGCGCCAGGACATCATGGCCCTGGGGATATCCGGCATCTCGATCCGGAATTTCAGGCTCCGCAGCTCGTCCTGAAGCTTGCCCATGTCCTTCTGCCATTTGGGATCCAGGTAGAAGCCCGGGCCCTTACGCTCCCCAATTGTGGCCGTGATGGTCTGGGTAGCGCCGTTGCGGCTGATCAGCAGCTTGACCTGCCGCCCGGGGGGTGTTTCGCGCACCAGGCGCATAAGTTGCTCGGTCCCTTCGACCCGATGGCCGTTGTACTCCAGCACCACGTCTCCCACCTTGATTCCTGCTTTCTCTGCCGGACTGCCCTCGGTGACTGCGGTGATCTCCACACCGTGTTCCTCCGACAGCTTCAGAGCTTTGGCGCGCTCGCTGTCGATCTCCCGGAAGCCGACGCCCAGGTAGCGCGGCGGCGCGGGAGGGGCAGGTGCCCCGGGCGGCAGCGGGTGGGCAGGCGGCGCGGGCGGAGCTTGCAGCGCCGCCAGCAACTCCAATAACGCCTTCTCTTCCGGCTCTGCGGGCTGCGCCGCAAGCAGTGTGGCCGTCAAAACCACCAGCATTGGTAGAATCAGGAATATCTTCTTCATAGCTGTGCTCCGAATGAGTTATTTTTGGCGGCGCAGGTAAATGGTTCCGCCGGAGGCCGTTACCCGCAGCAACGGGCCGCCGCCGTTGAGCGAGCCCCGGGCCTCCGCCCTAGCGCCCAGCGACTCGATCCGGGCGCGTATCTCCGGGAAATCAGAAACGATTTTTTCGAAACCAGGGGAATCATTGATGGCCTGAACCGTCACCGCAAGGTTAGACGGGATAAACACGGTAATGTCACCCGAGCCGGTGCTCAAGACAGAGTCCTCCAGCGGCTTGCCAGCCAGCAGCTCCGCCAGGATGCTTCCCATCCCGGTGGCCGCACGCAGTTTGCCGTACACGCCGTAGAGCTGGATGGCGCCGGCGCCCGATTCACAGCGCACGCCTCGGGCCGCGCGGACCTTAATTGAGCCGGCCCCAGTTTCTGCCGTGACCGGCCCGTCCGCCTGGAGCACGTCGATCAGCCCGCCCCCGGTGCTGGCGGAAACCTGGCCGCTGGCCCGCTCGACCCGGATGTTCCCGCCGCCGGTGTTGGCGCGCAACGGGCCGAGGGCTTCCCGGATCTCGATGTCTCCACCCCCCGTATTCAACCCTGCCTCGCCGCCGATAGACTCCGCGCTGATGAAACCCCCGCCCGAGGTGCAGCGAACCGTCCGCCCGATCTTTCCCAGGCGAACTTCGCCGCCGCCCGTGCGGATGGTCAAGTCGCCCCCAATCCCGTCCATAGCAATCTGGCCGCCGCCCGTGTCGGCCTTCAGCGTTCCGTCCAGATCACGCGCTTCGACGGCGCCACCCTCCGACTCGAGCTCGGTATCGCGCAGTTTCCGAGGCACGCTGAGCCGCAGGTCGGCCGAGATGTCTGGGTGATTGGGGACGCTCACCACCAAGGCAGCCCAGGCGCCCTGCCGGGTGGTTTTCACCGCGCACTGGCTCAACGCCTCCCGCGCGCTCGCTTCACTGCTGGCCCGGACGCGCTTCTTGAGAGTGTAAGCGACGTCTGCCCGCGGTTCGCCTTGCAGGACCACCGCGCCCCGAGTCGAGACCCGCAACAGTTCGGACCCCTGAAGCGAGGCCGAGCCGCTCACGGTCTGCACCCAATACCTACCCTCGCGGGTAAGCGGTGATTCCGTTTGTGCATAGCCGGCCGCAACCAGGACCGACGTCAACCATAACCAAGATGACTTCATTAGAATGTCCCTACCGAAGCGTTCATTTCCTGTAGCGCCCGCTGGCAGCGCAGGCGCACGTAGTTGTTGCTGTCCTTCTGCAAGAGTTCTTGCAGCACACCCACAATGGCTTCTTCCTTCCTCTGAATCAGCAGGTCGATGGCCTGCGTGCGAACACCGGGGTTGTCATCCGCCAGCAGGACCTGGGAGAGCGTGTCGCGGACCTCCGGCTCCCCGGCATACAGCTTCAAGCCTTCCAGCGCCTTCAGACGCACGCCCGCATTGGGATCGTACTGCAAGGCCAGCAACAGCGCGCGGCGCACCCCGGCTGATTCGGGCCGGGTCTTCAGGATATCCACGGATTCGCCGCGCAGCCCGGGGTCGGACGACTCTCGCACGGCGGCCAGCAGCAGGCGATGGATCGGTTCCTCTTCCAGGCGGCCGGTCAGCACGCGCTGCCTGGTTTCATCCACCAGAATCCGTACCTGCCCGGAGGCATCCGGCTGCACGTAGCGTACTCTTGAGATCACGCCTTCCCCGTTGGTCCCGGCCGGCGGCGCCCCACTGGGCCCGCTCAGGCGCGCGGCGAAAAAGCCCAGTGCCACCAGAGCCACCGCGCCGACAGGTTTGAAGGCCAACTGCCAGTGGGCCCCAAGCGGCCATTGAAACCAGGCCCTCCAGCCGCTTGGCCGCGGCGTGACCAGCTCCACCCGCAGCTCCAGATCCCGCCGGCACCGCGCCAGCAGCGCCGCCGGAGGCTCGATCTCCCGGTTATCCAGAACTTCATGCAGCCCCTTTTCTGCTTCGAATGCCTTGCGGCAACCTTCGCAAGCCTCCAGGTGATCCTGAACAAGCTGTTCCTCTTCCAGCGACAACTCGCCGTAGATAAACAGGGAGAGATCCTTTTTCACCAACTCGCAATTCATACAAAATCCCCCAGCGCCGCCCGCATCTTGCTGGTGGCGCGAAACAGGCACGTCTTGGCAGCTTCCTCGGTTGTTCCCAGAACGTCCCCGATCGCTCGGAGCCGCATTCCCTGATAGTGACGGAGCTCGAAAACCATCCGCTCGCGGGGCGTCAACGCTCTGAGCACCGACTGGATGCGTTCACCCAACTGGCGGCTCAGCAGGGCCCGCTGCGGATCGCCCTGGGCGCGCTCTTCCGGTACCGCATCCATGCGATCCCTGGGTCCCTCCGCCGTCTCCACCACTGCTGGTTCCTCCCGTCGTATTTTTCGCTTTCGCAACTGATCCACGCACAGATTCGCCACAATTCGGTAGAGCCAGGTATGAAAACTGCAATCGAACCGGAACGAATCGAGATTCCTGTAAACCCGCAGGAACGCTTCCTGGTACACGTCGTACGCGTCTTCCACCGAACGAAGCAGGTTCATCGCCAGCCGGAGCACACGTCGATCGTAAGCGTGGACGAGTTGCTCGAAGGCGACCTGGTCGCCCCGCTGAGCCGCCCGGATCAACGCCGCTTCTTCCACCCCCGGGGCTGAACTCACGTCCATAACCGATGTGGCTACGCGGTCAACTGTCACCTACCAGATACGACGAACGGACAGGAAAAGTGTAACAAAGAGGCCATTAGCAGTTAGCCATTAGCCTTTAGCCTGCGGGTAGTCTTGTAGTTCCGGGGTGGCGACTTCGGGGAGGCTTTTCAGAACTCCGACCATCACAGAGTGGCTCGTGACTAGGGTTGTCGGTGAAGGGCTAAATGCTGATGGCTCATGGCTCTTTTATCCCGCCAGTTCCAGCTCGATGCGCTTGGCGCCGGCATCCAGCGCGACAATCCGGAAGCTGCGGATCTGGCCCGGTCGGACGGGCTCACGCGCCGCCCCGGCCTGGCCGGCCTTTCCCTGCTTCCACCTGGCCGAGAGCATGGCGGTGAGGGAGGCCAGATCACCCTTCACCGCCGAGGCTTCCTGGGCTGGGCCCTGCTCTTTCGGAAGGCGGCAGGTGGCAAAGACCCCTTCACCTACTTCAATCTTGGCCGCGCCCGCTACGACTTCCACCACCCGGCCCGTGACCATGTCCCCGGTCTTATGCTCGGCGATGTACTCGTCGGCAGTGGTCGGCGCCAGTTGTTTCAGGCCCAGGCGGATGCGCCGCTTCTCGCGGTCCACCCCCAGTACCAGGGCCCGCACTCTCTCGCCGGGTTTAAGCACCTCCTGGGGATGATCGACGCGCTTTTCGGCGCTCAGATCGGCAATGTGGATCATGCCTTCCAGCCCCTCGGCCAATTCGACGAATGCTCCAAACTTGGCCAGGTTGCTTACCGCGCCTTCCACCACACTGCCCACGGGGAAGCGCTGCGCCGCGTCCTCCCAGGGATCTCCCAGCGCCTGCTTGAGGCCCAGACCGATGCGGCGCTCCGCGGCGTTCACGTTCAGGACAACCACCTCGACCAGTTCCCCCCGCTTTACGACGTCTTCAGGTTTGCGCGCCTTCTTGGACCAGGATAGGTCGGAGAGGTGGATCAGTCCCTCCACACCCGGATCGAGTTCCACGAACGCGCCGAAATCGACCACTCGAACGACCTTGCCGCGGATGCGGTCCCCCAGCTTGTACTTCTCCGGCACCGCGTTCCAGGGGTCGGGAGTGAGCTGCTTCAGCCCCAGAGAGACGCGGCGGCCTTCGGGATCCACTTTGAGGATCTTCACCTCGATGGGGTCCCCCACGCTGAGCATGTCCGACGGCTTGCTGACCCGGCCCCAGGACATATCGGTGACATGCAGCAGGCCATCCAAGCCGCCCAGATCCACGAAGGCGCCGAAATCGGTCAGGTTCCGCACGGCCCCGCGAACCACTGTGCCCTCCTGGAGTGCGCTGAAAGCCTGTTCCCGCGCCTTGGCCTCTTCCTCCTCCAAGACCGCGCGCCGGTCCACCACCACGTCCTCGTCGGCTACATCCAGTTCGATGATCTTGCAGGCGATTTCCTGGCCCACCAGTTTTTCCAGCTCGGCAGCGTCTTTGACTCCGCTGCGCGAGGCCGGCAAGAACGCGCGCACGCCGACGTCCACGCTCAACCCGCCTTTTACCACGCCCGAGACCACTCCCCCGATGGTCCGCTTCTCGGTGAACGCCTTCTCCAGCGAAGCCCAATCCTTGGGCCGTTCCACCTTGATCTTCGAAAGCAGGTAGTAGCCCGCAGGATCGCGGCCCGTGATGGCTACCACGAGCTGGTCGCCGACCTGGAGCTCAAGTCTGCCGGCAGCATCCTGAAACTCCTCAGCCGGAAGGATGCCCTCGGTCTTCAGGCCAATGTCCACGAACACGGACCCCGCGGAGAGGGCCACCACAACCCCCTGGCGGCCCTCGGTTCGGTCGGCGGCGGCGTGGCGGTGGGCATCCTCGAATGCGGACAAGATCTCGCCGAAAGAGCTCGACTGAACGGAGGAAGTCTGACTCTCAGTTTCGGGGCGCTGGGTCTCGGAGGGGTTCATGCGGATGGGCTTGACCCTTCATTGTGGCACAAAAGGAAGCCCTCAGCCATTGACCCATTCTGGGGACGGCTGACGGCGGACCGCGGATGGCCTTAAGATGGCACTTGGCCCCTTTGATTCGATTGATTCGTCTGCAAGACCTGGCGTTGCTGGCGTTATTCGCGGCTCTGGCCGCTGCCGGCCCGGCCAGCGGGGCCGCCACCCTGGTCGTTATCTTCGCTCTGGCTGTGTTGCAGATCGCCGAGCCAAGAGTTCCCTTGCTGTTGACCACGCGGGGCAGCATCCTCTCGAACCTGCTGAAGCTGTGCCTTGGGTACGTTCTGATGGGATTGACGGGCGAAGCCAGGATGGGCTTCGCGGGCGGCATGACCAGCAGTTACTATTTGATCTTGCTCGTCCCGGTCATTTCGGCCGCCACCACGCTGGGGGAGGCGGGGACCGTGCTGTTCACGGTGCTGGCCTGCGCCGCGCACCTCTCCTTCTTGTTGTTCTTGGACTGGAGGCGGTTCACGGTTCCGCCTGACCAGGTCTGGGAACTGAGCCTCCGGCTCATCTTCCTAGCCGTGATCGGCTACCTCACGCAGAGACTGGCGGAGGCCAATCGAACTCAGGCACGCAGAGCCCAAGCGGTAGCCGACCAACTGGTCGCGGCCAACCGGAGCTTACAGGAAGCCGAGGCGGCGGTGCGGAGGTCGGAACGGCTGGCCGCGCTGGGCCAGCTCTCCGGCGGCCTGGCGCACGAATTGCGCAACCCTTTGGGCACCATCAGAGCATCAGCGGAGATGCTGGCCAAGAACATCCCCAGCGACAGTGAGCTGACGGCCGAGCTGGTGGGTTTCATCTCCACCGAGGTGGACCGCATCAATAGCCTGGTCACTCGGTTTCTGGAGTTCGCGCGGCCGCTCGAGCTGCGCCGTCGCAACGCGGAACTCAGCGAGGTCATCGATCGCGCCATCACGCAACTGGAGCGGAGCACGCCGCGCTACGATGTGACCGTCTACAGGAACTACTCGCCCGACCTGCGGCCGTTCCCTTTCGACGCCGAGTTGATCGAGCGCGTCATCTACAACCTCCTGCTCAACGCCGCGCAGGCCACACCGCCCGGGGGCGTCATCACCGTGAAGACGCGGCCTGTGGACGACAACGTCGAGATCTCGGTGATCGATCGCGGCTCGGGCATCGCATCCGAGAACCGGGAAAGCATTTTCAATCCCTTTTTCACAACCAAAGGCGAGGGCGTGGGCCTGGGACTGGCCATTGTCTCCAAGATCGTCGATCTGCATGGCGGTAAAATGGCAGTCGAAAGCGAGTCCGGCAAGGGAAGCGTTTTTCACGTGTACTTGCCGACCGAGCGCGGGGAATGAAGACACGCATCTTGATCGTGGAAGATGAAGACAAGCTGCGGCGAGTGCTTCGAGTTGCAGCTCCGCTCGGCAGGTTTCGAGGTGGACCAGGCCGGCTCCGCCGAAGAAGCGTTGAAACTGGCCGACCGCGCCGACCTCATCCTCACGGACCTGCGGCTCCCTGGCATGGACGGCCTCGAGCTGCTTTCCCTGATTCGCCGCCAGAACACCCAGACCCCTGTCGTCGTCATGACGGCCTTTGGCACTATCGAGACCGCCGTGGAAGCCATGAAGGCCGGCGCGGCCGACTTCCTCCTGAAACCGTTCTCGCTGGATCACCTGATGGCCGTGGTTAACAAGGCCCTCCAGTTCCGGGCCTTGCAGGACGAGAACCGGCAGCTCCGCGAAGAGTTGGGCCGGCGCTACGAGTTCGACAACATCATCGGACGCAGCCCCCCCATGCAGGAGATCTTCGCCACCATCATGCGCGTGGCCCCCTCGCGCGCCACGGTCCTGCTGGCCGGCGAAAGCGGCGTGGGCAAGGACCTGATCGCGCGCGCCATTCATTACCACTCGCCGCGCGTCAAGAACCCGTTCGTCAAGATCAACTGCACCGCCATCCCGGAAAACCTGATGGAAAGTGAGCTGTTCGGCTATGAGAAGGGGGCTTTCACCGGGGCCGTGGGCACCAAACCGGGCAAGTTCGAGCAGGCCGACACCGGCACCGTCTTCCTGGACGAGATCGGAGACGTCCCGGCCTCCATCCAGGTCAAGCTGCTGCGCGTGCTTCAGGAGCGCGAGTTCGAGCGGCTGGGCAGCAACAAGACCCGGCACATCGACGTGCGCATCGTCGCTGCCACCAACCAGGACCTGCGCGCCGCCCTTGAGCAGGGCACTTTCCGCGAGGACCTCTACTACCGCCTCAACGTGGTCCCCATTAACATTCCCCCGCTGCGCGAGCGCCGTGAGGACATTCCCTTCCTGGCCGAGCACTTCGTCCACAAGCTGGCTGGCGACAGCGGCAGCCGCGTCGAGTCCATCACCGACGCCGCCATCCAGCGGCTCATGAGCTACCACTGGCCGGGCAACGTCCGCGAACTCGAAAACGTCATCGAGCGCAGCCTGGTGCTCTGCGCCGGCATCCGGCTGGACGCCCCCGACATCCGGCTAGATACCGCCCCGCGCGCCCGCCCACAGACTATCGAGAATTTCCTGCCCGAGGGCATGACCCTGGACGAATTCGAGCAGGCCGTCATCCGCGAAGCCCTGCGCCGCGCCGAAGGCAACAAGAGCCAGGCCGCCCGCCTCCTGGGCCTCACCCGCAACGCCCTGCGCTACCGCCTCTCCCAGATGGGGATCGAGGGGGGGTAGACTCCGAGCCGTATCACCGGTTGACGAGGTGTGGTTTGACAAAGGCCGGTGAACAGGCTTCGATTTTCCGCATGGCCTGGCGGTCGTAAATCTTCTCGCCGCAATCCGGGCACTCGTGGAACTCCAGATCGGGAACCGTGTAGGCTTCACCACGGAACTGGGCGGTAAAGTCCCGTCGGACCCGCTTCAGCTTGTTGCCGCCACAAGATGGACAGAGTGTGATTGTCATGACACCGTGCATCACTTCCTACAAGGCCCGCTTGGACGAACCAGGCCGCCCGCCTCCTGGGCCTCACCCGCAACGCCTTGCGCTACCGCCTCTCCCAGATGGGGATCGAGGGAACCTGAGCGGTCTCGCCGGCCTACACGTCGTAGACGTACCGCACCTCAACCGACACCTCGGGGTGGAGCGAATGAAGCGCGGGGCACCCTTGTGCCGCCCGCTCCAGCTTCTGCCGCTGCTCGGGTGCGAGCCGCTGCGGAAGCCGCAGCACCAGTGCCAGCGACCTGATGCGGCGTGGCTCGCTCTGCATGTGCTTCTCGACGCGCATGCGCATCCCCGACAGGTCAATCCCGGATCGCTCCGCTAGAATGCCCATGATCGTCATCATGCACGCGCCGACTGCGCCAGCCATCAGATCCGTGGGGGAGAACGACGCGCCTTCGCCGAAATTGTCGCGAGGGGCGTCCGTAATCAGCTCGACGCCTGAGGGCTCGTGCAGCAGTCTGACTTTCTTGTTACCCAGATACAGCCCTTCAATTGTGACGCTCATAACCCATTGATCTTAGCCCGAACCCCAGGACGGATTCTGGTGACCCGGCCCCGGCTGCGTGTGTCAACGCCCGTCCGCACTATTCATAGTGGGTCCACATGCGAAGCACTTTGACCACCCTGAGATCGTCGAGAACCTGATACACCAGGCGATGCTGGATGTTAATGCGGCGGGAGTACGCTCCCGCGAGGTCACCCAGCAGCTTCTCGAAGGGAGGCGGGGTCCGATACGGGTCCTTGGCAAGAATTTCCAACAGATCTTCAGCCTTGGCCCGAAGCCCTGCGGCCGATATCTTCTTCGCGTCTTTCTGAGCCTGCCTGGTGAAGACGACCTGCCAGTTCACCACTTGAGTTCCTTCGCGCAGGACTTCACCGGAGTCCTCAAACCCTTGCGAATCGATTCCCGCATGCCAGGAACAGATAACAAATACAGGGTTTCCTGCATGGCGTGCCAGTCCTCTTCAGAAAGGAGAACGGCATTGGCGCGTTTGCCCGTTATCAGAACTGGCCGGTGGGAAGATGCCGCCTCATCGACCAGCCCATAGAGCCTGGCCCGCGCCTCGGTAGCCGTTATGGTGTTCACGCCGCGCCTTTTCAAGGTGGATCGCATCACACTCACTATCGTACGACATTACGTACGTTTTTGCCAGGCTCTGACGCACCGACGGCCCTCGGATCCGAAGGTTTCCATGGCGCTTTACAGCCGCACGATCTTTTCCGAGGTGAAGCCCTTCAGGGCGTTGCGGGTGTCCACGATCAGTCGGGCCTGCTCGACCAGCTCGGGGTAGTCGAAAGCCGCAGTGGTCGGTCACGATCACCACGCAGTCGGCCGAGGACGTCGCGGCTTCTCGGGGGCATCGACGCCAGCTCCAGTGCCATCCACCGCGCATCTCGGGAATGTACGGGTCGCTGTAGGTCAGCCGGGCGCCCCGGCGCTTCAAGCAGATGCATCACGTCCAGCGCCGGCGATTCGCGCAGGTCGTCGATGTCCCTCTTGTAGGCCACGCCCATGACGTGGATGCGCGAGCCCTTCAGCGGCTTGGCCTGGTCGTTCAGCGCGTTCTGCACCTTGTCCACCACGAAGTGCGGCATCTGGCCGTTGATGTAGCCCGCCAGCTCGATGAAGCGCGCCTCGATGCCCGCCTGCCTGGTCTTCCAGGAGAGATAGAACGGGTCGATGGGGATGCAGTGCCCGCCCAGGCCCGGGCCCGGGATAGAAGGGCATGAAGCCGAACGGCTTGGTGGCCGCGGCGTCGATCACCTCCCAGACGTTGATGCCCATGCGGTCGCACATCAGCGCCATCTCGTTCACCAGCCCGATGTTGATCATGCGGAAGGTGTTCTCGAGCAGCTTCACCATCTCCGCCACCTGGGTCGAGCTGACCGGCACCACCTGCTCGAGCGCCTGCGAGTAGAACAGCGCGCCCGATCTCGGGTGCAGGCCGGCGTGATGCCGCCCACCACCTTGGGGATGTTCGCCGGTCTGGTACTTCGGGTTGCCCGGATCGACGCGCTCCGGCGAGAAGCACAGGAAGAAGTCGCGGCCCACCCGCAGCCCGGACTCTTCCAACATCGGCAGCACGAACTCGTCGGTGGTCCCGGGATAGGTGGTGGACTCCAGAATGATCAGCATTCCCGGGTGGATGTGCTTGGCGATCTCCCGGCAGGCCGCGTCGATGTAGCTCATGTCCGGGTCTTTGGTCTTGCGCAGCGGCGTGGGCACGCAGATGTTGACCGTGTCCAGCTCGCGCGAGGCCGACGAAATCCGTCGTGGCGCGCAGTCTTGCCGGCTTCCACCAGCGGAGCCAAGCACAGCGCTCGGGACGTCCAGCACGTAGGAGTCGCCGGCGTTGACCTGTGCGACCTTGGCTTCGTCGATGTCGATGCCGGTGACCGAGAACCCGGCCTTGGCGAACTCCACCGCCAGTGGCAAGCCAACGTATCCCAGACCCACGACGCCAACTCGGGCCGTGCGGCTCCGAATCTTGCCGGTAAGCTCCTGCGCCCATGATGTCGAGTCGATTCCAGTGTTTTCCATGCGTACTTCCATGATCACAAATAGAACTCGCCGCCCGCCACGATCTCGGCAGGACCGGTCAGGTAGATCTCCTCCTCCCACCGCAGATCCAGCGGCCCAGCGGGCGTCACGACGCGGACCGGGCTCTTGGCCATGCCCCGCAGTACCGCGGCCACAGCAGCCCCAGTCGAGCCAGTGCCGGAACTCATCGTCTCGCCCACGCCTCGCTCGAAGAACCGGACCTCCAGCGTGTGCTCGTCCACCCGACGGACCAAAGAGACGTTGGTGTGCCTGGGGAAGAACGGGTGAGCCTCGATTTCGGCCGCCATCTCCCTCCAGCCCAGCGGAAACTCCTCCACAAAAACCGCGCATTGCGGATTGCCAACGTCAACCACGCTGACTTCCTGTGGACCGCTGGCCAGACGGAGCAACATCCGGACCTGGTCTTCACGGAAGGTGAGCCGTCCCATATTCATCTCGAAAACGTAACGCAATTCGGTTCGCTCGATCAGGCGAAGGTGCTTGACGCCCGCCCCGGTCAGGATGCGCACGTCCTCATCAGCGCTGCCCGTATCGATCAGAAAGGCCGCCGCGCAGCGGGTTCCGTTGCCGGAGATCTCCGCCTCGCTGCCGTCCGCGTTGAACAGCCGGATCGAGGCGTCGTACCCCGTCGCCTCCCGGGACGAAGGTCTGACCAGCAGCCACCCGTCCGCGCCGATCCCGGTGTGACGGTCGCAAATGGCGCGCGCCACCCTCGGCAAGTCTTCGTGCGGCGCCTGATAGCCCCAGGTCAGCAGGAAATCATTCTTGGCGCCATGCGCCTTGGTAAACGGAATCCTCATGGGATCCGCCTGTAGACCTCGATGACAGGCGCTCCTCTAATGGTAATTGTCCTGACGCAATCGTATCTTGGCCCGCTTTTCTGTGCGCGCAGAATGGCTGTGGCTACCTTGTCTCCGGAGATCGCCACAGCCCACCTCTCCCACAGGAACAGATCCGGCCGCGCCACGGCGGCCGGCCAGTGCGGTTCGTTCCCCTCGTGCAAGGTGGCGCGTAGCGGGATGCCCGCCTGGAGAAAGATGCCGGTGAGGTCTCCGAAAGAAGTAAAAATGCCCTCGCCCGAGCGGTAGTGGGCGCGAAGGAAATCAGCAGTCTCACGGGTCCACGCCCGTCGCGCCGCGGAATTGACCTGGGACTCCTTCCAGCAGATCCAGCCTTCCATGCGGGGATACGCAACCCAGCCCACGGTTCCCACTGCGATGACTCCGAGCGCCGCCAGAGCGCCGAAGCCGCTGCGGCGCCATCGTTGCCAGCGCGGCCCCAGCCAGGGCCAGAAACGGCAAGGCCGTCAGACCATAACGCGTGTTGTAGTAGCTGTGCGGCCAGAGATAGGGCACGAAAATGGGCGTGGCCGAAGAATGCATGCTCCAGATGTAGAAAACGGGAGGCAGCGCCAGCAGCACCAGCGGCCAAACGGCTCGCCGAAACAGGGCCGCCACCACGCCCGCAACGCCCCCCAGCCAGAACAGCAACGGGCCAACGCACAACTCGATTGCGGCAGCATAATACAGCAGAGCCTTGGGCCAGTCGTGATCGCCCGGATAGCGCGACATCCCGGAGTCCAGGGCCCTCTGATAGATGGCCTTGGCGGAATAGGGGCCGTTGTAGAACTCCAGAAAGTCGCTGTAGTACCACCAGTTGTGCGCCAGCCAATACAGAGGACCGAGCGAGGCCAGCGCCCCGAACAGCAAACCCGCAGCCAGCCGCCTTCGCCGGGCGGCCAGCAAGAAATAAAGCGTGACAAAGGGAATCAGGAACCAGCCTTCGTACCGCACCAGCGTGCCGGCCAGCGCCGATAGCCCGGCGCCGACCACCGATCCGAGCGACTGCCTTTCCCGAAACCGCACGCGTGAAATACAGCAGGGCGCAAAGCGCCGCCAGGAACACCGGCTCGGTCATCGGCGTCGATTGCAGGTAGAGCAGATTCGGGTTCAGCGCCAACAGGCAGACCGCACTGACCGCGGCAGCGCGCTGAGCGGAAAACCCGAGCGGCGGCTCGAAAGGAACACGTCCCCGCCAGCACGAAGCAAATCGCCGGAGGGGATCGCGCCCGCCAGGCCGGTCTGCCACAGTCGGTCATCGCGCACAAGCGGCAGCATCAGCAGGTGGGGCAGGGGCAGCCACACCGTTCCGAATTGATCGTAGCCGGGCGTGCGCGAATCCAGGATGCGGCGGGCGATGTTCAGGTGCGCCTCGGCGTCGCCGTAGTACAGCAGATAGCCGCGGCGGGAGAAGAAAGCGACCGTCGCCGAGCTCAGCGCCGCCAGCAGGCCAAGACCGCAATCGTTTCCAGTATCGCTGCTGGTCGGGTAGCCGCCAGGACTCCCGGCCGCGCCGCCTTCTGGCGCACTCCTTCAGAACTCCGTGAAGCTCTTGAACTCCTGGAAACGGCCATCGATCTCCGCGCGCGTCAAGCGCGAAAACGATCCACGCCGAATCTTCTCGCAGCAGAAGCTGCCCATCACCGAGCCGTAGATCACGGCCCGGCGCAGCTCCCGCCGATCGCGTGCGATCCTGTCTCAGGTCGATGCCGCCCCGGCCAGGTACCCGAAGAAGCCGCCGGCGAAGCAGTCGCCCGCGCCGGTGGGATCGAAAACCTCCTCCAGCAGGTAGCGCGGGCGCGGCGAAATGCACCCTCGCGGTCGGAACAGAATAGCGCCGTACTCGCCGCGCTTGACGATCAGCGTCCTCGGACCCATCTCGAGAATCCGTTGGCCGCCCGCCGCAGATTGTAGCAGCCCGAGAGCAGGCGGGCCTCGGTGTCGTTGATCAGCAGGAAGTCCCACTCTTCGAGCGTCTCCAGCAGCTCCTCGCGGGTGTCGCTGATCCAGTAGTTCATGGTGTCGCCGCC
>CAVRZY010000325.1:0-32083 GCA_963725415.1 uncultured Acidobacteriota bacterium | reverse complement strand
TTGCAGCGTAATGAAACGACCGACGCCCTTGTATTCGCCTGCAGCGGAGTTATTCCGATGCGGATTGCCGCGCCGGATTTGGCTTGGGGAAACATCCTCGGCGATGCCAGTGTGAACGACGGCCGATGGCATCACGTTTCCGGCGTCTACGACGGGCGCAGGCTGAGCCTGTACGTTGACGGAGAGCTGGATACCTTCACACCTGCCGTTGCCTTCACACGCATCAACACATCCACGGACCACGTTCTGATCGGAGGGAACGCCGAAACCCGGCCTCAGCCACGCGAATGGAACGGCCTGATCGACGACGTCCGCATCTATAGCTATGCCCTGGCACCGGACGATATCAAAGCCCTTCACGAGGGCAAGGAGCCATCGTCGGAAAAGGGCTCGACCAGATAGTGTGCCACCGGGTTCGGCCGACATGAGAGGAAGAACGTTCTCGCTTGAGCAATGGCAGCGGGGAACATGATGAGGGAATGAGGTCGTGCCGCGCCTATCTCTCACAGCCCAATCCGGCCGGGACTTGAAGGCCGAACCGATGACGTACGCTATCGATCGCATCGACAGTGGGAATCAGGAGTGTGCCGCCGCCCAGGCTCCAAATCCTACCGCGGCGGGTCGTGACATTCTGTCTCCATTTTGTCACTACTCGCAGCTGTTTCGGTCAAAACATGGACTTGTGGACCCTCTGTCAAGCACGAAAGAACGCGGTTTGAGACATTTATCGGCCCTGAATTCGGACTGTCGAGTAGACGTACTATAGCACTCTCATGCAGGCAGGGTTTGTATTCCCTGTTTCTCCTCTCTTTCGATTGAGGAGTGTCACAGCATTCTGCCATGTGAGAGAGCATCAACGTCCCTCACAGAACCGGACATGTGGATTTCCCACATCCGGCTCTTCAGCAGGTCTCACGGAACGGTCGGAGGGCGTGTAGAGCCAGTGTACGATGCGAGGCTTGGGGAGTCTACTCCTCTACTATGGGTTAGTCCGACTGCCATATCGCCATACTTCCGCCTTCGCCTCTTCGGCTTGTTGGAAGCTTCCTTGGGAACGATATGGCTCTCCCAAGTTCCGGTACAAACAATTCGATTACCTACCATGGCCTCAGACCCCGGCACGTCGCTGGCACACTCACCGTTAACGCGTACAGCGATGCTGGCTTCCAGGACCATAAACCCTTGGCCCTATGCAATATGACATCATTTCGGGGCTCAATACCTTCACTTGCGTTATGGCCGACAATCGCCTTTCCTCTGGCTTGCACATATTCGTTACCTCCTTGTGCAAAGTTCTGTTCTGGCCTGGTGGTTAGCCTTTGGCCAGGCTGGATTGTCCAGCTTGTTCCGCATCAGCTTTGCTTGGCACACTGTTGAACTATGCGCCTTCACGGCTTGGCCTGGAGCGGTGACCAAGCTGCGGGGATTCGCTCCATCCGCGGCAAAAGGCGATCCGGGCGGGTATCCTGACGATGGTCCAGCCGCCAAGAGGGAACGGGCATTGGGGCCCTCTTCCCAGGCACGACCGTCAGAAACGAATCGGGGCCCGTGCCCCGTGGACACAGGCCCCGATGTGCTCAGTACGAGGATCAGCCATGGGCTAGGGCTGCAGACGGATGTCGTCGATGTACAGCTTGCCCGAATTGCCGGCCTTGGGTGCGCTGCGCTCGCCAACCCCGATGACCATCTTCTTGATGCTGCCCAGGTTGACCCCGGCTGAGGTGAACTGGCTCAGCGGAATGCTCCACTGCTCCCAGCTGCCTGTGCTGATTACCATGGGATCCGGATGGCTGACCACCTTCATCTTGCCCGCACTGTCCTGCAGGGCTACGTAGAACGTCTCAGGCAGGTTGCCTGCGACCTGCGTCACGCCGATCTCTGCGACCTGCCACGAACCCGAGACGGTGCCCGTGGTCGAGACATTCGAGAACTTGGCGCCGCAGACCGAACCGGCCTGGTGGCTGGTTACGGCCAGGCCTATGAGCACGTCATTGGCCATGGTGATCGACACGGCGGGCGAAACCACGATGTCCGTCCATGTGGTTCCATTCCCGGAGTACTGGGCCGTGAACGTATTGCCGCTGCGGGTCACCTTGACCCACTGCGGCACCGGCGTGTCGGCGATGTCCGTATTCTGGTCGCTGGCCACGTCCGTGTCCACACGACGCTGGTAGGAGATACCATGGGACGCCGTAGGCGTCACCGCCACAAAGGCATGCTTGGCTCCCGGCGATGCACTCTCGCGGATCATCACGCCCGCCTTGGCCCACTCATGTGTGTTGGCCACGCTCTCAACCTTGGCCACGATGGAGCCATTGCCTTTCAGTGGCTTGTACACGAACCGGAACTGATCCGAGGCGTTCCAGATGTCCGTGCCTGTGCCGTTCATGATGAGGGTTCCAGGCGAGGTCTCGACAAAGGCCGCTGCATCGCCTTGCAGGTAGACCACCAGGGTGTTGATCCCGCCCCCGGTCCAGGCCTGTGGAGTTGCCCACTCCCTTTGGGTCTCCGAATAGAACGGGCTCCTGGTGTTGTCAAACCACAGGGGCATCGACTTGCCCCCGGAGTGGGTGATCGTCTGTTCGGCGAACGGAGGGCTCGTGTTGCCCACCGTCGAACCGGTGCCGTTTCCGGCCGATGAGGACACGCCGCAATCCGGGGATGCAGAGTAGCCGAACCCATCCTGCCATCTGAAGAAGACCCGTTTGCAGAGGTCGTCATACGCCTCAAAGTCATCCACGACCGCGTACGCCGGTGTGGTGAAACTCCAGACATCCCCTTGCCAGAGGCTGGGGGTGGCCGCGTCATTGACCTCATCGACCCTCCAGTCGTAGGTCTGTCCGTACAGCAACCCCAGGGAACCCAGATCCAGGCTGTGTGCAGTCGTCGTCTTGATCAGGTTCGTGGAGTTTGGATCTGTGCCGAGATAGACCTGGTGCTTGGCGGCCGAGCGGCCGGGTCTCCAATTCAGCCTGGCGTCCAGGGCAACATCCGTGGCGCCTGCAGCAGGTGCGGGTCTGAAGGCCTTGACGGGCACATAGAAGAACCGAACCTCGCTCAGGCCCGCCTGCTTGGCTCCAAAGGCCCAGTTCATGCCGATGGTCAGCTTGACGTACTTGGCCGACACCCCGCCGAAATCCACAGTGGTGTTGTATACGTAGTTGGGCTCTCCGGTGCCGGGGTTAAACCCTGGCACGTCGGGCAGGGGGGTCCACGTGGCACCATCCGTGGAGGTCTCGATGGCTACGTCCAGGGCGCCAAAACCGCTGATCGGTTCGACCTCCTGATTGGAGTTCCACACCCACATCTGGTCCAGTTTGTAGACCTGGTCGAACTCATATTGGATCCAGATCGGCGATTGGTTCTTCTTGCTGAGCCACATGTCCGACGCTGTGGTCCCATGCTGGTCCAAGGAATTGAGGCCGGAACCATCGATCGTCTTCTCGGGCCCCATGGTGGAATTGAACGAGCTCGATGCGGTCGCCTTGGTGGGCCTGACCGGATAGCTGTAGGGCTCGGTGGTGAAGCTCCAGACGCGGCCCTTGTAGACGCTGCTGTCGGGAGGGGCATTGATCTCATCGACCCGCCAGTAGTAGGTCTGGCCAAAGTCCAGGAGACTGGCTGGAGCGTAGGTAGCTGCCGTCTGCCCATGGCTGACCAGCAGGCTGGCGGGACCGGCATTGTTCACATCATCAAACGTCCCGCCCAGGTACACGTCGTGCGTGTTGGCGAAGGGACCCGGAGTCCAGCTCAAGGCCGTATCGCGAGGCACATCCACATCCCCCCATGCTGGGCTCGGAAGCGACGCTGTGAGTATCGGCCCAAACACGGTCGGGACATAGTCGCCTTCGTACCACTTGGCGTCGTCGATCCAGAACTCCTGCGCGGCATACGCGACGTGGATGGTAAGGTGTGCCGGATTCACATCGGCCGGTATGACGGGAGTCGTTGTGTGATATTCCACCCATTTGTCGGTCATGGTGACGGCCAGGGTACCATATCCGGTATAGGGATCCTGGTTCAGCTCTGGCGCCAGAAAAACCTGCGCGGTACCGGTCTTGCTCTTGAGAAAGAGCGAGAGCGTGTATTTCTTGCCTTTTTGAAAGATCGGTCCTGGGGGCGACGCGATGGCCGGCTGCACTGCAGCATCCCAGCGGTTGGTGCCTGCTCCGGAAACCTTCACGTTGAGACAATAAGTCCCCTCGATCGGCCCTTCCGGAACCGCGGCGCCGACACATTCGTTCATGACGGTGAATGTTGCGAGCGCACCGTAGCTGCCCCACGGCGCCATGGCACCGGTTTCAAAGCCGCCGTTCGGAATGAGGTTTGTGATTTGTTGTGCATGGCTGGACCCAGACGTCATAAACCCTGTCATCAGGGCGGCCACCAACCAGACTACTCGATTCTCCATGGTGCCCTCTCCTTGTGATCGGCCGGTCTGCGGCCTAATAGTATTGACCCGCGCTCATCTGCCAATCCGTCGGGGAGACTCTCCTCCACCAGAATGGTGCGACCACTCACATACGGCAGTTGCATTCCCTTCACATGCGTGTAACGCAGCGCTCTTTCGGTGGCTGTCCTGGCCGGCGATCTTGTGTGACTTCGCACTATCATCCGTAGTGCATAATCCATTCTACAGGAGGGGGGGTGGGGGAGTCAAGTAGAAGATCCGAAGGTTGGAGATTACTAGACTCTCTGCGAGTCGGTCTTGCGTGGGATGGCTCGAACCGGATTCTCTACGTCGACGGTGTCGAGGTCGCCAAGGACACACAAAGCGGCTTGTCGAAGTCGATCGGAGGCCTGTACCTCGGCGGCGGGGTAGAACCTTGAGCCAGGCTCCTTCTGGTCCGGGCTGATCGACGACGTGCGGATCTACGACCAGGCGGTGAAGCCATAGACCTGTGGTGGATTCTCGAAAGGAAGCACTATCTGAGATTGTGGTGAGAGCTGAACGAGAGGGAGCCCGTGGCGGCTGCAGGCAACTGACCACCGTAGGAATGAGGATGAGCAAGGGGCCCACATCGGCGGGGCATCCGCAGGTGAAGGGGCCCCTTGTCATATCGGTGAGAAAGTCGGCATAGACACTGCCACCGCATGGTGACGCGACCGGACGGAAGGTGGTACTCTCTGGTGAAGATCTGCAGCCCGCTCGATCCTTGTCGAATGCGGCCCAGGATGGTACAGTAAGTCGTGCTCGGGCAAGGTAGGTCTGACGTTCCCAAGGTGCTGAACTCGGATCGGTCTGGAGGCCTGATGCGGAATGAACGTGCCGTGGTTTGAGGGATGCCATGAGCGACGTAACGCGCATTCTGAATGCGATCGAAGGGGGGATGCGAAGGCTACAGATGAACTCCTGCCCTTGGTCTATGAGGAACTCCGTATTCTTGCCGCACAGAAGCTGTCCCACGAGACCCCCGGCCAGACCCTCCAGGCGACGGCCCTGGTCCATGAGGCCTATCATCCGGCTGGTTGGAGATGAGCCCCGAAGCTGGGAGAACCGCGGTCACTTCTTTGCGGCCGCAGCCGAGGCGATGCGGCGGATTCTCGTGGAAAATGCCCGTCGCAAAAAGAGCGTGAAGCACGTGGCGGAGGTCGTCAGGAAGGTTGACCTCGACGAGCCTGGCGGCTGGCCGTCGAAGAGCCCTGAGAGATCTGATTGCCCTGGACGAGGCCCTGGCGCAGCTTGCCGAGGAGGACCCGAGGCGCCGAGCTGGTCAAGCTGCGCTACTTCGCCGGCTTACCCTCGAACAGGTCGCCGAGGTCCTGGGGGATCTCGCCACGCTACGGCCGATCGGTACTGGGCCTACGCACGGCTTGGTTGTACCACGAGATCGAAATGAGCGGACAACTCGCCCGGTGAAGCTGCCAGGCCAGAAGGTCATGCTGAGAGCCTCGTGCAGAATACGCAGGCATGACAGTTCTCTCTGGTTTCCCAGCCCATGATTGGTTCAGAATCGTCAGATTCCTTGGCATGTTTTCACGCGATATCGCAATGTCGAATGAGGAGCCGACAGGGAATGTATCATGGCAGCCAGGCCAAGATCGAAGACAGCGATCTTTCGCGATGCCTTGAGAAGAAGACGCCGGGCGAGCGAGAGGCACTACCTAGATGAAGCCTGCGGTCAGGATGACGTCGGTCTGCGATCGCGATCTCGAGGTGCTGCTCAAGGCCCACGAGGCAGGTAGGTGATTTCCTGGAAGGCCCCGGTGTTTGGTCCGGACACGCAGCTCTGGACGGCAACCCAGTTGCCGAGGCTCCGGCACGGTCATCGGGCGGTACAAGCTCCTGGAGAAGATCGGCGAAGGGGGCATGGCGGTGGTCTACATGGCCGAGCAGCAGCGAGCCGATCCGCCGCAAGGTGGCCCTCAAGATCATCAAGCTGGGCATGGATACCCGGCAGGTCATCGCCCGCTTCGAGGCGGAGCGGCAGGCCCTGGCCCTGATGGACCATCCCAGTATCGCCAAGGTCCTCGATGCCGGGGCCACGGAGACCGGCCGGCCGTACTTCGTCATGGAGCTGGTCACAGGGCGTCTCGATCACCGAATACTGCGACAAGAACAACCTGAGCACCAAGGACCGGCTGGCTTTGTTTCTCCAGGTCTGCCACGCCGTGCAGCACGCCCACCAGAAGGGCATTATCCACCGGGATTTCAAGCCCTCCAATGTCATGGTCACGCACCATGATGGCAAGCCCGTCCCCAAGGTCATCGACTTCGGCATCGCCAAGGCCACGAACCAGCGGCTGACGGAAAAGACGCTCTTTACCCGCTACGCCCACATCATCGGCACCCCCGCCTACATGAGTCCGGAGCAGGCGGAACTGAGCGATCTGGACATCGACACCCGCTCGGACATCTACTCGCTCGGCGTCCTGCTCTATGAACTGCTCACCGGGACCACGCCCTTCAGTGAAGAGGAGCTTCGCAAGGCCGGCTACGTCGAGATGCAGCGGGTCATCCGGGAACAGGAGCCGGTCAAGCCCTCCACCAAGCTCAGCACCCTCGGCGAGACGCTGACCGACGTCGCCAAGCACCGCAATTCCACTCCCGATCTGCTCCGGAAGGCCATTCGGGGCGATCTGGACTGGATCGTGATGAAGTCCCTGGAGAAGGACCGCGCCCGGCGGTACGAGACCGCCAGCGGCCTGGCCGAGGACATCCGGCGGCATCTGGAGCACGAGCCGGTCCTGGCCAGAGGCCCCAGCACAACGTATCGCCTGCACAAGTTCCTCCGCAGGCACCGCTCCCAGGCCATCGCCGCCCTGGCGATGGCGGTCGTCGCCGGTGCGGCGGTCGTCGTCCTTTCCATGTGGAATCGGGACCGGCTCCAACTGGCCGAGGCGGAAGGCTTCAGGCACAGGGGCATCCTGTCCCAGGCCCGCGAGCAGTATGCCAAGGCCGACCGCGAAGCCGCCCTGGAGACGATCAAACCCATCCTCGACAGCAAGCACGTCGGACCGGAAGCCCAGCTTCTCCATGCCGGCATCCTCGTGGACAACCGCCGTTCCGAGGAGGCCGTGACCATGCTGAACGAGTCTGCTCAACGAACGGCCGGAGATTGCCGGGGCGGCCCATGCGCTCCTGGCCCGCATCCTCTGGGAGAGTGAATCGCCGAATGCCGAGAAGCTCAAGGAGATCGAGGAGCACCGCCAGAAGGCCGAGGCCTTGCTGCCGGAGACCGCCGAAGCGTATTTCCTGCGGGCCATGACGGCCCTCACGGTCAAGGAGCAGCTTGCCGCGCTCGACAAGGCCTTGCAGCTTGACCCGGCCACTACGAGTCCCGCCGGCTGCGGGCCTTCACGTACTATGCCTCCCGGAAATACGACCAGATGAAGGACGATGCGCTGGTCATGACGATCCTGCGGCCGCGCGACCCGCTGGGCTACTCTCTGCGTGCGATGGCCTTGCGGGAGTTGGGCCAGTATCGCAGAGGCGATTGCGGACTATGACCAGTGCGCTGGCGCTCACGCCGCAAGGACAGCCCGCAGTACCTCGATCTGTCCGCCCAGCGCTGCGAGACCCTTCTGCGGATGGGCGACTACGAGCGTGTCATTGCCGAGGCCCAGGAGTGCTCTGAAGCTCTGGCCCGACAAACCTGTCTTTCAATACCACCTCTTCTGTGCCCTGACGGCCCTGGGCGACTACGACAAGGCGGCGGCCGTGTTCCGGCAGATCGTCAGCTCCGGCCCGACAGCTCGGAACGAGTTCCGGGACTGGTGCGACGAAGTACGTCTTCGACACCCTGGAGGCCGGGCGGTCCTGGCATCCGGCGGACCGCGAGCCTGACGGGAGCGGCCTTCCTGCCGATGGTGGAGGCCGAGGAGACCTATCGCGACCTCTCGGCCAAGGGCCGCCGTGTGACCACGGATGGGTTCAGTGCCCAATGGTCGCCGGATGGGAAGAAGCTGGCCTTCAGCCTGGGGGTGCAGGGCTACAGCGGCGTGGCGCTCTTCGATCCCGCCACGAAGGAAACCGATCTGCTGATCGTCCCCGGCAAGGACCCGAGGTGGTCGCCCGATGGGAGGTACATCGCCTTCGTTCGGGATTGCCAGGTCCTGCGGCTGGAGGAGTTGACCGCCGCCGAGCGCAAGGATCAGGAGCGTCTGGCTGACGAGACGAAGAAGTCTGGGTCATGAACGTCCGATGGCACAGAGCCCAGGCGTCTGGCCCGGGGCGGCTGGCCCTCCTGGAGCAGGGACTCCGCGCAGGTCTACTATCACTCGCGTCTGGAGAAGACGCTCTGTTCGATCTCCATCGCAGGGCCGAATGCCGAGCCGAAACGGATCATGGCGTGCTCGAGCGCGTTTCCCTCGGTGTCGCCGGACAATCAGCGCGTGGCGTATCTGGAAGACGGATCCCTGAAGGTCAAGGATCTGGCTTCGCAAGCCGTAGTGGCCCAGTGGCGTGTGCCTTTCGACACCTGGGGCGGACCCGCGTGGTCTCCCACGGGCAACGAACTGTGCCTGGGCGGTGGCAGCAGCGTGGGGGATCAGGACCGGCTTGTGGATCTACCCTCTCGACAGCAACGAACCCGACAAGGTTCTGACCAGTCAGATCATGGCGGCTTCCTGGGCCCCGGATGGCACGAAGCTCGTCTTCGCTCTGGGACCGCCGTACTTCGAATTGTGGACCGCCGATCTTGATCCTGCCCTCTCCACCGTGAAAGCCCTGGGTCCGGGTCAGACGCTGGACGAGCACTGGCAGGACATGCTGCGCCTCTACACCCGCAGAATCGAGACCGACCCGCAGGATGCCTACGCCTACTCCGACCGCGCCCGGTACTACGACTATCTGCACGAGCGGGCCAAGGCCGAGGCCGACATGAGGCGGTGGTCCGCCGTCGTGAGCGGCCGGTCGCCGTCGGATTCGTGGTTCGGCACGTCGCGTGGCCTCGGCGTGTCATCGACCTGCCCTTCGATTGTGAACTCGTCTTTTCTGCAGAAAGACCTGTCAATGAGATTCCAGTATTGTCTGTTGCCTTCGGGCAGAAAGGAAGGTGTGAGATGAAGTTGTTTGAGATTCCGATGGTGGTAACGTCATTGGTTGGGCTTGGGTCTTCTTCGCAGGTCTCGACGCGCCGCCGGCGCGGGCCGATTTCACCTTCGGCGAGCCGGTGAACGTCCAATCTGCTTTTCCTCTCCTCGACCGCAGCGACCGACGGTATCGACTGTTTCTCCGCGGATGGGCTGGAAATGTACTTCGACTCGCGTCCGGGCCGGGGGACAGGGCGGCGACGACCTCTGGGTCTGCAAACGGGCCTCGGTCGAGGACGACTGGGGTCCTCCCGAGAATCTCGGGCCGCTGTCAACAGTGCGAGCGATGGATTGCGCCGCGTCCATCTCCGGCGATGGTCTGGAGCTCTATTTCAACTCCAACCGGCCCGGAGGGTACGGCAACGGCGATCTCTATGTGACCAAGCGTGCGACCCGAACCAGCCCTTGGGGCCCGCCGACCAATCTGGGCCCGAAGGTGAACAGCTCGTATCAGCGATGGTTGGCCTTCGGTGTCGTCGGATGGCTTGGAACTCTACTTCACGTCGAACCGCCCGGGCGGATATGGCGGCTGCGATCTCTACGTCAGCAAGCGTGCGACCACCAGCGACCCCTGGGGTGACCCGGTGAATCTCGGCCCGGCAGTGAATAGTCCCGTCGATGAGGACTCTCCCGTCTTTCTCCGGACGGGCTGTTGCTCGTCTTCCGATGGCGGTACGCGGCCCGGGTGGCTATGGCGGCGGGGATCTGTGGATGACGAGGCGGGCCAGCCGCTCTGCTCCTTGGGAGCCGGCGGTGAACCTGGGACCCATGGTCAACGGACCAATCGATGAGTTGGCCCGTGCTTGCTCCCGATGGCTCCGCCCTGTACTTCGACTCGAGGTGACGCCAGCACTTACACTTACACGCAATGGAAGGCGCCGATCCTCCCCATCGTGGACTTCAACGGCGACGGCAAGGTGGACCTGGCGGACATGGCCCTCTTTGACGCCAATTGGGGAAGAGCAACTCCCTGTGCGACATCGGCCCGTTTCCCTGGGGCGATGGCGTGGTGGACGAGAAAGACCTGGCAGTCCTCATGGAGTCGCTCGATGACGCCCGGTCCTCATGCCTCGGACGTTGCCCCCGGCGTGGTCCTGAGCTGGATATCCCCTTCGTTCGCGGAGGCGTTTGATGTGTACCTTGGGACCTCCGCGGAGTGCAGTCACTGACGCCAACCGAGCCAATCCCCAGCGGCGTGCTGGTCAGCCAGGGGCAGACGGGTACCACGTACGATCCCCACGGGCTCCTGGAATACAGTCGGACCTACTACTGGCGCGTGGACTTGGTGACCTCCGGGGCCACTCCACCATCTACCAAGGGCCCGTGCTGGACTTCACGACCGCAGCCTATGCAGTCCCGATCAAGAACATCATTGCCACTGCGTCCAGCTCATGGCCAGCACCATGGGACCGGAAAGACCGTCGACGGCTCGGGGCTGGACAGCCAGATCAGCACGGCACATCGGCCTCGACGATGTGGCTCAGTAAGAAGGGGGTACCGCCGCATCTGGATTCAGTACCAGTTCGATAAGGTCTACGCCTCCACGAGCTGTGGGTGTGGAACTCCAATCAAGCGATCGAGTCCTCTGTTGGGTATGGGGCCAAGGACGTGACGGTCGAGACCTCTCTGGATGGGGTCGCGTGGACGGCCCTGGCGGGCGTACCGGAATTTGCCCAGGCCACGGGTCAACCCGAACTACGTGCACAATACCACCGTGGACTTCAATGGCGCCCAGGCCAAGTTCGTCAAGCTGACAATCAACAGCAACTGGGCGGGCACTGCCACCCTGGCGAGCCTGAGCGAGGTGAGATTCTTCTACGTCTTGGATGATGCCGTGGCCAAACCATGATGCCCTGCGATCGAGTTGCAGGCTGACACAAGAACAAGGGCTGGCGGTTCATGAGGCTGTCAGCCCTTGTTGTTTCTCTGAGATCTGACGTCGCCATGGCATTGGGTCACACCGCCCCGTCGTCGTGCTATCAAGGCCCGGAACCTGCCTCTGTGAGGACTCAATTGCTGCTGCGTCCGGCTTGGCACACGTCGAGTAGACATAATATGGTCTCTCATTTAGGTATGCTTTGTATTCCCTGTTGCTCCGCTCTTTCGATCTGCGGAGTGTCACAATATTCAACCATGTGAAAGAGCTTCAATGTCCCTCACAGAACCGGACTTGTAGATTTCCCACATCCGGCTCTTCAGTAAACCTCACGTCACGGGCGACAGGGTGTACAGGTTGTGGACGATCCGCGGCTTGGGCAGCGGGTAGTGCTCCAGGTAGGCCCGGAACCCCTTCCAGGAGAACGAGACCTTCTGGCTGCGGCGATTGAGCCATTTCAACACCAGGCGGTCGGCGAGGTCGTAGTAGCGGGACAAGGGACCGCATGTTCCCGCTCACCCCGTAGTACTGGTAATGGCCCCGCAGCTTGGCCTTCAAGCACCGGCCACCACTCCTTGACCGGCACGGACTCCGCACGGCCTTCAGCCACGCGCTAGCTCCTGGCACTCTTGCGGAACTTCTTCCGGCTGGTCTTGCGTCCGACGATGAACTTCCCCCTGCGGCTCTGCGCCGCAGTAGTGGGTGAAGCCCAGGAAGTCGAAGGTGTTCGCCCGGCGCTTCTGCCGTTGGGCGTTCTGCCGTTCGTACCGGCCAAAGCTGATCACGCGCGTCTTCTCCGGGTGTAACGCCAGATCGAACTGCGTGAACCGCTCCCGCAACGCTTGCAGCATGTGCTGGGCGTCGTCCTGGTACTGCACCATGCAGACGAAATCGTCCGCATACCGCACCAGAGAAGCACGCCCCGCGCACCTGCCGCTTCAGCCGCTTCTCAAACCACAAATCCAGCACGTAGTGCAGGAAGATATTGGAAAGCATCGGGCTGAGATTGCCCCCTTGCGGCGTTCCCTGCTCGGTCGCCACGATCTGGCCCGCCTCCAAGTACCCCGCCTTCAGAAACCGCCGAATCAGCAGCAGAAAGCTCGGGTCCTTGATGCGGACTTGCAGAAACTTCATCCACCACGCGTGCGACACGTTGTCAAAGAAGCCTTTGATGTCCGCGTCGATCACGTGGTTGATCGGCTGCGTCATGATCGTCTTGTCCACCGCATTGAGCGCCTGGTGGCAGCCCCGCCCCGGACGAAAACCATACGAGCAGTCCAGAAAGTCCGCCTCGTAGATCGCCTCCAAAATCAAGGCGATCCCCTTCTGGACGATCTTGTCCTCCAGGGCGGGCAGGCCGAGCGGTCTTTGCGAGTGCTCGTCCTTGGGAATGTAGACCCGTTTGGCAGGCAGCGGCTTGTACCGCTTCGCCTTCATCCGGGCCACCAAGTCCCGCAGGTTCTCTTCCAGATGCTCTCCGTACTCCTTCCACGTCACACCATCCACGCCACTGGCCCGGTCCCTGCCGAGCCGGTGGTAACATGCCGCCAGAAACCCCTCGTCCAGCAAATGAGCCAAGCTCGTAAACTGGCATTGCGGCTCCCGGCGAGCCCGTTCCGCTATGAGGGCCAGTTTCGTCCACGTAATGTTCCCAGTTCTGTGTCTGGCATACGCTTCTCATCCCTCTACGTCCTGCCAACCCCTTCGAGTGAGCATGGGCTCTCGATGGGCATTGTCGGGATAGAGATACGGTGCGCAGCCTTAAGCAAAGGCTTGGCTGTTTCGGCGTTTCCGCTTTATGTGCCCGTTTAGCCTTCGCCATAGCTCACGTTTCCGTAAGCCTCCCTGCGATCCCGGACGGTCGGTTTTCCCGAGTCCGGTTCTGGCCTCGGCTCCCCATATCGTTTACCGGATACAGTCCTGCCTGCACAAATTGAGGCTTAAGTGCTGGCACACATACACCCCATTCCCATACAGTTTACCTGTACCCTCGTCCCGAGAGAACATGGCATTCTTTCCAGTTCAGTGCCTGGATGCACATGTCGTGCCCGGAACCGCCGAGTGCCCAGAGCCCCTTTGCCAGGTATGGGTGTTACCCATGACCCGGATGACTTGAAAGTCATCTCAGAAGACATTACTCTTCCTTCATCAGCTCATACGGACTCATGCGTCAGACCGTATCCCTCCCAGCGACTCGGTTTTCCCTTGCACACTGGGTCTTTGCAGGTTGTCGCCAGTCCCTGCTGGGAAACGGCCCTTCCCGACATTATCTCTGCAATCCTTGCATAGGTGCTTGGACCCATACTCCGTTGTGTCTCCCGAGTGCACTTGCCCGCTTCTTCCTCGGGAACATTGGCCTCACGCCATGGGGTACGCGTTCGGCACACAAGATTACCCCTGCAATGCGACTTCAACAGGGAGGAGTATTTCGGAGCTGCAGTCATTCGTTTATCTTCAGGCTCCTATGCTTGCTAGACCTCCAGGTCACACCCACCGCTAAGCGTACCGCTTAGGGCGGCCAGGCCGTTTACACCACGCATAGCCCGGGTGGTTACCCATTCCGGGATGTGGCATCGCTACGTGTCCAACACGGGCAACTGACACGGCTGGACTTTCACCAGCTGGATTGCAGCCTTGTCGGCTGCTCCACCCCACCTACTCCTCTACTATGGGTTGGTCCGACTGCCATATCGCCATACCTCCGCCTTCGCCTCTTCGGCTTGTTGGAAGCTTCCTCTGGGGAGCGGCATGGCTCTCCCAAGTTCCGATGCAAACCGTTGGATGACCTGCCATGGACTCAGACCCCGGCACGGCGTGCCGCACTCACCGTTAACGCACGTCACGCTGCTGGCTTCCGGACCATGAAACCCTTGGCCCAATGCGACGATGACAATTTCGGGGCTCAATACCTTCACTTGCGTTATGGCCGATCATCCGCCTTCCCTTTGGCTTCACGCAATTCGTTACCTCCTTATGCTGCAAAGTTCCGTTCTGGCCCGGTGGTTAGCCTTTGGCCAGGCTGGATTGTCCAGCTTGATCTGCATCAGCTTATCTTGGCACACTGTTGAAATATGCGCCTTTACGATCCGGCCCAAGAACCATGGCCGAGGCGGGGCAAACGGGGTCCGGCCTCTCCTCTATCACCGCCAGCCGGGCCCCAGATCCGTCAGCACCTTGGAGAATGCGTCGTTCACCAAGGTATCCGAGAGCGGGCGGGCGGCTTCATGTGATCCGCAATCTGCGCCTGATCCTCCGCGCGTGAGCGGCAATCCTCTGCTGGCGGTCGAGCCAATAGCCCGGGTTGCTCTTCGCGATCGTCACGCAAACGCCGTAGGGTGCAAAAACTCATCTGGACCTAATCCACGCCATTCCAAGCAGATGCTGGCCTATACATCATCACACCCCGGGGCTGTTCGAGGTGGATTTGCGGCTCAACCGCACCTTAGAACTACGGCTCAGAGGTCTTGCCGCACTGTGATACTGGCAGTTGGGGCACACCGCATCCGTGGCAGGGGGGGGAGTGGAACAACTTATGTCGCGGCGGCGCTCAGGCGGCTCTGTGGTATGACGTTAATAGCCCGCCCAGACGCTCGATACAGACACTTGCACCCTACGGGAAAACGGATATTAGGCAATGGCAAGGACAGGCTTGACCCGACCCAACGATGGAATAGAATATCAGATGGGGTGAACTCAGAATCGAGTTCATATCAAGTCTGTTCCGAGTCTATGTGCCGCGTCCTTAATGGCTCTTGTTTGAAAGTGGGGTATAGAATGCGAATGATCATTGCCTTGATGGTTGTGTCCGCTGTGGTCTGCTTGACCATTGACAGCGAAATCACGGTATCCGGGTCGGCGACACAAGGATCCTCGCCAGACGTCGCTCCGGGCACCCAGACCGGTTCGAAGGAGACAGCCGAGCGAGAGAATCCGCGTCGACAGTCCGGGCCGGCAGAAGCCAGAGGGCCGGAGACGCCGGTTGCATTTACGGGGTGTAACTACCCGGACAGAAAGGCTGCAGTTGTGAATAACTGCCCCTACGTGGAACTGAGTGACTTCTCGTTCGAAAACTGGGTTGAGCGGGGTGTCACAAGGCCGACCCGGCGCATGACTTGGAAGAACGTCGGCGATCAGCCGCTGGTTGCTTTTGAGATCGTGATCCTCAAGTACGATGCGTTCAACCGCCGCATGGCTGGAACCCCCTGGACGGTCAGCGGGACGGACAGCGAGCATTGGAGCCCCCTGAGGCAGGGCAAGGTAGGCGAAGGCAGCGCGGTCGATCCGGGACGGGAGGAAGTCTTCACGGCCATGGCCTACGTTCGGTTGGCCCGTCTCCAGGATGGGACCATCTGGCAGGCGGACGAAGCCGGTCTCCTGGAACAACTCCGCAAGGCAGCCCCGGAGATAAAGGATCTTGGCGATCTGAAGCCAAGCCAGCCGGGGTCAGCTCGGCGTCAAGCACTAATCGAGCTCTGATCCCAAACGCCTTCAATGCTGAGAATCAACCAGTCCATCGACCCACAAGTGTACGACCAGGAGAACGTATTCTTCCCCGTTAGAACTGCGGCTCAGACGTCTTGTTCCCTGAGACGGCACGAGTTGGTGCAGACCACGTCCGTGGCAGCGGGACAGTGAATGACGCATCCGGCCCGTATGGCTGGGCAGTCCTTTCATCAAGCAGCGGCTGGGCATCCGGACTTGTTGAACTGTGTGCCTCGGCGACTGGGCTGAGAGTCTTGTTAGGGGGGCTGTCGGGGAGCATCCGAGGCATGCGATGGAGTTGTCAACCCATGGAGGACGGCCCCGACGTCTGACGAACCTCAGGCCATGACCTGCTTGGAATGACTTGAGTTATCCCGGATGAGTACTTGCACCTTTCGCCGCAATCCTGCAACAGGAGGCACCTGGCTGGCCCTGCGGCAGAGGCATGTGCCTGGGATGGGTTTTGTTCAACTCTGCTGTTTTCGGCGGCAACGACGAGGATGATCAAGCCGGTGATTAAGCCCGCAATGGAATGGCCGATCCTGACAGCAGATGCGGTGTGGCGTACTGGCAAAGCTTGTACAATCTAACTCCCACCAGAAGTGACCAGATTCCGAAGGCGATGAGACACGGGATCAGCAAGAGAGCCAGAGCGGGCAGCACAAGATAGAGACTACCAACAATCCCCCTACACTGGCCACGATTCCTGCATAGGCTGTCGGCGTGCTGAAGACTCCTTTGAGCATGACGACGCTGATGATGAGCAGCCCGATCGACGATACCATGAAGCTGTAAAACGTCGCCAGGGGTAATGTCGCGAGGGCATAATCCTGAGCTCCCCTATAGGCCGACCGTTCCATGTCGGTAGTGGATGCCGCATAGTGTTGAGTCAGCGTGACCAGTGTGAGGGAGGTCGACTCAATAACAGCCGAGTCGAGCACGACAAACAGAACCATCAGGGCAGTGGCTACGAGCACGGCATTTCTGGCAATCTGCTTGAGCACGAGATAGAGAGCCAATACAGCCGGCAAGAGCAGGAAATCCGTAAGGGTGAAGAGCCCATAGCTGATCCGAGGCCACACAGCGTGTGTGGCCAAGCTGTTAAGTAGGGGTTCACTGTCAGTCACAGGGGGGAACCCTGAACAATGGAGACCACGGGCACGCAATGTACGCTACACCGGTGAGGAGAAGGCACACACCTCCTATCCGGTACAGTCCTTTCCACGTTGGGTCGGGCTGAATCCTGGCCTCATCAACGGTTCCCCGGGGTAATCCCTTTGTCCCCTGGGTCTTGGTAGAGGACTCTGTCTCTGGTGCCAGTCTCACATTCGGATCGCCAAGCTTGCCATCGCAGGCCTGAGATTCCGGCAAGGCCTTCATGGCCGCCATCGGCCTGCCACAGCTTGGACAAGTCTTGTTGGTCTCCATAAGTCACCTCTAACGACTACAGAAGCAAGCCAGAGGGGATGTTACAGAAGAAAAAGCAGAGAAAGGGGTGTCAGGTGCCAGCAAGTGAGAAAGTGCAGAGCAGACCCAAGCCTGATACTTGAAAGCCGGGAACGGGAACCTTCCATTCACCCAGCCAACGCCTGCGTAAGGTGCAGTATCTCGGGGTCAACCTCATATGGATATGACCAGTACCTCGATGCCGTGCCTCAAAGGAACAGCACTGTTAGCAGCGGCACATTTGTGACTTGCAGCATTCTGCTGGCGGTTCGCCCCTGTTTTGACGTTGACCCCAGCCCAGGGTTCCTGTACCCTCGGTCATCGCGGGTGAAAGATGAATGGGGCTCACAGGCGATTCGATCCCCAATGGAGAACTTGCCATGACTAGACTCGTTTGGGCGGGAGCGTTGTTTGTGGTACTGGGCTTGGCGGCGATGTCCCTGGCGGCAAGCCAGATCATTGCTGACGGGGCCAAAGTGGAGAAAGTCGGCACCGGCTACGGCTTCACCGAAGGGTGCACGGCCGACAAGGACGGCAATGTCTTCTTGACAGATCAGAACCACGATCCTGGCGGGCAGATCCTCTGCTGGTCCGCCGAGGACGGCAAGATCACCGTCTGGATGGAGCCGACGGGGCGGGCGAATGGCCAACGGTTTGCCCCCAACGGCGACCTGATCACGTGCTCCGATGAGCATTGCCAGCTCTGGCGGATCACGCCGGACAAGAAGGTGACTGTCCTGGTCAAGGAATACAACGGCAAACTGCTGGACGGCCCCAACGATGTGTGGGTTCTGCCCAACGGTGGGATCTACTTCACTGATCCGTACTACCACAGACCCTGGTGGGGCCCGGAATACGCCAGCCCCCAGCAGGACAAGCGGGGTGGTTATTACCTCACGCCCCGACGGCAAGACCCTCACCCGGGTCATCGATGACTACCGGATGCCCAATGGCATTGGCGGTACACCTGACGGCAAGATCCTGTATGTCTCCGATATCGGCGCCAGGAAGACGTGGAAATACGATGTGCAGGAAGATGGTTCACTCAAGAACAAGACCTTGCTCTGCAACGTCGGGTCTGACGGCATGACCATGGACAACGAAGGCAACCTGTACCTCACGAGCTGAGGGATTCAGGTGGTCGACAACAATGGCAACCAGATCGAGCAGATTCCGGCCCCAGAGAACCAGCAGCCAGCCAACGTCGCGATCGGCGGCAAGGAACACACCATCCTGTTCATGGCCGCCCGCACAAGCGTCTACACCCTGAAACTCAAGGTGAAGGGGTGGAACCAGAAGTAGGCATCATCTGAGTCGGCCTTCCCATATCAACTCTCAGCTATAATGGGCGTGACTGCCTCTGCTGATTGGACCGTTCAGGGTCTATCCTCCATCGCTTGTGAAGCATGACACGTTCAGTTCCTATATGGAACATGTCCCGCGTCTTCATGACGCACACATTTGCACCATACGCGGGAATCGGTTCAGCGTGACCTACGTCACCGCCCAGAGGAAAGACGAAAGGACTCAGACCGCGAAGAAGCTGTTGGTGGTCGTAATGAGGCGTGCTCATAACACGGGCATGGCTTTCGAGGAAACGAACAGGTCATTCATTACGTCTCCTGTTTTTCTTTGACGACACCCACGAAAGTCGCGTAAAATCAGGGCAGACCAATTACAATAGCTCACAAGGCCTTTTCCGGCTCCTGTGTTGCGTACGACATGTGGGGCTTGATGCACGCTGGTTTCTTGGAAGACGACACGTCTGCCAAGGAAGCCAGAAGGTCTGTATTGAACTCCAGTCCGTGTCTGAGGGAACTCGTGATGACTACGAGGGTGATTGCACTTCTCGTGCTTGTGCTGGCATTCTCAGGCTCGTATTCGGCCGCGGCTGAGGCAACGGCGAACTCCGACTACGCGGCGGCCGAGAAGGCGGCCAAAGAGGCCGAAGCGGCGGTTGCCTCCGCAAAGACCGCCGCGGAACAGGCCGCCGCCGAGCAACGCAGCGCCGAGCAAGCGGCTGCGGCGAAACGACAGCAGGCCACGGATGCGAAGAATTTGGCGGGCGAGCCGGGCGTAAAAGAGTCGCAGCAGGCCGAGGCCAACTTGTCCACGGCCATCAAGGCCGTGACCGACGCGACCAATGCCAAGGCCGCCACGGACAAGGCGTTGGCCGACGCCAAAGCCGCCGTGCTCCCCTTGCAGCAAGCGTACGATGCGGCGGAGAAGGCGGCCAAGAAGGCCGAGGCCACGGCGAAGGCCGCCTCCGACGCGGCCAACAAGCTCGACGAGGAGGCCAAGAAGGCGACCGCGGAGGCCGAAGCCAAACGCAAGGCGGCTGGTGATGCCGCGGCCGCTTTAGCCCAAGCACGGCAAGGCGAGCAACAATCTCAGGCCCTAGCCAACGCCGCCGCAAAAGCGCTGGCTGATGCGGCGGAGATTAGTAAAGGGGCCGACGCTGCCTTGGCGAACGCCAAGAACCAAGTGGCCACTGCCACGACTGCTTCGGCGGCAGCCGAGAAGGCGGCTCAGGACGCCGCGGCCAAGGCCAAACAGGTTTCTGAGGATGCCGCCAAGCCAGAGGTTGAAAAGAAGCAGGCCACCGACGACGCGGCTGCCAAGCGCAAGGCAGCCGACGAGGCCAAGGCGGCCCTGGCCAAAGCACAGCAGGAGGAGAAAGCGGCGCAGGATCAGGCCGCGGTTGCCGTGCAGAAGTTGGCGGAAAGTGCAGCGCAGAAGAAAGCGGCCGACGAGGCCCTGGCGAACGCGAAGAACCAGATCGCCGCCGCCACCACGGCCTCCAATGCAGCCGAGCAAGCCGCCCAAGGCGCGGCGAAAACGGCCGACGAGAAGAATCAGGCGGCAGCCCAGGCTGCCGCTAAACGCAAAGCAGCGGCCGATGCCGCGGCTGTGTTGGCCCAGGCACAGCAGAACAACCAGCAAACCCAGAATCGGGCGGCCGCCGTCGCACGAGTGCTGACCGAAGCAACGGCTCACAAGAGACTCACCGATGAGGTTCTCGCGAACATCAAGAACCAGGCGGCCGAGGCCGCCACCCAGAGTCAGGCAGCCGAAACCGCGGCCCAGGAGGCCGCGGCCCGGGCCAAACAGATCTACGCGGATGCTGCCAAGCCGGCCGCCGAAAAAGAGCTGGCTACCAACGAAGCCGCGGTGAAACACAAAGCGGCTGACGACGCCAAGGCCGGCCTGGCCCAGGCACGGCAAAACGAGCAGCATGCGCAAGCTCTGGACACAGCCGCCGCGCAGAAGCTGACTGAAGCGGAGGCGCAGAAGAAGTCGGCCGAAGAGACTCTGGCCACCACCAAGGATCGACTGACCGCCGCGACGGCCGCGAATCAGGCGGCGCAGGAGGCAGCTAAGGACCTCATTCGGCTCGATCAGGAAAGTCAGCAGGCTGCTGCGCAGGCTGCCGCCAAGCGCAGGCGACCAATGCGGCCAAGGCCGCTCTGGCCCAAGCGCAGCAGAAGCAGCAGGAAGCGCAGAATCAGGCCAACGCCGCCCAGCAAAAGTTAGCCCAAGCCGCCGCGCAGAAGAAATCGGCCGAAGAGGCCCTGGAGAACCTCAAGGAGCGGATCGCCGTCGGCCAAACAGACACACGTGGCGGCCGAAGAAGCCGCCAAGGCGGCGGAAGCCGCGGCCGCTCCGTTGCAGGTGGAAGCAGAAAAAACGCGGCTGGCCTATCGGGCTGCCAAGAACATTGCCGACGACAAGCGCGCCCTGGCCAATCAGATTAAGGCGAAGGCCGACTACGATGCGGCCGAGAAGGCAGCCAAGGAGGCGGAAGCGGCGCTCGCCCCCTTAAGGGCCGCCATGCAACAGGCCGACACGGCATACGCCAACGCGAGCAAAGCGGCCAACGCGAAGCGACAGCAGGCCACGGATGCGAAGAATTTGGCGGGCGAGCCGGGCGCAAAAGAGTTGAAGCAGGCCGAGGCCAACGTGCCCGCTGCCATCAAGGCCCTGACCGACGCGACCAACGCCAAGCCCGCCCTGGACAAGGCGTTGGCCGACGCCAAGGCCGCCGCGCTCCCACTGCAGCAAGCTTACGATGCGGCCGAGAAGGCGGCCAAGGAGGCTGAGGCCGCGGCGAAGGTCGCCTCCGACGCGGCCAACAAGCTCGACGACGAAGCCAAGAAGGCCACGGCCCAAGCGGCCGCCAAGCGCAGAGCGGCTGACGCTGCCAAGGCCGCCCTGGCCCGGGCACAGCAAAACGAGCAGCAAGCGACGGCTCAGGCCAACGCCGCCCCGCAGAAGCTGGCCGAAGCCGAGGTGCAGAAGAAGGCAGCCGACGAGGCTCTGGCGCACCGCCAAGAACCAGGTCGCCGCTGCCACGACTGCTTACCAGGCAGCCGAGCAGGCTGCGTTGGCTGCGGAGGCCAACGCCAAGGTGGTTTCCGAGGCGGAGAAGCAGCAGGCCGCAGCCGACGCCGCTGCCAAGCGCAAGGCGGCCGACGCGGCCAAGACCGCCTTGACCCAGGCACAGCAAAACGAGCAGCAAGCGCAGGCCCAGGCCAACGCGGCCGCCAAGAAGCTGGCCGACGCCCCGGCGCAGAAGAAAGCAGCCGACGATGCCTTGGCCAACGCCAAGAACCAGGTGGCCGCCGCCACCGGCGCTCACCAGGCAGCCGAGCAGGCGGCCCAGGCGGCGGAGGCCACGGCCAAGGCGATTTCCGCGGATGCCGCCAAATCCCCGGAGGAAAAGAAGCAGGCTGCAGACGAAGCTGCCGCCAAGCGCAAGGCGGCCGACGCGGCAAGGCGGCCTTGACCCAGGCACAGCAGAACGAACAGCAAGCACAGGCCCAGGCCAACACCGCCGCCAAGAACCTGGCCGACGCCCCAGCGCAGAAGAAGGCAGCCGACGATGCCTTGGCCAACGCCAAGAACCAGGTGGCCGCCGCCACGGCGCTACCAGGCAGCCGAGCAGGCCGCCCAAGGGGCGGAGGCCACGGCCAAGGCGATGGCCGAGCGTGCCGGCAGGTCCGAGGAGCAGAAGCAGCAGGCCGCAGCCGACGCGGCCGCCAAGCGCAAAGCGGCCGACGCGGCCAAGGCGGCCCTGGCCCAAGCACAGGCAGCCCAGCAGAATCCGCAGAAGCTGGCCGACGCCGCGGCGCAGAAGCTGGCCCGGGCGACGGCGCAGAAGAAACTGGCCGACGCTGCCTTGGCGAACGTCAAGAACCAGATCGCCGCCGCCACCGCGGCTTCCCAGGCAGCCGAGCAAGCCGCCCAGGCCGCGGCGAAAACGGCCGAGGAGAAGAATCAGGCGGCAGCCCAAGCCGCCGCCAAACGCAAAGCGGCGGCCGATGCCGCGGCTGCGCTGGCTCAAGCGCAGCAGGGCGAGCAGCAAGCGCAGGCTCAGGCCAACGCCGCCGCGCAGAAACTGGCCGAAGCGCGATGCCAGAAGAAGGCCGCCGACGCAGCCCTGGCGAACGCCAAGAACCAGGTGGCCGCTGCCGCCACGGCTTCTCAGACCGCCGAGCAGGCGGCCCAGGCGGCAGAGGCCAAGGCCAAGACGATTTCCGCGGATGCCGCCAAGTCCCCGGACGGAAAAGAAGCAGGCCGCCGACGATGCCGCCGCCAAGCGCAAAGCGGCCGACGCCGCCAAGGCCGCCCTGGCTCAAGCGCAGCAGAGCGAGCAAGCGGCGCAGGCTCAGGCCACGGCCGCCGCGCAGAAGCTGGCCGAAGCGGAGGCGCAGAAGAAGGCCGCCGACGCGGCCCTGGCCAACGCCAAGAACCAGGTGGCCGCCGCCGACGGCCGCGAACCAGGCGGCCCAGGAAGCGGCCAAGGAACTCATCCAGCTCGATGCGGCAAGCAAGCAGGCCGCCGCCGATGCCGCCGCCAAGCGCAAAGCGGCCAATGCGGCCAAGGCCGCTCTGGACCCCAGTGCAACAGAAGCTGGAGCAAGCGGCGATTCAGGCCAACGCCGCCGCGCAGGACGTTGGACCGGGCCGAAGCAGCGGAAGAAGTCGGCCGAAGAGGCCCTGGAGAACCTCAAGAAGCGGATCGCCGCGGCCAAACAGACACACGTGGCGGACGAACAAGCAGCCAAGGAGGCGGAAGCCGCGGCCGCTCCGTTGAAGGCGGAAGCGGACAAGACCCGGGCGGCGTATACTGGCGGCCATGAAGATCGCCGACGACAAGCGCGCCCTGGCCGAGCAGGCCAAGGCCGCGCTCTACCGGCTGGTCGCCGCCAGGCAGGTGGCCAGCCTCACGGAGAGTCCTGATCCGCCGAAGCCGGCGAACCGGATTGATGAAATCATGTTTGCGAAGTTGAAGTGCGTTGGGTATCAAACCGGTCCTCTGCTCCGACGCGGTGTTTATCCGCCGCGCCTACCTGGACCTGACCGGCAGGCTGCCGTCCGCGGAAGAGGCCAAAGCGTTCATCCAGGATTCGGACAAGAACAAACGCGTCGCCCTGATCGACCGTCTCCTCGACCGGCCCGAGCATGTCGATTACTGGGCGATGAAATGGAGTGATATCCTGAGAGTCAAAGCGGAGTTCCCCGTCAAGATCTGGCCCAACGCGGCGCAGGCCTATCATCGCTGGGTGTGGGAATCGATCGCCCAGAATAAGCCGTACGACCAGTTTGCCCGGGAACTGCTCACCTCCAGTGGGAGCAATTTCCGCGTGGGGCCGGTCAACTTCTACCGCGCGATCCAAAACAGGACTCCGGAGGGCATCGCGGCGGTCGTGGCACTGGCGTTCATGGGCACGCGGGTCCACGTCTGGCCGGAAGACCGTCGCGCCGGCATGGCGGTGTTCTTCTCGCAGGTCGGCTACAAACCCACCAGCGAGTGGAAAGAGGAGATCGTCTTCTGGGATCCCCTTCACTCGACCTCCGTCCCAGGCAGTATCGCGCCGGGAGTAGACGCCATTGACAAGGCGGTGAAGGTCTCCAACCAGATTCCGCAGGCGTTGGCCGAACCTTTGAGCGAGAACGGGCCGCTGGCGGCCGTCCTCCCGGACGGCACGAAGACAACGATTCCGCCGGACCGCGATCCGCGGGAGGTGTTTGCCGATTGGCTGATTCGGCCGGAAAATCCCTGGTTTGCGAGAGCCATCGCCAACCGTACCTGGGCGTGGGCGATGGGACGCGGCATTATCCACGAGCCGGACGACATTCGCGAGGATAATCCGCCCAGCAACCCCGAACTCCTGGCCTACCTGGAGAAGGAGCTGGTCTCCAGCGGCTACGATCTGAAGCAACTGAAGCGGCTGATCTTCACCTCGACCACGTACCAGTTCTCTTCGATCACCGAGGTTCACAGGGCCGGAAGCAAGAGCCAAGTTCGCCAGCTACCTCTTGCGGCGAGTGGAGGCCGAGGTGTTGATCGACGCGCTGAACGAAATCACCGGCAGTTCAGACCTGTACACCAGCGCAGTTCCGGAGCCTTTCACGTATATTCCCCACGACATGTCTGCGGTGGCGATGGCGGACGGCAGCGTCACCAGCTCATTCCTGACGTTGTTCGGACGTTCCTCGCGGTCTACGGGGATGGAAACCGAGCGCGTCAACGAGCTGGCCTCGACCCAGTGGCTGCACATGCTCAATTCGGCCGCCATACAGAGCAAGCTTCAGAGCGGCCCGAAACTCGCGGCGATCATCTCGCAAGGCGGCAAACCGAATGAGATCGCCGAGAGACTTTACCTGACCATCCTCTCGCGGTTTCCGACGGAGGCTGACGTAAAGGCCGCAGAGGAATATGCCAAGAGCGGAGCGACAAAAGGAAACGACGCCTGGATCGATCTGGCTTGGGCGTTAATCAATAGTCCCGAGTTTCTGCTGCGGCATTAATCGCGGTGAGACATCATGCGAAACGATCCATTTCCTGGCATGACAATAAAGTGGAATGAAAGGCGAAGGGAAGGCATGAGGACAGACCACTATCAAGAAAAGCAAGAGCAAGTGACTCGGCGCGAGGCCTTGCGGCGCGGCGCTTTGGGAGCTGCGGGCATGATCGCGGCCAGCAGTCTGAGCTCGCACGCCTTCGCAGCCCCGGCAGAGAAGACGCCCGAGCAGAAAGCCGCCGAAGAGAAGGCGGCCCGAGATGCCGCGGCTAAAGCGAAGGCCAAGGACAAGAAAGTCCAGACCAAATCGGTCATCCAGATCTTCTTGTGGGGCGGCATGTCGCACAACGATACCTGGGATCCGAAGCCCGGTTCGGGCTATGACTACATGGGTGATTTTGACAAAGTCATCCCCACCAACGTGGATGGAATCCAACTTGGCTTCCTGTTCCCCAAACTGGCCCAGCAGGCCGACAAGTACTCCCTGATCCGCAGCATGACCCATGGCAATAACGGCCACGAGACGGCCGCCTACCTGATGCAAACCGGTCATCTGCCGGGCGGGCGGCTGGCCTACCCGAGTGTGGGCGCCATTTTCACCTTCTTCAAGAAAGATCAGTACAAGGGGCTGATTCCGCCCTATGTCGTGATGCTGGAGGCAGCCGGGCGGTTCTCCGAGGAGGGTTTCCTGGGTCCCGCGTACAAACCTTTCGCCACAGGCGGCGACCCCAGCGCGGCCCGCTTCGAAGTGCAGGGAATCGTCAACCGGGGAATAGACGACGCGAGGCAGAAGGCCCGCCGTGAATTGGCTGATAAGATCAATCTCTTGGGTTACGGCCTTGCGGATGCCCCGGAGATGGCCGCCGCCGAGACGGCCAGGCAGAAAGCCTACGGGTTGATCTTGGGCAGCGGGAAGGAAGTATTCAACCTCGACAACGAACCTACGGAACTCAGGGATCGCTACGGCCGCCACACGTTCGGGCAGGAATGCCTGGCTGCGCGGCGGATGGTCGAGGCGGGTGTCCCCTACATCACGATCAGCTTCCCCGGTGGCTGGGACACGCACGGGGGCCACTTCGCGACCATGAGGGCACAGTGTCCGATGTTGGACCAAGGGTTGGCAACGCTGGTTGCGGATTTGAGCCAGAAGGGCTTGCTCGATAGCACCCTGGTTTGGTGTACCGGCGAGTTTGGCAGAACGCCGAAGATCTCCTGGGAGCCTCCTTGGAACGGAGGTCGCGGTCACCATGGCGATGTCTTTGCCGTGCTGGTTGCCGGCGGTGGATTCAAGGGCGGCCGCGTAGTGGGCTCGTCCGATGAAAAGGGGAACACGTCAAGGATAGACCCGTCTATCCGGCGGACCTGCTGGGAAGCATGTATCTACTGGCTGGCATCGACGCCACGGCCAAGCTGCCCCATCCCTGGGGGCTGGATGCCTACGTGTTGGACACCGAAAACGAAGGCATGAAGTCCGCCGGGCTCTTGGAAGAGATCATATAGCCCATGGCAGGCAATGGAGAAGCTCATGAGTAGATTCAGCAGGTTTCTCATCCTGGGGCTGGCTATCCTTGTGCCTGCAGCATCCTCAACTTGGGCGCAGAGCCAGTACATAGGTTACGTCTATCCTGCCGGTGGCCAGCAGGGCACCACCTTCCCGATACGGTTGGGTGGACAGGGGCTCGTCTATGCTTCCGATTTGGTTGTGAGCAGGGAAGGAGTTACCGTTCGGCTGGTTGACTACTACCGGGTCTTGGACAATCAGGAAATGTCGTTCCTCAACCAGCAACTGAACGAGTTGAGGAAGAAGGAAACGACGATCAGCGACGAGATGGTGGCCAAGATGGCCTCGTTCGAGTTCCCCGCTCCCATCGGCCCGGAGGGCGGAGCGGATGGGGGCCGTTTCCTGATTTGCCCCGTGTGCGGCACCGCCAATCCGATCGATGCTACCTTCTGCATCAAGTGCCGTACGAAGCTGGAGAGGCCCAAAGAGCCGCCGCCGGACGCAAAGGACCCCAAGAGTGAAGCTCCCAAGTCCGAGAAGGAAGTGGCCAAGGAGAAGCTGATCGAACGGATCCAGAAGAGGTTCGCGGAGGATGAACGCACTCCGGCCGTTCGTTCTCAGACCGAGCTGGTCTTTGCCGAGGTCACGGTGGCACCCGACGCGAAACCGGGCCGGCGAGAGATCCGGGTGATTACCAAGCGGGGCGTGTCCAACCCGCTGCCCTTCTACGTGGGCCAGGTGCCCGAAGTGGCTCGCAAACCAATGAGAACCTGCCAGCTCCCCGTACTCGGGAAGGAGTATCTTGCCCAGCGCAAGAGGCCGCTGGAAGAGGTGGAGATGCGCATTACGGTGCCGTGCACGATGAACGGCCAGATTGCACCGGGCGAGGTGAACCGGTACCGGTTCCAGGCGAACAAGGGACAGCGTCTGGTCATCTCCGCCAAGGCTCGGGACCTGGTGCCTTATGTCGCTGATGGCGTTCCCGGCTGGTTCCAAGCCGTGCTGCGTCTATCCGACTCCAACGGCAAGGAGCTGGCGTACGACGACGATTTCCGCTTCAACCCCGACCCGGTGATCACCTTCGAGGTTCCCGAGGACGGCGAATACGTGCTGGCCATCAATGAGGCGCTCTTCCGCGGCCGGGAGAGCTTCGTGTATCGCATTACCATCGGTGAACTGCCCTTCGTAACCAGCATCTTCCCGCTGGGCGGCCGCGTGGGCGAGCCGGTGAAGATCGAAATGGACGGCTGGAATCTGGAAAAGGCCACGCTGTCGCCTCCTTCCCAGGACGCGAAACCCGGGACGCATCTCCTTGCCGCAACCAACGGGAGTCTCGTCTCCAGTACCGTGCTGTTCGCCCTCGACACGCTCCCCGAGTGCCTGGAGCAGGAATCCAACGACGAGCCGTCCAAGGCGCAGAAAGTGACTCTCCCCATCATCATCAACGGACGGTCGGATCGCCCGGGCGATTGGGATGTCTTCGAGGTGGAAGGAAAGGCCGGCGAGATGATCGTCGCGGAGGTGACCGCCCGCCGCCTCGGCTCCCCACTGGATTCCTTCCTGAAGGTGACCGGAGCGGACGGCAAGATCATCGCCTTGAACGACGACCATTTCGATGGTGGCTCAGGGATGAACACCGACCACGCTGATTCCTATCTCATGGTGAAGCTACCCGCCGACGGGAAATACTACATCCACCTCGGCGACACGCGTCGCCAAGGCGGAAAGGAGTATGCCTATCGGCTCCGGATCAGCCAGCCGCAGCCTGATTTCGAGCTGCGGTTGATCCCCTCCCGAATCTGCATCCCCAGCAGAGGTTCCGCGTCGGTGACCGTTTTCGCCATCCGCAAGGACGGATACGATGGGCCGATCAATCTGAGCTTCAAAGACCTGCCGCGGGGGCTCGAATCGCCCGGCGCCACGCTGGGGGCCAAACAAGAGGCTGTGGGGGTGTCGGTGAAGACCAGCCTTACGGCGATGGAAGCGCCTGTCAACGTCACCCTGGTAGGCACGGCGAAGATCGGGGACCGGGAAGTGGTCCATGCGGTCGTGCCGTCCGAAGACAAGATGCAGGCCTTCCTCTGGCGCCACCTGTTGCCCGCAGAAACCCTGCCGGTGTTAGTCTTCGATCCCTCCTACCAACCGCCGGCCGACCGCATTCGCCCGCCGATCCGCGACGAGGATCGTCCGAAGGATGTGAAGCCCACGTTGACCCGGTCATCGGTCGAGTCGTACTTGAGGCAGCTCGAGGGCCTCTATCAAGACTGGTTCCTGACCGACGAGTTCGTCAACCGCGAGATTGCGAAAATAGAAGCCAGTCTGATTCAATAGACGCGATGGTGAACCAGCGACACACTGCGCTTGTCAAGTGGCCGTCGGACCAGTGCCAAACTGCTGGATCTGCCCTGCCAGGCGAGAGGTGCCTGTTTTTCGCAAAGCTCGTGAGCGAACTGGGGATTGCAGAATGCCTGAAATGGGTCAACCCAAGCCGGGGTGCGCGACAAAACGCGCAACAACGACCTTCGGTTTGGCTTCGGTCACGCTTTGGCTGCGCTTCGGTCAGCGTCATAAGTCCTTTTATGACAAGCACAAGCCATTTAGCCACAAATACTGACAAAAGCCCTGTTCGGACTGAGAATCCGTGTCTCGGCGGTTCTGGGCGGAGTGAGGGTCATATGTTCTTCCCGGCTTTGCGAGCCTCATTGATCTGCTCCCGGCTGCGGTGCTGGTATTGGCGTAGGGTCTCGATCTTGTATTGCGTGCACAACTCCCGTACCCGGACGCCTGGCCTGATCGATCGGAGTAGATACCAGGCCTTCGAACCAGGAAAGGACTCGAGCTCGACTTCACCTGCGTGTTCACGGAGGAGTCGCTCCACCTTCTCCTTGGGGGTGTCGACGTGAACGAACGTGCGGTCCAGGTCAAGCGTGGCAATGAACTGGCCGGGCTTCGGCTCATCCAGCCGTTCGATGGTCCGCCCCGTGACGTCGATGAGGTTGCCGGCCCCGACGGGCACAACGTAGTAGTGATACAGTATCGCCATGGCATTGAGTGGGCTGCCGCCGGTGTAGGCGCTGGGCCAGAAGACGATGTCCGCGTCCAGCAGGTCCGCCTGTTGCCACAGCTCGGGGAAATTGAGGTCAAAGCAGGTGAGAATACTGATGCGGCCGAAGTCGGTCTCAAACACCTTGACTCCGTCACGGCTGGGAAGGACACCCTCGCCCCAGAACACGAACACCTTGCGATACTGCCCCACCACCTGACCCTGGCGATCCAGCAGCACGGCGGTATTGTACTGTTCCTGGCCCGCCTGTTCCCGAATCGGGCAGATTACATACATGCTGTGCTTTTTGGCCAGCGCGGCGACGGCGTTGACCGTGGGGCCCGGAATGGGCTCTGCGGTTTGGGTACCGGCGAACTCCTCTGGCAGACACGCGATGTCCACGTGCTGCTGACCCGCGGTTTCCAGATGCTCCAGGGCGAGTTTCAGTTTCTGCTCATGGTCGCCCCCATAGCCAATGCAGAGGGCAGCCACCTTGACCTGCCGGCCGGGTAAGGGCGATTGCGCGCCAGGGGCCGTCCCCACCAGTGCGGCCACACACAGATAGAGAGCGAGGCGGCAAACGGGGTGTAGATGTTGCAGTCTCATGATCGCGGAACCCTTCCTAGTTGTTGAATGCATGTTCGTTCCCTTCTTGGACGCATCTGCGGCCATGCGGTCGGTATGGTATCCTACCTCCCCCCTCGCCAGTCAAGTGTTCTCCACAGAAAGAACGGCACGAGAGCAGTTCTCAGACACCTTGACTGCGCGAGCAATCTCTTGTAGGGTGTCGCTGGCAGGCCATGGACATGCGACAATGTGGCAATTCGGATCTGAAGTTGCCCGTGCTCGGGATGGGGTGTTGGTCCTTTGGCGGCGGCGAGTACTGGGGGCCGCAGGACCAGTCGGACGTGGACGCAGTCGTCCGAAGGGCGGTTGAACTGGGTGTGACTTACTTCGATACAGCCGAGGCCTACAACGAGGGAGGGAGCGAACAATCGCTGGGCCGGGCCTTGCGGGGGCTTTCCCGGGACGAGATCATCATCGGGACCAAGATCAGTCCATCCCATGTTCAGCCGGACGTCTTGCCCGCCCATTGCGAGGCCAGCCTGCGAAGACTCGAGGCCGACACCATCGACTTGTACATGGTGCATTGGCCGATCACGCCGCATGCCATCAGGCATTTCACCACGGAAGATATCCCCTGTCCCTCTGTGGATGACGCCTTCTCCTCGCTCATGAGGCTCCGAGACCAAGGCAAGATCCGCCATATTGGCGTGAGCAACTTCGCCCCCACCAAGATGGAGGAGGCTCTCGCCACAGGGGTCGACCTTGCGGTCAACGAGCTGCCCTACAATCTCCTGGCCAGGGCCATCGAGTATGAGGCCCTGCCCTATTGCGTTGAGAAACGAATCGGCGTCATCGGCTACTTCGCACTGCTGCAGGGTCTTCTGGCCGACATCTGGCCCAGCCTTGAGGATGTACCGGTCTGGCAACGTCGGACCCGTCATTTCGACTCACGCCAACGCAATCATGTCCGCCATGGAGGGGCCGGGGTGGAGCTCCAGACCCGTCAGACCCTTGAGTCCATTCGATCCATTTGTCGAGAGGTTGGGACAAGCCTGCCGCAGATAGCCTTGAAATGGGTGGTACATCATCCCGCGATCACCTGCACGCTGGTCGGCTCACGGAACATCAGAGAGCTGGAGGATAATATCGGAGCTGTTTCCGGTCCGTTGCCGGTGGACATCATCGATAGGCTGAACGAGGCGACCCGTGCCCTGATGGACGGGTTGGGGCCAAGCTTTGACTATTACGAAAGTCCGATGAATGACCGTACAAGATAGAGTCCCCCAGAACTGGAAGTGGTGCTCTGCGGCATCCTCTTTCTGGCCACGATTCTCAATTACCTTGACCGACAGACGATGAGTCTGTGTAAGGGCAAGATCATGGACGAGTTCCAGATCAACAATGAGACATTCGGCCAGCTTCTGGCCGCCTTTCGCTGGGTGTATGCCCTGAGCCATCTGGCTGCCGGGTTCATCGCGGATCGGTTCTCGCTGCGGTTCTTCTTGCGCTGGCCGTGGGTCTCTGGTCCTTCGCCGGGGCAGCGGCGTTCTGGATCCGCCGTCTGGGGATCTTCATGGCTTCACGCTCATTGTTGGGGTTGGGTGAGTCGGTCAACTGGCCCTTCTCGACGCGTATCGTTTCAAACATGCTGCCGCGAGAAGACCGGGGCCTCGGCATGGGGATCTTCAACAGCGGCGCAGCGGTCGGGGCGCTGGCAGCCCCGCTGGTCATCACGCCGATCGCCGCCCGTTACGGGTGGCGATGGCCGTTCCTGCTCACCGGCGCCGTCGGACTCCTGTGGATCGCTCTGTGGCTGTGGTTTACAG
>CAVRZY010000324.1:0-18176 GCA_963725415.1 uncultured Acidobacteriota bacterium | reverse complement strand
GCCGACAGGCATTCAGAAGGGACACGAAGCTCTCGACGCTGGCAGCGGTCATCAACCAGGAACCGACGCCTTTGGCTGCCGAGATTCCGCGCGACCTGGAAAAGCTCATCACCCGCTGCCTGCGCAAGCAACCTGAGCGCCGCATCCAGCACATGGATGATGTGAAGCTGGCTCTGGAGGAGCTCAAGGAAGAATCCGACTCGGGACGGCTCGCGGCCGAAGCTCCGGCGAGGCCGGCCGGTCGGCGCAGCCTGATCTGGGCTACTGCGGTATTCGTCGTCCTGGTCGCCGCTGGTCTCGGCATCTGGTTCCTTCGCCCAAAAGGCGAGACACCACACAGCCAACTCCGCGCCGTTCCCCTCACCAGCTATCCGGGCGACGAAAGCTATCCTTCTTTTTCCCCCGACGGTAACCAGGTGGCGTTCTCCTGGAACGGAGAAAAGGGGGACAACACCGACATCTACGTCAAGCCGATCGGGCCTGGAATAGCGCTCCGCCTGACAACTGATCCAGCTTCGGATTCCTCTCCGGCCTGGTCGCCGGACGGCCGCTGGATCGCTTTCTGGCGTGCTCTCGGTGGGAAGTCGCAAATCACCCTCATCCCGCCACTGGGTGGACCGGAGCGCCTGTTGGCCGAGATGGATAGCCGTCGGCCTCTTCCTGGTCCTTACCTGGCGTGGACTCCGGACGGCAAGTGGCTGGCCGGGCCGTCTAGAGACTCCTACGAAGGGGCTTTTGCGTTGTTCCTGTTCTCGATCGAAAGTGGGGAAAAGCACAGGCTGACCTCGCCGCCGGCGGACTCGCTCGGCGACACCAGTCCGGCCTTTTCGCCGGACGGACGCCGCCTGGTGTTCGGCCGGGCGCGCAGTCTTACCGCGAGCGATCTGCACGTGCTTAGCCTGACGAGTGCCCTTGCACCAGAAGGTGAACCGAGAAGGCTGGATAGTGGGAACATCGGCGGCGCGGCCTGGACCTCGGATGGGCGCGAGATCATCTATTCGTCCGGGGCTTTCCCCGGCCGCGTTCTCTGGAGAATTGCGGCTTCGGGATCCGCCAAAGCGGAACAACTCCCGTTCGCGGCCGAGGACGCTGCCCACCCTACGATTTGTTGGGGGTCCCAGAGGGTACCCGGCCGGCTGGCCTACTCGTGGGGCTTCAGCGATGTCAATATCTGGCGCGTGGAGATCCCTGGCCCCGGCCATGGGGGCTCACGTAGCGGCTTGATCTCCTCGTCCCGCCTGGACGTACATGCCCACTACTCCCCGGACGGCAAAAGGGTGGCGTTTCTGTCGGATCGATCGGGCAGCCTGGAAATCTGGACGTGCCGGAGCGATGGCTCGAACTGCGTCCAGTTGACGTCACTTGGTGGCCGAGCTCCGAGCTGGTCTCCGGATGGCAAGTACATTGTGTTCGACTCCCGCGCCCCTGGGCAGCCCGACCTCTATGTCGTCAGCGCCCAGGGAGGCAAACCCCAGCGCCTGACTACCCATCCGTCTTCGGATTCGAAGGGGAAGCTGGTCCCGGGACGGGCGGTGGATTTACTTTGCCTCCCTGCGGACCGGAGAGTACCAGGTGTGGAAAATGCCATGGGCGGCGGGCCAGGGGCGCGAGAGCGAGGCCGTTCAGGTGACCAAGAAGGGCGGATACGTAGCGCAGGAGTCACCTGACGGCAGGTTTGTCTATTATGCGAACAGCCGGTACAGTCCCGGCCTTTGGAGGGTTCCGGCACAGGGCGGCGAGGAGATCCAGGTCCTGCCGGCCCTCGGCGGCCCGGAAGGATCCTGCTTCGCCGTGGTGGAGCGAGGGATCTACTTCATCCCGCCGCCGAATCCCGACCACACCTATTCGATTCAGTTCCTGGAATTCGCCAGCGGCAAAATCACGTCAATCGCTACGATCGACAAACCGGTGTCTTTTGGTCTCACTGTTTCCCCTGACGGGCGTTCTCTTTTGTACGCGCAAGTAGACCAGCAAGGCCGCGACCTGATGCTGGTGGAGAACTTCCGATGATCGGCCGCACGATCACGCACTACGAAATCCTCGACAAGCTCGGCGAGGGCGGCATGGGTGTGGTCTACAAGGCCCGCGACACACATCTGGACCGCTTCGTGGCCATTAAGGTTCTGCCGCCGGAACGCGTCGCCGACCCCGAACGCAAGCGCCGCTTCGTCCAGGAAGCCAAGGCCGCCTCGGCGCTGAATCACCCCAACATCATCACGATTTACGACATTGACCAGCAGGTTGGTGTTGACTTCATTGTCATGGAGTACGTGCCGGGCAAGACGCTGGATCAGTTGATCGGGCACAAGGGCCTGAAGCTCAACGACACGCTGAAGCACGGCATCCAGATCGCCGACGCGCTGAGCCGCGCGCATGCGGCCGGCATCGTCCACCGCGACCTGAAGCCGTCGAACATCATGGTGGACGAACACGACCTGGTCAAGGTGCTGGATTTCGGCCTCGCGAAGCTGACCGAGCCCATCGGGCCGGAAGCAGAGACCGTCACCGCGCGCACGGCGGAAGGCACCATCGTCGGCACGGTGGCCTACATGTCGCCGGAGCAGGCCGAAGGCAAGAAGGTGGACGCCCGTTCGGACATCTTCTCGTTCGGTGCGCTGTTATATGAGATGCTCACCGGGCGCCGGGCTTTTCGAGGAGAGACGCGGCTGTCCACACTCTCGGCCATCTTGCGCGAGGAGCCGCAACCCATCGGCGAGAGCACGCCCCCGGAGCTGGAAAGGGTCATCACCCGCTGCCTGCGAAAGGACCCCGAGCGCCGCATCCAGCACATGGGCGATGTGAAGCTGGCGCTCCAGGATCTCAAGGAGGAGTCGGAATCCGGGAGGCTGCCGGGCCGCCCGCCGGTCAGACCGGAGCGCCGATGGAGGTACGCTGCAGCGATTGCGGCGGGGCTTGCGGTGCTGGCGGCAGGCGCTGCGTTGTATTACTTCGGGCGCGCCCGGGTTCAGCCGCCTGGCATGGCCTGGGTGATCAAGCCGCTCACCAGCTTCCCCGGTTGGGAAACCAGCCCGACCTGGTCGCCGGACGGCACGCTGATCGCTTACAGCCACAACGCCGAGGGAAGCATGGATATCTACGTGAGGCCGGCCAGCGGCGGCGACCCCGTTCGGCTGACGAAGAGTCCCACGGATGAGGTTTCTCCGCGCTGGTCGCCCGATGGACGCTACCTGGCGTTTCTGGCTGACCCGGGCACGGGCGCCAACGTTTACCTGATCCCACCCTTGGGGGGCGCGGAACGCAAGCTGGTTGAGACGGGCATTCCTAGTCTGGAGCGATTGGGGAGAGTCTTTAGTGCGCTCGGCGCCATGCCCTGGTCGCCGGACGGGCAAGAGCTGCTGTTTTCTCGCCTTCAACCTTCCGGACAGATTGCCATCTGGAAAATCAGCCTGACTACAGGCGCCCAAAGCCAGGTGACGTTTCCCCCTCCGGGCGCCGACGACTCGTCAGCTTCCTGGTCATTTGATGGGCAGCAGATGGTATTCGCACGGCAGCTAGGCCTTTGGATAGCGCCGGCCCGTGGCGGCGAGCCCCGCCTGCTGTTCGGCGACCGCTACCTTAATTCCCACCCGGCGTGGTCGGCCGACAGCCGGCGGATCGTATTCCTTTCCAACCGCGGGGGGCCTACCACCCTCTGGGAGATCGAAGTGGACTCGGGCCGATTGCGCCAGTTGACCACAGGACCCACGGAGATGTTCCCGACCGTGGCTCGCGACGGGCGTCTGGCTTACGGCCAGTTCAGCCACCAACTGGATTTCTATGCCATCCAGGTGGAGACGGGCGCCGAAGAGCGGCTCACCTCCCATACTCACGAGAATCTATTTCCGCGATTCTCTCCGCAGGGAAGAAAGATCGTTTATCACTCGGATCGGACAGGCAACTTCGAAATCTGGCTGCGGGACCTCGAGACAAGAGTCGAACGGCAGCTTACGAACCATCCGGCCACGGACGTGCTGCCGGACTGGTCGCCGGACGGGCGTGAGATTGTTTTCCTGTCCAACCGCGAGGGGAAGTCCCAAGTTTGGGTCATGGATGCCGAGGGCGGGGCGGTGCGCCGCCTGGCGGAGCAAACCGTCCCGGTGGCCGGGGGCGGGTGGGATGTCGGCATGGTGGCGCCGCGGTGGTCTCCGGACGGGAAAGCGATCGGGTATGTAGCCAACAGCGACCGAGGCCGCGCCCTCTGGGTGGCGGATCCCGATGGCCGCAACGCCCGGCCGCGCCTCTACGGGCTGCTCTACTTCGACTGGTATCGGGACAGCCGTCGGGTGATCTACGTGCGCCGGGCGGAAACAGGCTTGCCGGAGATGCGTGTGGCCGATTTGGAGACCGGAAAGGAAGCAGTGTTGCTTAAAGAACCGGCCATCGAGCTGATTGCGGCGCCTGACGGCCGGGCGGTCGCCTATGGCCACGCACTCAGCCATTTGAACATGAACCTTTACGTACTGCCCCTGATCCCACCAGCCTCACCGGCTGGCCTGCCGCAGCCCGGCGGCAAACCTAAGCAGCTCAACGAGGGCAAAGGCTTGTGGCACGTCCACAACGGCGGGTGGTCGCTGGACGGCAAAAAGATTGTCTACACCCGCGACATTGACCAGGGCGATATTTACGCCATCGAGAACTATCGGTAAGCCAGAGCACAACATGATCGACTGGACCATCGCGCACTATCGGATCCTCGAGAGGCTCGGCGAGGGCGGCATGGGGGTGGTCTACAAAGCCCGCGACACCCACCTGGACCGCTTCGTCGCCATCAAGGTCCTGCCGCCCGAGAAGGTCGCCGACCCCGAGCGCAAGCGCCGCTTCGTCCAGGAAGCCAAGGCCGCCTCGGCGCTGAACCATCCCAACATCATCCACATCTACGACATTGACCAGGCAGAAGTGGGGCAGGCCGGGTACCCCCTGGGTGGGCCTGCCACGCCGGGCAGCCCGCAAGGGCCGCCCCACCTCATTGACTTCATCGCCATGGAGTACGTGCCCGGCAAGACGCTGGAGCAGTTGAGTGGGCGCAAGCGCATGTCGCTCAACCAGGCGCTGAAGTGCGCCGTCCAGATGGCCGACGCGCTGAGCCGCGCGCATGCGGCCGGCATCGTGCATCGCGACCTGAAGCCCTCCAACATCATGGTGGACGAACACGACCTGGTCAAGGTGCTGGACTTCGGCCTGGCCAAGCTGACCGAGCCCCTCGGGACCGAAGCAGAGACCGTCACCGCGCGCACCGCGGAAGGTACCATCGTCGGCACGGTGGCCTACATGTCCCCCGAGCAAGCACAGAGCAAGCCGGTCGATGCGCGCTCGGACATCTTCGCTTTCGGCGCGGTGCTCTACGAGATGCTAACGGGCCGACAGGCATTCAGAGGGGACACCAAGATCTCCACCCTGGCCGCCATCATCAACCAGGAGCCGCCGCCGCTGGCCGCCGAGATTCCTCACGACCTGGAAAAGCTCATCGCCCGCTGCCTCCGCAAGCAGCCCGAGCGCCGCTTCCAGCACATGGACGACATAAAGGTCGCCCTGGAGGAACTGAAGGAAGAATCCGACTCCGGCAAGCTGCTCTCGGCACCGTCTGTGGCTGCCCAGCGGGCGCGTCGCTGGCTCCTGCCGGCGGTGATCGCCACCGCCCTTGTTTTGGTGGGGGCTGCGTTGGGGATTGGTCTGCTGCTCAGGCGGCCACAACCGCCGGCCCAGGGACCGGTTCTCACGCGGCTGACGTTTGATTCCGGCCTGACCACCGATCCGGCCCTCTCGCCGGACGGAAAGCTCCTGGCCTACGCCTCCGACCGCGCGGCGCCCCCAGGCTCGGAGGGCAACCTCGACATCTGGGTGCAGCAACTCGCCGGAGGCGAACCCATGCGGCTGACCCGCGATCCGGCCGACGATTCCGAGCCGGTCTTCTCACCCGACGGCAGCAAGATCGCCTTTCGTTCGGAGCGCGCCGGCGGCGGGATTTATGTCATTTCCACGCTGGGCGGCGAGGAAAGACTGGTTGCCCCGGGTGGCCGCAGCCCCCGATTCTCCCCGGATGGAAATGAAATTGCCTATTATGTCGGCAATCCGAGAAGTGGTACTACCTATATGCGCGGCGCGGCCAAGATCTACCTCGTAAGCTCTGCCGGAGGAGCTCCCCGGCAACTGGAACCCAGGTTTGATCTGGCATTCTCGCCGGCCTGGACGGCGGACGGAAAACATGTCGTTTTTGGTGGGTTGCCTCAAGGGGCCGCGTCGAGCACATGGGATTTTGGGGTTGCGTCGCTGGACGCAGGGCCGGCTGTCAAGACCGGAGCGCGCAGCCTTTTCCTCAAACAAGGCCTGACGTTCATCGAGTCCTATCCTCACCTGTGCTCTGCTGAAGGCAATCGTTTTGTCGTCTCCGCCAGGCTGGGCGACAGTGTCAACTTGTGGCAGTTCGCTCTCTCGCCCAAGACGTGGCAGGTCGAAGGCCCCGTTGAACGGCTCACCTTTGGGGCCGGCCAGGAGGTCCAACCTTCCTTCGCCGCGGGCCGCCTGGTCTTTGCCAGCCTCACCCAGAGCAGCAACATCTGGAGCCTGCCCCTGGAGGCCAATCAGGCCAAGACCTCCGGTGTCATCCAGCAGATTACCCGCGGAACAGTCATGGATATCGTCCCGGCGGTCTCCGCCGACGGCAAGAAACTGGTGTTCCTCTCCAACCGCTCAGGCAGCCAGCAGGTCTGGATCAAGGACCTCGAAACCGGCAAAGAAACCGCCCTTACTGCCACCCGGAACTTCTTGCATCAGCCGATCATTAGTCCTGACGGCTCGCGGGTGGCCTACCGGGACCGTGTAGCTGACAAGTGGACAACCTACGTTCTGTCCTCTGGGCCCGGGGGGCACCCCGGCCTGCCAGAGAGGGTATGCGAGGATTGCGGCCAGCTCCACGATTTCTCATTGGATGGGAAGCAGATCCTGCACGGCCATGGGTCCCCTGTTGGCGTGCGCCTCCTAAACCTGGCCTCGGGCCAGAAAGTCCAGTTGCTGCGCCACCCCGAGCATTCTCTATGGCAGGCCCAGTTCTCTCCCGAAGGCCACTGGATCGCTTTCCTGGAATTAATCGACCAAGTCCGCAGACGCTTATTCATTGTGCCTTTTCGAGGAGAGGCTTTGCTGGGTGCGAGTGAATGGATCCCCGTAACGGACGGCGAATCTAACAACGACAAACCGCGCTGGTCGCCAAACGGGAACCTTCTCTACTTCGTCTCGGAGCGGGACGGTTTTCGCTGCATCTGGGTGCAACGGCTGGATCCGGCCTCTAAGCGGCCTGTAGGCGCGCCGTTTGCCGTCTATCACTCCCACAGCCCGCAGCGCTCGCTGATGAATTCGGGGGCCTACCCGCTCCAGATGTCCGTCACCCGCGACCGGCTCATCTTCAACCTCGGTGAGCGCACCGCCAATATCTGGATGGCGACGCTGCCAGGGCAAAAATAAGCACTTAATCACGCAAAGCCCGCAAATTCAAAAGGGTATTTTTCTTTGCGTGCTTAGCGAGACCTTTGCGTCTTTGCGAGAAACCCTGCCCGGCTCAAACTGCGCACCTTCCCAGCGCGCCACCACCGCCGTGGCCAGGCAGTTGCCTACCACGTTGACGGAAGTGCGTGCCATGTCCATCACCGCGTCGATGCCCAGCAGCACCACCACGCCCTCCAGGGGCAATTGAAACTGGCCCAGCGTTCCGGCCAGAATCACCAGCGCCGCGCGCGGCACCCCGGCCACGCCCTTGCTGGTTAGCATCAGGGTCAGCATCATGATCACTTGCTGGCCCACCGAAAGCGGGATCCCCGCCGCCTGCGCTACGAACACCGAAGCCAGCGACAGGTACAGCGTGGTGCCGTCCAGGTTGAAGCTGTAGCCGGTGGGAATCACGAACGAGACAATGTGCTTGGGAACGCCGAAGCGTTCCATGTTCTCCAGCGCCCGCGGCAGCGCCGCTTCGCTCGAGGCGGTCGAGAAAGCAATCAGAAACGGCTCGCGTGCCGCCCGGTAGAATTCGCCCACCGGGATGCGCACCACCAGCATCACGCTCCCCAGCACTCCCACCACAAAAATCACCTGCGCCGCATACATTGTCAGGATCAGCTTGCCTAAACCCACCAGCACGCTGAAGCCTTTGCTGCCCACCGTCACCGCCATGGCCGCGCCCACGCCCAGCGGCGCCAGGTACATCACGTAGCGGGTGAACTGGAACATCACGTCAGCCAGCGATTCCGTAAACGCGACCACCGGTTTGGCCCTGCTCCCAATGGCCGCGCAGGCCGCTCCAAACAGGAAGGAGAACACCACGATCTGGAGCACTTCCCCCCGCGCCATGGCATCGAAGACGCTGGTCGGGAACACGTGCTCCAACACGCCGCCCGCCGTGGCAGGAACCTGCGGCAGCCCGGCCTCGGCCCGGCCCGCTCGGTCGCTGCGTCGTGCTCGTTGCGCTCCGCCCCTTCAGAAGCGGGCCTCACCAGCGCCATCCCTTCCCCCGGACGAACCAGGTTCACGGCCCCCAATCCCAGAAACAGCGCGACGGTGGTGACCACCTCGAAATAGATGATGGCCTTCAGCCCGATCCGGCCCATGGCCTTCAGGCTGCCCGCGCCCGCGATCCCGTACACCAGCGTCCCGAACAGTAGCGGCGCGATGATGGACTTGATCAGTCGCAGAAAGATGTTGCTGATGGGCGCCAGTTGAACTCCCACCTCGGGCGCCGCACACCCCCACGCCAATCCCGGCCGCCATCCCGATAAAGATCCAGCTCGTCAGCGACAGCCGCCTCATCGCTCGCCCCACTTCAGCTTTTGCCGCAGCACGTCGAAAAACATCGAGCGGGGCGGGCGGATCAGTTGCAGCACGTGCGACGAACGGCGGCACATCACGTGGTCGCCCTGCTTCAGCGGCTCGCCGATCTGGCCGTCGATGGTCAGGTAGCTTTCCCCGTCCGCAGCATGGTTGACGATCTTGATCACGCTGGTGTCGGGCACGATCACCGGCCGGTTGGTGAGCATGTGCGGGCGAGATCGGCGTCAAACACAGCGCCCCCACCCGGGGAAAATGATCGGTCCGCCGGCTGAAAGCGAGTAGGCCGTCGAGCCCGTGGGCGTGCTGATGATCAGCCCGTCCGCCTTGTACGCGCAGACCAGTTGCTCGTCCACGTAAGCATCCAGGTCGATCATGCGCGCCAGCGACGCTTTCGTCAGCACCACGTCGTTCAGCGCCTCGTAGCTTGCCAGCGCCTCCCCACCCCGCACCAGCTCGCAGTGCAGCATGCGGCGCCGGCCGATGCGGTGCTCGCCCCGAAAGGCGCGCTCCAGCTCCGGGTAAACCTCGTCCGTGGTGATGGCGGTCAGGAAGCCCAGTCCGCCCAGGTTGACGGCGAACAGCGGGACTTCCCTGCCCCGCAACGCGCGCGCCGCCGCCAGCAACGTCCCGTCGCCACCCAGCACCACCAGCAACTGGCAGCCCTCCGGCACCTGCTCCCGCGGCAGCCCGCCCTCCCGTCCGGCATATTCGGCCGTGACTTCGTCGAGTCGCACTGCAATGCCGCGCCCCTCCAGCCACGCGATCAGCTCCGGAACGATCCCGGCCGCTTGCGCCACCCTGGGTTTCGAAATGATGCCGACCGTCTTAGTATCGACCATACAACAGGAACTCCCTGTTCCCTTCCGCACCCCGAACCGGGCTTTCCATCAGCCGGGTGCGGAATCCCAATTGTTGCACCGCCTGTTCCACCTGCGCGCAGGCCGCTCGATGCAGCTCAGGATCCCGCACGATCCCGCCCTTGCCGACCTGTCCGCGCCCGACTTCGAACTGCGGCTTGACAAGTATAACCATTTCGCCGCTCTCTTTTAACAGAGGGGTGAGGGCTGGCAGGATCAGCGTCACCGAGATGAAGCTCACGTCGCACACCGCCACATCCACCTGCTCGCCGATGTCCTCGAACCGCAGATAGCGGGCGTTGAGCCCTTCCTTCACCACCACGCGCGCATCGTTGCGCAGCTTCCAGTCCAGTTGCCCGCTCCCCACGTCCACCGCATAGACGCGGCTGGCGCCCCGTTGGAGCAGGCAGTCGGTGAATCCTCCCGTCGAGGCTCCGATGTCCAGGCACACCCGCTCCTCCACCTGGATGCCGAACTCCTCCAGAGCCGCCTCCAGTTTGAGGCCTCCGCGGCTCACGTAGGGCAGGCGCTCCAGGATTTCGATCCGGCTCTCCAAGGCAACACCCTGTCCGGCCTTGCCCGCCTTCTGACCATCCACCAGCACTTGGCCGGCCAAAATCAAGGCCCTGGCCTTGGCCCGGCTCTCCACCAGACCCTTCTCCACCAGCAACTCGTCGAGCCGCTGCCGGCCTCCTGCTTTCATCTTTTCCGGTGCACGATCAGATCGGCCAGCTCGCGCAGCCGCACGGCGCGCTCGCCGAAGCACCCCAGCGCGCTGACTGCCCGCTCCAGTTCCTGCTCCGCCATGCGGTGCGATTGCTCCAGCCCGTAGACCGCCGGGAAGGTGATCTTGCGTTGCTGCGCGTCCTTGCCGGCAGTCTTCCCTAGCGTCTCCGATGATTGCTCCACGTCCAGGATGTCGTCCACGATCTGGAACGCCAGCCCGATGTGTTCGCCGTAGCAGGTCAGCGCTTCCAGTTGCCGCGGGTCAGCCCCGGCACAAATGGCGCCCATGCGCACGCTGGCCCGCAGCAGTGCGCCGGTCTTGGCCCGGTGAATCCTTTCCAGTAACTCCGGGGTCGGCGCCTGGCCCTCCCCTTCCAGGTCGGCCACCTGGCCCCCGACCATTCCCCCCACCGTGCCCGCCGCCGTCGCCAGCTCTGCCATCAATTGAACCTTGCGCCCGGCGGAGACTCCCTCCACCTGCGAGAGCGCGCGGAAGGCCAGCGTCAGCAGCGCGTCGCCAGCCAGTATGGCCATGGCCTCGCCGAACTTCTTGTGGCAAGTCAGCCGCCCGCGCCGGTAGTCGTCGTTATCCAGGGCCGGCAGGTCGTCGTGGATCAGCGAATAAGTGTGGACCAGTTCCAGCGCGCAGGCCGCCGTCTCCACGCCCGCTGCCGACTCGCCCACCGCCTGCGCCGCCTCCAGGCACAGGATCGGCCGGATGCGCTTGCCCCCGGCAAACAGGCTGTAGCGCATTGCCCGATGAATGGACTGGGGAGGCTCCGTCTCCCGCGGCGCCAGCCGATCCAGCTCCGCATCCACCTGCCGTTGCCGTTCGGCAAGGTATTCCGTGAAGTTCATGCCTTTTCCGGGCGGAACGGCTCGGCTTGGATCTTGCCCTCCTTCTTCATCAGCATCTCCACGCGGGTCTCAGCCTCTTCCAATTGTTTCCGGCAGGTCTCGCTCAGCGCCACGCCTTTCTCGAACAACTCCAGTGACCGCTCCAGCGGCAGCTCGCCGGCTTCCAGTTCCTTGACCACTTTCTCCAACTCTTCCAGGCTGGCTTCAAAGCTCGCGCCCGGCTTTCCCTCTTCCGCGCTTTCAGCCATCGAGTTCATTGTATCCCAGCGCCCCGCCACCCCATCCGTGAGACAAGCTTCAGCTTGTCCTCACCTCAAGTCCTCGATCGAGCACCCGAGCTGCTGGCTCTGGTCCCGGATCTGGTCGTAGAAATCCTCGAAAGAACGATTGATAAGCCAACTGCGAAGAGGCGCCTGGCCGATCAGTGCGGCGATCTCGGCCTCTTTGCGTTCATCTCGATCTATCCCCAGTGCACGTTCAAACGCCTTTTTTGGGTCCTCACACCGAAATCGCGCCGCGTCGGTACGCAATTCCCTTGCCAGCCAATCCGGCTCAGCACAGATCCAGCACTCCACATTCCGATCTGCGACGCCGTGGATGGCCCGGCCCAGACGCTCCTGGGGGAATTTCGATCGCTCCTGCCTCTGAACATCTCGCCAGGGCTGATCGTTCGCATCACGGAGAAAAACCATCGCATCGACATCGCGCTCCACGAACTCGGCGCAAATCTTGCCATATTCGCGCCGAAGCGATTCCCTGGTGCTGCCACGGAACCTGCCCTCAATGAGGCTTGCCTCCGGACACCAGCGCATCTGGAGTCCCTTCAGTAGGGCCCGGTCCGTGCTGCCCTCGACCGAGAAGCCGATCTTCATTCCAGCAAGCCTCTGAAGTGCATCTCCCCTAAGGAGAACTCTCCAAGCCGGCCCGCAATCCTGGAGGGGTCCGGCCGAAACACCCGCGAATAGCTGGTCTCCCACTTGACGACGTGCAGTCCATCTAACGTGCCGTCGAACAGGTCAATGAAATATGGATTGTGCGAGGTAAAAATGAACTGCCCGTCTGCTCCGGAAGGATCGATTCTCTCGAACAGCGACTTGAGGTGACCGACGAAAATGCCGTTCTCTGGCTCCTCGATCATGACAACCGGTGGAGCCGGCAGGCCGCTGCTCTCCTGGCGATTCGCCAGCACCAGGAAGCACATACCGAGGAACCGCAAGGTGCCGTCAGACACGTTCTGGACCCCGAACCGATGCCCCTCCTTGTCCTCGAAGAACATATAGACGTGTTCGGGGTCCGGGGACTGAAAACTGATCAGATCCAGGCGTGGCTCCACCAGCTTCGCGGCCTCGACCAGCTTCCTCTCCTCTCGCGGGCGCTCGTTGTGCAGCGTGTACAGCACAGAACAGAGATTCGACCCGCTCGCCTCCAGCACACGGTCCATAGGTGTCGCGACATTCGACCGAAGTTCGGCGGGTTCCAGATTGTAATAGCCCCACGATCCGAGATAGCGCTTGAAAAGATTGGCTCTCCGGTTGGTTTGAAGGTCGAAAAGCCGAAACAGCATCGTGGCGTTCAGTGGTGAAGTCGTGCTGACGTACGGGTCCGGGTACGGCGACCTCTCGTGAAACAGTCTGACCGTTCCTGCGGAGTTCTCCAGGAGCACCCTGTCACCCCCCGTTTCTGCCGTGACTTTCAGTGACTCTGACCGCACCGTAAATGGCCCAGTTACTGACTTCGAGCCCGAATTCCTCTCGCCGGCCAGCAAAAGCCTGTAAGTGAACTTCATCACCTCGCCTTCAGACCTCAGGGTGCAGTCCGCTTCCAGATCCAGGGTATCGTCGCCGGCATACACGTTTAGAAGATTCCACGGCTCGGCGGTGCACCGCCTGGCCGCGTCGTCCAGCGGCATGCGGGTTGTCAAGGCAAGGAACCGCAGAGCATGGCAAATATTCGTCTTCCCCGCATTGTTCGCCCCCACCAGCAGGTTCAGCCCGGCCGGATGGAATTCGACGTTGATGAGGCTTTTAAAATTATTCACCCGGAACCGCTCTAACATGGCGATCCTCCCTGCACCACTAAACGCTTGGTAGGGTGCGCGAATCTCATTGTATCCCAGTGCCCTGCTGCTCTATTTCGCCTGCTTGCTGCCACCCGCCGCCGTGGTGGTCGTGCGGTAGTCCGGCCATTCGTACTCCTCGGCGATGGCTCGGATGATCTCCATCCCCAGCTCGCCACCGCCATCCCCGTTCGTCATCACCACCGCCCCACGGCCACTGTCGCGGTAGGCCACCAGGAAACACCGGAACCCCTCGTTGGCCCCGCCATGGCTGAAGCGCACCGAAGGCCCCTCCCCATCCACCCCAATCCCCAGGCCCGAGCCGCCCATCTGCCGGCTCAGCATCTGCCGGATCATCTCCTTGCTCAGGACCCGGTTGGAGCGCCCGGCGTACGACCTCTCCAGTTCGATCGCAAACCGGGCCAGATCGGACGGAGTAGTCCACAGGCCCGCCGCCGCCATCTCCGGATAGGTGTACCACTTGGCCGGAATCGGCTGGCCATCTTTGCGATGCCCTGTCGCCGCCCGGTCGGCCAGTCCTCGCGGGAGAGGCTGCCGGTAGGTGCTCTGCCTCATCCCCAGCCGGCTGAGCACCGTCCTCTCCATCGTCTCCGCAAACGGCTTCTTCAGGACATCCTCGACCATCTGCTGGAGTACGCAGTAGCCGCCGCCGGAATAGCGCGACAGGCTGCCCGGAACAACATCCACCTGGATCGGACGCGAGTTGGCGGGCTTGCGGCCCTCCAGCACATCGAGCAGCGCGGGAACCTTCTCGCCCACCGCATATCCCCGAAAACCATGCACGGTCAAACCCGCGCTGTGACTCGAATCCGCCGCAGGGTGACCTTCTTTTCCTTCGTGAACTCGTTCTCGGGAACCTTCCAGGAGACCAGCCGGCCATTGACGCCTTCGTCCAGAGAGAGCCGGCTGGTCTCCTGGAAGAGGTTCGCGAAGGAAAAGAAGGTCCTCAGGCGGTTGCTGAGTCACAGCGCGGGTTTGACCGTGCATGGTTTTCGGGGATGTCGTGGACCGCGCCTGCTATGTGCTGGAGGACCACAGACCGTCGAATCCAGGTGAATGTGCTCCGGGCAGCCTGCAGCCTGGCGGCTCCTGCGTACTCCGAGATATGGGTCGAGGGTGAAGAAGAACCGGTTTGCGATTGGAGAGGACGGTGTGGGGATGAGGCAGAGCACCTACCGGCAGCCTCTCCCGCGAGGACTGGCCGACCGGGCAGCGACGGGCATCCGCAAAGATGGCCAGCCGATTCCGCCAGAGTGTACCTATCCGGAGATGGCGGCGGCGGGCCTGTGCGTGGACTACTCGTCCGAGACGGTTTGCGAGATGCGAACTGGAGGGTGGTTGCGCCAGGCGCCGGGTACTGAGCAAGGATCCGGCAATTACAGCCGGCAGAATGGGCGGCTTGGGCCTGGGGATTTTGGGTGGATGGGGAGGGGCCTTCGGTGCGCTTCGCGCCCATGGCGGGGCACCGAGGGGGTCCTGTTTGCTTCCGTGGCCGACGTGACAGTGGCCGTGGGGCGGTGGTGATGACGAAGGGGACGGCGGGTGGCGCGAGCTCCAGGAATGGAGATCATCCGAGCCATCTCGCGGGGAATGGTACGCCGGACGACCGCACGACTACGACGGCGGCGGGTGGGCAAGCGAGCAGGCGAAATCGAGAGCAGGGCACGGGAGACAAGAGAATCGCGACCGACGAAGCGTTCAGTGGTTGAGGGTGATCGCCTGAGTCACACGGTTCCGGGTGAATAATTTGGCAGCCCATCAACGTCTAAGAATCCATCCGGCGCGGGCTTAAAGCTGTGGGCGGGGGGCGAGCAATGCGGAGACGAATTGCCATGCTCTGCCGGTCCTCGCCGAGACCCGCATGCCGCTGGACTATGCGGCCAGGCGGGCATGCGAGGCCGGGAAAAGGTCTAAACGTGTATGCCGGCGACGATACATGGATCTGTAAGTGGAACTGCACGAGGTCTGAAGGCGAGGTGATGAAGTTCCACTTACAGGCTTTTGCTGGCCGGCGAGAGGAATCGGGCTCGAAGTCAGAACTGGGCCGTTTACGGTGCGGTCAGATCACTGAAAGTCACGGTAAGAAACGGGGGTGACAGGGTGCTCGCTGGAAAGAGCTTCCGCAGTTAGTTTCCAGCGAGAGGTCGCCGTACCCCGGAGCGACTTCACCACTGAACGCCACGATTCTCGACCTTTCAAACCAACCGGAGGCCAATCTTTTCAGAGCGCTACTGTGCCGGATCGTGGGGCTATTACAATCTCGAACCGCGATCTGGCCGCCTCCTGGACCCTGTGGACGACAGGTGGAATTCTCTGTTCTGTGCGCGCAACAAGCGCCCCACAAAAGGAGGAAGCTGGTGAGAGGCCGCGAAGCTGGTGGAGCCACGCCTCAATCTGATCCGTTTTCAGTTCCCCGGACCCCAAACACGTCTCCTGCTCTTCGAGGACGAGGAAGAACATCAGGGTCAGAACGTGTCTGACGGCCCCTGGGTCTGTGCTTCCTGGTGCTGGCGAATCGCAAAAGCGCAGCGGCCTGCCGCTCCACCGGTTGTCATGATCGAGGAGCCAGAGAACGGCATTTTCCTCGGTCACCTCAAGTCGCTGTTCGAGAGAATCAATCCTTCCGCGAACGGGCGGTTCGTACCTCGCACAATCCATATTTCATTGACCTGTTCGACGGGCACGTGTAGAAATGGACTGCGCGTCTGTGGGAGACCAGCTCTGCTTCGCGGTCTTCGCCCCAACCCCTGCCAGCAGGCTTGGAGAGTTTCTCCTACAGGGAGATCCAGCTTCAGAGGCTTGCTGAATTGAAAATAGCCTTCTCGGTCAAGGGCAGCACGACCGGGCACTTCTAACTGGAGGGAGCTCAGGAGAATGCACTCGTGTGCTCAGAGGCAAGCCTAGATTAAGAGGCACATTTGGCAGCGCCAGGACAGCTCCGCGCGAATATGGCAAGATTTGCGCCAAGGTACAATGTGGAACCTCCGGTAATTCGAACGATACAGCCCTCACGATGTTCAGAGGCAGGAGCAATCAACCTCCCCCAGAGTCCAGGCCGGGCCATACCACGGCGTCGCAGGATGCGGATGTTGAAGGTCTGTTGCTGACCGGATTGGCTGGCAAGCGATCGTACGACACGGCGCTGGTTCTGTGAGGACCCAAAAAAGGCGTTTGAACGCCTCCTGTGATGAGGTCGAAGAAATAAACGCAAAGAGGCCGAGATCACACCGCACATCGCCAGGCACCTCTTTCGCAGTTCAGCTTATCAATACGTTTTCAAGGGTCTCCAGGAGCCAGAGCCAGTATCGATGGAGGAGCTTGAGGTGAGGACAGAAGCTGAAGCTTATTTCTCACGGATCCAGGTGGCACTAGGATACAATATGATTCAATAGCTGAAAAGCAAGACGCAGAAGAGAGCACGACTTGGAGAGCCAGCCTGGAAGAGTTGGAGAAAGTCGTAAAGAAACTGGAAGCCAGCAAGCTGCCGCTGGAGCCTGGAGTTGTTGCCGAGAAAGGCGTGGCGCTGAGCGAGACCTCAGAAACAAGCTCACGTGGAGATGCTGAATGAAGAAGGAGGGCAAGATCCAAGCAATACCGCCGGGAAAAGGCATAGAACTTCACAGAAATACCTTCAAACAGCAACGGCAGGTGAATCAGGAGCTGAATACACTAGCACAGCAGAAACGCGAGCCTCCCGGTGCCAGAATTCATTGGGCAATGCGCTTACAGCCTGTTTTTCGGGGGCAAGCGCCGTCCGGCCGATCCTGTGTAGGAAGGCGGGGCGAGTCGGCAGCGGCGTGGATAGGCGCCTGCGCGCTGGAACTGGTCCACACTTATTCGCTCATACCACAACAGGACCTGCCCAGCCCTGGATAACAGACAAGGCGGGGGCGGCTAACTTGCCACAAAAGTTGTTCGGTGAGGCCATGGCCGTCCGCGCTGCTGACGCTCTCAGGCCTTCCGCGCGGCTCCTCTCGCAGGTGAAGGGGGATTCTCCGCCAGATTGGCAGCCGACTCAGTAAGGCGGAGGTGCAGCAGGTGGGAATGGTGGGGCCAGGTGGGGCCAACCTGGAAGGGGAGGGCCAGGCACGACCCGACACCGGGCCAGACCAGCACACCTCGGACCAGGCACGTAGGCATGAGCACATTTTGCTGCGAGCTAAGCCCACGGGCGACTTGGAAGCTGAGCTTGCTACACAAACACATCGGGCTGGCGTTCCAGAGAGAGGATCATCAAAGCGACACCCTGAACATAAAAAAGCAATCATCGGAGACGCTAGGGAAGACTCCAGCAAGGACGCGCAGCAACGCGAGTCACCTTCCCGGCACGGGCTGGAGCGATCGCACCGCATGGCGGAGCAGGAACTGCGAACAGGCAGTCAGCGCGCTCGCAGCATGGCGAGCGCGCCGTGCGGCTGCGCGAGCTAGGCCCCAATCGTGCACCGGAAAAGATGAAAGCAGGAGCCAGCAGGAACGGCCTCGAGCGTGTGGGAGGAGGGTCTCGGTGAAAGCCAGGGCCAAGGCCAGGGCCTGCGATTTTGGCCGGCCAAGTACTAGGTGTGGATGGTCAGAAGGCAGGACCAGACAGGGTGCTGCCTCAGATAGAAATCCTGGAGCATCAGGAGAACCTCAACTGGAGGGCGGGCGTGTCTGGACATCAGACAGGGAGGGTCCCACCGACTGCCTGCTCCAACGGGGGCAGGCGGCCTGTGGGTGGAACTACGCAAGACGTGCGCACGTGATGTTTGGGAGGGAGGCCGGAGCACGCCTCTGTACGCGGCATCGGCGGGGTCGTGTGCAACGTGAGCTTAAGGCTCATCCTCAGCCCTGGCCCAAGCAAGATG
>CAVRZY010000323.1:0-16463 GCA_963725415.1 uncultured Acidobacteriota bacterium | reverse complement strand
GGGCAAAACGGGTACAGGCAGCCAATTGCCCACTGCGCAATTGGAGCCTGTCCCCGTTTTGCGCGGGATGCGAGTCATTCGAAGAAGGCTTGCTTGCGGGTGGGGTTGGTGAAGACACGATAGGCGGGCCGGGCGGCGCGGGCCAGACGGGGGAGGAGGGCCGGATCGTCGGGGAGGTGGTAGATGCAGAGGGCCATACGGGGCCCGAATCTGGCCAGGGTGTTGCGGGCGCCGGCCAGGGCCTGACGCTCGGCGCCCTCGATATCCATCTTGATGAAGTCCACGCGGTCCAGGCGGAGGCGTTCCACGGTGAGGTCGATGGTAGTGGCGGGGACCGAAAAGGTGGCGGCGGCATCGGCGCCTTCGATTTTGCCGAGCAAACCGGTTCCACCGAAATGGAGCGTGCCGGGAGCGTCCCAGGCGGCGGCCTTAACCAGGACCAGGCGGCCTTGGGCGATTTCATCGCGGAAGGTTTTCTCGATACAGGCGGCGTTGACGGGTTCGGGCTCGAGCGCGACCACCAGGCGTGCGCCGCGCCGTAGTGCCACGGCGGCAAAGGTGCCGAGGTGCGCTCCCAGATCGAAAACGACATCGCCGGGCCTGACGGTAACCGAGCCGCGCTGATAGGTGTTGGCGAGCTCCTCGAAGACCACCAGCTCGAGAGCGACTCGATCGTCGTTGCGACCCCAGAAGGAGCCCAGGGGGGTCTCGAAAAGCGAGGGGCAGGGCGGCTGGCCGCGCGCCTTCAACGTCACAAACACGGTCTTGTAAGGCCGCAAGTAGTAGGGGGGCAGAGAGCGCAGAACGTCCATCCAGGTGAGGGCGGGGAACGCTCCGCTGAGTTTGGTACCGATTATCTGGAGTCTGGGATCAGCCCTGCCGGTAAGAACAGCCCAGAGTGCTCCTGCGAGGATGAGGAGCAGGGCCAGGAGCAAGAGCACTTTTTTTCGGGGGCGAGGCAGGGTCACGATGATTAGCCGCTAGCAGCTTGTAGTGTATCACCGATGTTTGCTGACGGGGGGCGGGGGGCAGCAGGGGTCGGCCAGGGCGGAGGAGGAAGAGGGGAGGACGCCGGAGCTGGCGACGAGCTGGTTGTTGGTGATGGCGAGGCGGCCCTGGGGGACGGAGGGGAGCTTGACGGACTGGCCGAGGGCGATGAACTGGAGGCGGGGCTTGGAGGCCAGCTTGTAAGCCAGGGCGCCGGCGAGGAGGCGGACCAGGATTTGGTCGCCGTTGCGTCGAGCTTGAGGCGGGAATTCTTATCGAGGGTGAGGCGGCTGTGGTCCTGAAGAAGCAGGATGGCCGGGGCGGTGGTGGTGGCGAGGGTGTCACCTGGGACCAGGGGCGTGGAGGGGACGCGGGCGGTGAGGGCGACGCCGTTGAGCTCGAAGGGGTCCGGGCTGGTGACGGTGGCGATGGGGGGAGCCGCCAGGGCACAGGCCGCGGACAGAAGAAGCAACGCAGGGAGACGCGCGGGCATTGGGGTGCTCCTTTTACCTAACGTTAGATGAGGACGAATCAAAAGTCAAAAGTTGGGAGACGGGTCGGGTTTTCGCGGGGTGCGGGACGCCAGCCGGGGAGGGGGCGGGAGGAGAACATGAGGGAGGCCGCGGTGGCGGCGATCCAGGTTAGGAGCATGGCGTTGGCTGGGATGTAGAGGTTGAAGTCGGCCAGGCTGTGGAGGAGGATGGCGGCCAGAGCGGCGAGGCAAGCGATGGCCAGGGCCTGGCCCTGGGGGTGGGTGTGGGCGGTGGCGGCGCGGCGGGCTTTCGCCAGGACGGTCAGGATCAGGGCGGCCGCTATGGCGAAGCCGAGTACTCCTAGTTCGGCGAGGGACTGGAGGTAGTCGTTGTGGGCGAAATCGACGGTCTGGGTGGGGGCCACCTGTTTGTATTTCAGGAAAGCGGAGTGGTAGCCTCCCAGGCCGCAGCCGAAGAGGGGGAAGGCGGCGATGAGGCGGAGGGACTCTTTCCAGATCTGGACGCGGGTGTCACCGGAGATGTCGTCGGTGGCGGCCAGGTCGCCGAAGCGGGCGATGAGCTGGTCGGGTGGCAGGAAGATGAAGGCGGCCAGGACCAGGACGGCGACGGCGACGGTGAAGGTGAAGCGGGGGAGACGGAGGCGGGGAATGGGAAACATACAGGCAAGAATGCCTGTGCCACAGACGAAGAGGGCAAAAAGAGCCGAGATGAAGCCCATACGGGAGAGGGAATGGATGACGCCGAGCAGGATGAGGGCGGCGAGGGCGAAGAAGGCGCAGGCCAGCAGAGCGGGGCGCGCGGGGGAGTGGTGGCGGGAGGGGTTGCGGCGGAGGAGGCCGATGGGGTACATCACGGCGAAGGGCAGCGACATTTCCAGGAAGCCGGCGTAGTGGTTGCGGTTGACGAAGGTGCCGCGGGCGTAGCCTTCCGAGCCTTTCGTGTAGAACTGGGCGAGGCCGAGCGCGGCTTCCAGGGCGGCGATGGCGAGGAGGGGGAAGACCAAGGCCCAGGGGTGATCGGCGAGGCGGAAGGCGAGCTGGCGGAGGAGGAAGAAGGCCAGGAGGCAGCCGGCGATGCGAACAAAGTGTTCCAGGGTAGCGGCGGGGACGACGGTGAGCGGGGCGAAGGAGGGGGAGGGGAGCTGGCGGGCCAGGGCGTCATGCAGCTCGGCGCGGGCGGGGGAGAGGAGGCGGAGGAGCGGGAGGGGCAAGGGGAGGAGCTGGAAGGCAGCATAGCCGGGCAGCAGGAGCAGGGGCCAGCGGAGCGACCGCTCGAGCGGCGGGGCGAGCTGAGTGCGGCGGGCGCGGAGCCAGAAGAAGGCCGAGATGAGAGTGAGGGCGAGGAGGAAGAGGCTCCAGTCCTTAGGCCAGACGCCGCCTTTCTGGAAGACGGCGTAGGTGAGGGCGAGGGAGAGCAGGAGGAGGGGGAGCATCAGGGAGAAACCGCTAGTTGCACAGGTACCGAGGATTGACGATTGACGATTTTTCCATTGACGATTGGCGGAGGCGCAGCCGACTGCCGCGGTTCACTGGTCAACCACCCCTAAGATTTGTCGGCGTAGTAGTGGCGGTAGTAGTCGTAGTAGCGGTAATAACGATAGTAGCCGTAGCCGGCGGCGCGCTTAGGGTTCCAGTCGTTGAGGATGGTGCCGAGGATGGGGGTGCCGTCTTCGGCGAAGCGCTGGCGAGCGGCTTGGGCGGCGTCGCGGGTGGTGTGAGCGGCGCGGATGACGAGGATGACGGCGTCGGCGAGGCGGCCCAGGACGCGGGCGTCGGGGATCTGGAGCATGGGGGGCGAGTCGATGAGGATGGTGTCGAACTTGAGGCGGAGGCGCTGGAGGAGTTCGGGCATGCGCGGGGAGTAGAGGAGGTTGCTGGCGCCGGGGGCTTCAGGGCCGCTGGGGAGAAGGAAGAGGCCGGGGACGCCGGTCTCCAGCACGGCGGCCTCGATGGGGAGGCCGTCCACGGGCTGCTTTTTGCGGAGGAGGTCGGAGAGACCCCACTTGTTGGGGAGGGCGAAGATTTCGGGGAGGCGGGGCTTGCGGAGGTCGCCGTCGATGATGAGGACGCGCTGGTTGATCTCGGCGAGGGCGATGCCGAGGTTGGAGACGGCGGTGGTCTTGCCGTCCTTGGGATTGGGGCTGGTGAAGAGGATGACGTGAGGGCGGTGGCCGTCGTGGCCGGAGAAGAGGATGGAGGTCAGGGTGGCGCGGAAGGATTCGGCGATGAGGGAGGGTTTGCGCTGCCAGGTGACCAGCTCGACGGCGCGCGCGGCGCGGGCAAGGGAACCGGGGGCGCCGTCATCGGCGTTGCTGGGGGCGGTGATGGAGAGCTGTTTGCGGCGATAGAAACGGCGGTGCGGAACGGCGTCACCTGAGGGGATGACGCCGAGCTCGGGGACGCTGAGGTAGAAGGGGGTGTCGCCGGGGACCTGGATGGAGCGATCGATGCGCTCGCGCATGACGACGAAGACGACGCCGAGGAAGAGGCCGGTGAGGAGACCCAGGGTGGCGTTGCGATAGACGTCGGGCTTGTAGGGGCCACCGGGGGGCTTGGCGGGATCGACCACGCGGACGTTGGAGGCGCGGAGTGCGGAGGCGATGCCGGCCTCTTTGACGCGCTGGAGCATGTTGTCGTAGAGCTGGCGGAGGGTATCGACCTCGCGCTTGAGGATGCTGTAGTGGGTGACCTTGTCGGCCTGCTCGGACATGAGGCGGGCCTGGGTGGCGTAGGCGGTGGCCAGGAGGCGCTCGCGGCGCTGGGCGGCGTCGAACTCGTTGCGGATGCGGCGGGTGATGTTGGAGCGTTCTTTTTCGAGGGCGGATTCGAGGATGAGGATCTGGGCCTGAACCTTTTTGACGCGGGAGTGGGCGGAGGTGTAGGTGGAGGAGAGTTCGGCGAGCTGGCGGCGGAGGTCGGTGAGCTTGCCCTGGTAGTCCCTAAGGGAGCCGTCGTCGAGGACCTCGGGAAGAGATTCGGGTGAGGCGGAGGTGGCCAGCTCGAAGCGGGACTGCTTGGCGACACGGTCGGCCTGGGCCTTGGAGAGTTCCTCCTGGAGCTGGCGGAGCTTCTGCTCAGCGAGGTTGTCCTTTTCTCCGGTGAAGAGAAGGCCGGAGGCGCGGGCGTAGGACTGGAGCTGCTCCTCGGACTTTTCGAGCTTGATGCGCAGGTCTTCCATCTGGCGGGTGAGCCACTCGCCGGTGTACTGGGTGGTCTTCCAGCGGGCTTCGAGGTTCTGCTCGATGAACTCGGCGGCGAGGGTGTTGGCGAAGTCGGCGGCGAGCTGAGGGTCGGTGGAGTCGCAGAAGATTTCCAGCAGGCGGGTGTTGGCTTGGGCGCGGACCTTAAGGTTGCCGGCGGCCATGGTGAGGGCCTGTTCGCGGAGGGACTGGGGCGGAGGCTGTGGGAGGCCGAGGGCGCGGCGCCAGGCGGAGATGCGGCCGGACTCGTTGATGACCAAGGGGCGGTTGTCGAGGTTGAGCTTTTGGATGACGCGCTCCAGCAGGGAGCCGCTCTGGAGGATCTTGACCTGGGTCTGGATGTCGTACTCGGGGTAGTAGGCGTTGCTGCCGGCAGAGGTGGGGTTGACGTTGCGCATCTGGAGGAAGTCTTCGTTGATGCCCTGGATCTCCAGAGAGGTGCGGGCCTGGTAGATGGGGGTCTGGGGAAGGGTGAGGAGGAAACCGACCAGGGCGCCGAGGAAGGCGATGAGGATGAGGGTGCCCTTGCGGCGGCGGAGGATGTGCCAGTACTCGATCAGACCGCCGGGCGCAGCCTGGTCGGCGGTCTCGTAGCCAGGAACCTCCAGATAGTGGGCGGGAGCGGGCGGGGATCCCGGGGGTTCCCTACGCAGGGTTAGCTGGCGGTGCGGATCTTGTGGATCTGGCTGCGGCGTGTCCATGAAGTTTCCCCGCATCAGATGGACTGCGGGAGTGGCGTCCTTTCGGGGCGGAGGCTAGCGTTTCTTTCTGAAGCGGCGAAGGGCGAGGAGACCAAGCAGGCCTCCGGCGAGCAGAGCGATAGTGCCGGGCTCGGGGGTGCAGTTCAGGAGATTGCCCTGGTCGTCATAGAGGCAGTACTGATTACTGGTCTGGAACGTGCCGACGCAGCCGATGTAGTCGAGGGTGTACTGCATCTGCTCCTGTGGGGTGCCGCCGGGAGCGCCGGAAGCGTTAAAGGAGGCGCCGACACCGACGTAGAGGAGCTCGTTGATCAGGTAAAGGGAAGCATCGCCGGAGTTGTAGAGGACATCGTCGGCGGTGCCCTTGATACCGTCGGGCCCGTAGTAGATGCCTATGGTGTAGCCGTTGAAGTCATAGAACCAGCCGTCGTTATCGAAGGAGTTGGGTGGGTCACTGCTGTTCATGTCGTTGTAGAGGTTGGAGAGGCGGAACAGGCTGCCGTTTCCGAGGATGTGGAGGGGGAAGTAGATGAAGTTGCCGTGTTCGAGGTCGTACGGGGAGAGGGGATCGACGACGCCGTTCCAGGAGAGAAACCCGGAGCTGGAGACGATCTGGCCGGGCAGGAGGGGCGGGATAATGGGCACGACGGTGGCGTAGTAGCCAGGCCCTGGGGAGCCGTAGCTGGTCAAGCCGTGCTCGAGGGCGTACAAGGCATTCGCCACGTAGTCCGACCAGCTTGTGAGGCCCAGATCGGGATTGGGTCCCACGGAAGCGAACTGATTCAAGACGATGGGGCCGGCGTAGGAGGCGGGGGCGGAAACCCAGAGGAAGACAAACAGGGCGAGTCCGGAGAGGACCCACCTGAGGTTAGCGGAGGGTGCGAGTTTCATCGAGTGCTCCTTATTGCTGGGCGCTGCGGCGCTCGGCGGTTCGTTGTTGGTTTTAGTCGATTCTGGAAGATAGCCTTATAAATGGCGCGCGGCGGGCGGAGACAGTACGCCACCTGTTTTGCGACGTGAATCAATGCTAGGGCGGAGATGGCTGGGATGTCAAGATGTTTTTGAGGGCCGGGGTTAACGGCGCCAGATGGCGACGCCGGTACCGATCTGGACAGCGGCCTCGGCGGCGCGGATGGCGGCTCTCTTGGGAGTACTAGCCGGTATGAATAAGATGTCGTCGGGTTGGAGAGAGACGTCGTTGGCCTTGCCGGCCAGGATCTTCTTGAGGTCCACGGCGATTTCGGCGCGATTGGCAGCGCCTGAGGAGGGGCGGAGGATGCGGGAGTTCTGCGGGGAGGCGGCGCGGTCGAGGCCACCGGCCAGGGAAAGGGCCTGGAGGACGGTGATGGTTTCGCGCTCGTTGAGGACGAAGCCGCCGGAGCGTTGGACCTGGCCGGTGACGTAAACCATGTCGGCGCGTGGGACGGAGATGACGTCGTGGGGGCGGATGACGATGTTCTCGTCGGGGTTCTTGGCTTCCATGAGGGCCTTAAGGCTGACCTGGGCGACGCTGAACTGGCCGGTGGAATCGTCGGCGGCGCTGCGGAGGGGGATGCGTCCCCACTCCAGGCGGCGGACGATCTTGACGGAATGGCCGGCGTCGTTGCGCAGGCCGCCAGCGAGAGAGAGTATCTCGACCAGGGTCTTGCGGCCCTGGAGCTGGTGGACGCCCGGGGAGTTGACCGAGCCGATGACGGAGACGGGCTGGCTGCGGAACTCGGTGATGCTGACGGCGACTTCGGGCTGCTGGATGTAGGTTTTCAGGCGGTTGACGATCTCCGCTTCGAGCTGTTCGAGGGTGAGGCCGGAAGCGCGCAGGCGTCCGACCATGGGGAGGCGGATGTAGCCGTTCATGTCGATGCGGAGGGGCTTGTCGCTGATCTCGTCGGCGTCGAGGGCGCGGATGGTGATCTGATCTTCGGGGCCCAGGACGTAGGAGGAGCGGAGCGAAGCGGGGGATTCGGGGGCCTGGGGCTGCTGGGCGCTCGCAAGCAGAGAGCAGAACAACCAGGCGACGAGGATGAGGATCGGTGATCGGAAAGTCATGGACAGGACGGGGAAATGCTGTGGGGAGTTACTCGGAGGCGCGGGATTCCGAGCGGGGGTGCCCATCCCGTTGTTCCACCAGGCGTAGCAGCCGCCGGAGTTCATGATCGAGCTCCTGCATCTTGCTGTCGAGCTGGTTGATTCTGGCTTCGACGAGGGTGTGGTTGAATCCATCCCCCCCGGCCATCAGGCGGCGGAGTATGGAGCGAGCATAGTCGGAAACGCTGTGAGCGCCCTGGTTGAGAGAGTTCTCTCTAAGGTACTCGTACTCCTCCTCAGAGAGCCGAAAACTGATCATGCGCGTCTTAGGCTTGATGACGGCCATCAGAGTTTCTCCTGTCTGAAGGAAGCGGCCCGTCAGGCGGGCCTCAGTTAATAAAGAGAGGAGAGGGGGAGGATAATCTCATCTCGCGGCTGCGCCGCCCAGGCAAAAGTCAAAAATGGGAGCGTGTGGCCAGCGTCGGGGATTCGGGAGTCAAGAGGCGAGAATCCCGGCGCGGGAGAAAGAAATCGGGCGATAGCAGCAGAGCTCATGAAATGAATTGAGGGGCGACCGAGTGGGGACGCAGCCGGGGGCGGGAGCGAACCAGCGTGACCCAATCGCGGTCAATATCGACAGCCACCGAGCGTTGCAGAAGAGTGATGGAGACGACGAGGCGGTGGCGCTTCTTGATCTCCAGCAGGATGCCTTCGAGGCCTTCCAGTGCGCCATACTCGATGCGCACGATGTTTCCCACCTTGACGTAGGGCCAGGGTTCGGCGGCCAAGCCGGACTTGATGATGGTTTCGATGGCGGCGATTTCGGTCTCGTCAACTGGGATGGGGACATTGCCGATGCCGACGATGTGGACCAGACCGGGGGTGGTCAGGATGGGCAGGCGGTCGTGGGAGTTGAAACGGCAAAAGACATAGCCGGGGAACAGGGGCAGATCGAGCTCAACCCTGCGGTCTGACCAGCGCCGGCGCACGCGGCAGAGAGGGAGGAAATCCTGATATCCCTTGTTGTGGAGGATGGCGGCAGCACACTTCTCGTGGCGCGACTTGACACGCAGGGCATACCAGCGAACGTCAGGATCCTGTATTGAATCCACGCGTTTTCAGTGCGCCAGCGGGCGTTGCCACGACAGGCTACCGCCCTTTCAGTCCCATCCAGCTATGAGAACCGACTAAGATGTTGAGACAAGGGAAGTAGAAATGGTGTACCATGTGTCAGCATTTGTCAACGAAGAATGCTTAATAATTCGAAGAATGTTACCCGCATAGGCATGGAGGAACTACTATTACTGCCCATGGTAGGATCGTACCGGTCTATCTGGTAATACTAGGATTTCTGGTTGGCGCGTACTGCTGCACGGCGGTGTTGTATGAGGCCACGTGGAAGGACGACCGACGTGCGGAGGCACTCTTGCGCCGGCACTTGGTCAGCTCGGATGATTCGGTGGTGGCGCGCGCGCAACAGCGCATGTGGGCAGGCGAGGTGGAGGGGCCGGACGGGGCAGTGGAGCTGTTCGGGGAGGCTCTGCGGCGGGACACGGCGTCGCCGTATCGGTGGTGCGACCTGGGAGAGGCGTTGTTGGAGGCCGGCCAAACGGAGCAGGCCCGGTACTGCTTCCAACGAGGGGTCGAGTCAGGGCCGCACTCGCCCCAGACTCTGCTGCGCGCGGCGAACTTCCATTTCCGCATTGGAGAAGAGCAGAAAGCGCTGCCTTATACGAGCCGGGTGCTAGGAATGGCGCCGGACTACGATGCGGCAGTTTTCGGCTCCTACAGCCGGATGGGGGTGAGCATCGAGGAGGTGCTGGCTCGCGGGATACCGGCGGACAAGCGGGCGGCGCAGTCCTTTTTCCGGTACGTACTGGGGCAAGGCGGGCTAAGGGAGGCGCGAGCAGCCTGGGAGTGGATGGGCGCGCATTCTTTCGCCGACGACCGGTTGGCGGACGAGTATGCGGCGTTCCTGGTTAGGTTGGGGGAGTACCAGGCGGCGGCGAGCATGTGGGCGGCGCATGTCGCTCCCCGCGAAGAGGGGTATCGGGTCTTAAATTCTGTTTACAACGGAAGCTTCGAGCGCGAGCCGGCGGGCACGACCTTCGATTGGCGGATCGCGTCTTGCCAAGGCGTGCACGCAGAAAGGGATGCGGCGGTGGCGAGCTCAGGCCGGTGGTCTTTGCGAATCCGGTTCGAGGGGAAGGAGAACGTGGCTTACAACCATGTATCGCAGAGAGAGGTCGTAAAACCGGGCACCTACCGGTTCGAGGCAGAGATGCGGGCATCCGAGATTACCACCGACCAGGGGGTGGGATTCCGGATTGTGGATGCGGAAGATGGGCGGCGGCTGGATGTGAGAACGGAGCGGCTGCGAGGGACGACGGACTGGAGGCGGGTCGAGCTGAGATTCCGCACGCCGGAGCGGACCAAGCTGGTGGAGATCCAGGTGGTGCGGGAGCCGTCGCTGAAGTTTGACAACAAGATCAGCGGGACGGTGTGGATCGATGAGGTAGTATTAGCCGCTAGCCGCTAGCCGCCTTCGGGTAGCGGGAACGGGAGGTGTGCGGTGAAGCGACGGGAGTTCTTGGGCGGTCTCGGGGTAGGCCCTTATTCTATGGTGGTGCTGGCGGGTGAGGGCCCGGGGGAGCAGGCGCAGCCGGAGTTCGAGCGGATCGCTCCGGCGGGCGGGGTCAGGCGGGCGTTGCCTGGGGAGCCGCACATGCGGCTGGTGGAACTGGATACCGATGTGCTGGTGGCGGGCGGGGGGATGGCGGGGTTGTGCGCGGCGGTGGCGGCGGCGCGGCATGGGGCCAAGGTGGTGCTGGCGCAGGACCGGTCGCGGCTGGGCGGGAACGCTTCCAGCGAGGTGAAGATGCACATCGTGGGGGCGAACTCGCACAAGAGCCGGCCGGGCTGGCGGGAGGGCGGGCTGCTGGAGGAGTTCCGGCTGGAGGATGCGGTGAACAATCCGCAGCGGTGCTTCGAGCTGTGGGACCTGCTGCTGTACGACAAGGTGGTCAGCGAGCCGAACATCACGCTGCTGCTGGAGAGCGTGCTGTTCCGGGCCAGGACCAGAGGCGGGCGGATCGAGGAGGCGCTGGTGCGCTGCGACAAGAGCGAGCACCTCTACCGGATCAAGGCAAAGATCTATTGCGACTGCACGGGAGACTCACGGCTGGGGCTGGAGGCGGGGGCCGAGATGCGGCAGGGGCGGGAGGCGCGCAGCGAATTCAACGAATCGCTGGCGCCGGAGAAGGCGGACCGCGAGACGCTGGGTTCGAGCATCCTGTTCACCTCGCGCCGGCACGAGGGGCCGATGCCGTTCAGTCCGCCGAAGTGGGCGCGCAAGATCCGGAAGGAACAGTTGCGGATGCGCCAGATCACGTCGTGGGAGTACGGCTACTGGTGGATCGAGTGGGGCGGGCAGCTCGATACCATTCGGGACAACGAGCGCATCCGCTTCGAGCTGCTGCGCATCGTGATGGGGGTGTGGGACTACATCAAGAACAGCGGGGAGCATTCGGAGAGCGCGAACTGGGCGTTGGACTGGATCGGGATGATGCCGGGCAAGCGAGGCAGCCGGCGGCTGGTGGGGGAGCACATCCTGACGCAGCACGATCTTCTGAAGGGCGAGTTTGAGGACGCGGTGGCGATCGGGGGCTGGCCGATGGACGATCACCCGCCCAGCGGGATCGACCGCGAGGATCTGCCGCCGAACACGGTGCTGCGGACGCCGGAGGTGTACAACATCCCGCTGCGATCGCTCTACAGCAAGAACATCAGCAATCTGATGATGGCGGGGCGGAACATCAGCGCCAGCCACGTTGCGTTCACCTCGACGCGGGTGATGGGGACGTGCAGCGTGGAGGGGCAGGCGGTGGGCACGGCGGCAGCGCTGTGCGTGCGGCATGGGCTCGAGCCGCGGCAGCTTTACCAGCAGACGGAGCGGCTGCGGGAGTTACAGCAGACGCTGCTGCGGGACGACCAGAGCATCAAGAACCTGCGCAACGAGGACCCCAGGGACCTGGCGCGGGGGGCGCGGATTACGGTTTCGGGGGAGCGGGGCGAGGCCAAGGCGGCCAACATCCTCAACGGCTGGGTGCGCGACATTCCGGGGAAGCAGATCAACCACTGGGCGGGGCCGGTGGGGAGCGAGGGGGCGTGGATCGAGCTGGGTTGGGACAGGCCGCAAACCATCCGAGAGGTTCAGATCACCTTCGACAGCGGGTTCCAGCGGGAGTTGATGCTGACGGGCTCCGACAGCGCCAATCGCGGGATCATTCGCGCGCCGCAGCCGGAGACGGTGCGGGATTACCGCATCCTGTGCCGGAGACCTCGAGAGGGACAGCTTGTCGAGGCGGTCGCGGTGAGCGGGAACCATCAGAGACTGAGACGGCACCGGATCGAGGCGGTCGAAGCGCAGGCGGTTCGGATCCAAGTGAGCGCCACCAACGGGGATGAGTGCGCGCGGGTTTTCGAGGTGCGGTGTTATGGGTGAAGGAACCGCACGATGTCTTCGTAGGTGGAGCGGGCGTTGACTCCGCCGACGAAGGTGCAGCTTCTGGCGGCCACGGCGTTAGCGAATTGGACGGCAGCGAGGAGGTCCATTTTCTTTTCCAGGGTGGCGAACAGGAAGCCGGCGTCGAAGGAATCGCCGGCGCCGGTGGTATCGACCACTTCGACCTGACGGGTGGGCACGGATTGGACCGCGTTGCCTGTCCAGACCAGAGCGCCATCCTTCCCGGTCTTGATCAAGGGGCAGTGGGTGCGCGCGGCCAGCCATTGGCAGGCCTTGGTGAGGGAAGACGCCTTGGCGATGGAGATGGCCTCGTCCTGGTTGACGAACAGGTAGGTGAGCAGCGGGAGCCACTCATCCATGTATTGCCAGTTTTCCGTGGCGTCCCACTGCGGATCGAGTGAGGTGGAGACGCCCAGGCTTCGGGCCAGCTTCAACAGGGCGGTGATGCGGGGCTTGAACCTGGTTTGAAGGTAGACGCCGGCGCAATGGATGTGACCAAAGCCGCGGAAGACGGAGGCATCGAGGTCCGGCCCCTCGAAGGCGGCGATGGTTCCAGCGTAGGTGACCTGGGTGCGCGTGTTCTCGTAGATCAGATTGACGGTAACGCCGGTCCTGACCTCGCTGGTTCGCTTGACCAGGCCGGTGTCGATGCCGAACTCGCGGAGCCCGCGCAGCATGAAGTCGCCGTAGTCGTCGTTGCCGGCCAGGCCGGCGAAGGCGACTTGGCCTCCAAGGCAGCGGTAGGCGCAGGCGCAGATCACGGTGGAGGCGCCCATGACGACGTCGAAGGTTTTGCAGGTCACCTCGCGATCGACGATGGGCAGGGACTCCATTCCTCCCATCATCACGTCCACGTTGATGTCACCGATGAAGAGCACACGAGGCATAAGCTTTAGTATCGTAAATTGGCACCGTTATGAGAACACGGAGAGAGTTACTGAAGAGCATGATGGTAGCGGGCGGGGGCCTGCTGGCGTGGCCGGGGCGTTCGCAGAGCTTCCTGCCAGGGATTCCGAATGTTGGGGTGAAGGCCGACACGGGGCCGGCGCGCAGCGAGAGCGGCGTGGGCGCGCTGATGCCGTGGGCCGATGTGCTGTGGGCGGTGACCTATGTGTCGCACAAGGCGAAGACGGGATCGGGGACGGGGCTGTACGAGATCGACGAGAACCTCAAAATCCGGCAGCGGCACGTCAGCAATGGGACGCACGCCAACCGGCTGGTGCACACGCAATCGAACCAGGTCTTCATCGGGCCGTACGCCATTGACATGGCGGGCAACATCCGGGTGATCAAGGACCTGCTGGACTACCGGTTGACGGCGACCATGACGCACCTGACGGATCCCGCGAATCGGGTGTACATGCTGGGGATGGAGGGCGAGTACTTCGAGCTGGACGTTACCACGCTGAAGGCCGCGATGCTTTTCAACCTGGTGAGGGAGCTGGGGCTGAAGAAACCGCCGCACTTCAAGGGCGGGCACACGGGGCAGGACCGGGTGGTGGTGGCGAACAATACCTACACGGAGTGGGGCGAATCGCAGGGCGGGCTGGCGGAGTGGGACGGGAAGCGCTGGCAGGTGGTGAGCTGGAAGCCGCACATGGAATGCGCGGGGCGGCCGAATTTCGGAGGCGCGGTGTTCGCCACGGGCTGGGACGAGGCCTCAGCGCTGTTCTGGGCGCTGATCAAGGGCAGGTGGCGCAGGTACCGGTTGCCGAAGGCCAGCCACGCCTTCGACCAATACTGGCAGACGGAGTGGACGCGGATCCGGGAGGTGGAGACCGAACGGTTCCTGATGGATTGCCACGGGATGTTCTATGAGCTATCGCCCATGGTGTTCGAGGAGGCCATCTGGGGGGTGAGGCCGATCTCGACGCATCTGCGAGTGATCCCGGATTACTGCACGTTCCGGGGACTGTTCGTGATGGCGGGCAATGAAGGGACACCCAACCAGGACAACAACCCGCTGGGAGGGCAGCCGCAGAGCGGGATCTGGTTCGGGAAGACCGATGATCTGTGGCGGTTCGGGAAGCCGCAGGGCTGGGGCGGGCCATGGCGGGCGACGGCGGTGAAGGCCGGCGAGCCGTCGGATGCGTTCCTGATGACCGGTTTCGACAAGAAGGTGCTGCACTTGAAGGTGAGCGCCGCAGCGAAGGTGGCAATCGAGGTGGACTTTTTGGGGTACGGGGCCTGGGAGAAGTACGAGACCGTTGCGCTGGGTGCGGGGGAGTACCGGTATCACGTGTTCCCGGCGGGTTTCAGTGCGCACTGGGTGCGGCTGGTTTCGGACCGGGACTGCACGGCGACGGCGGAGTTTGTTTACACGTAGGGGGGCGGTGAGCTTTCGGCAAGCCTGCATGACTCCGCTCGCTCATAGTTGGTAACGTCGGTCTTACGCCCGGTAGGTGCAAAGGAGGACCGACGATGGCAACCAAGGCGCTGCCTGGGGTTCCAGCCGACATGCCGAGGGTTTACCGGCGCTTCGAACGCTGGCGGAGTTCGCACAGCGGCCGTTTGCCGACTGGAAGGGCCACGCGGTAAGGTACGCATCCAGTGGAAAGGAACCAGGACGCCGGATCTGGCGGGGTTGAGCCGGGCGCTGTGGGAGTCGGCGTGATTCAGATCGCGCCGCAGATGCGGATTCTGGTGGCGATCGAGGCGGTGGATGGAAGGAAGGGGATTGACAGTCTCGCCCGGTTGTGCCAGGGCAAACTCCAGGCAGATCCTTTTTCGGGGTGTCTGTTTGTGTTCCGCAGCCGGCGCGGGACCTCGATCCGCATTCTGGTCTATGACGGCCTAGGGTTCCGGCTGGCGCAGAAACGGCTGTCGAAGGGGCGGTCTGTAAAGAGGCGTAAGCCGCCCGGGGGAGCACGCCCCGAACAGTACGGCCGCCGGGCACGGGCGCAACGGCGCCGCGGCGTATCAAGGAGCGCGCAAAGTCGCGGTTCCCCATGCGTCGTTAAAGGCAGGAGATCGGTGTCCGGAGTGCCAGCGCGGCAAGGTTTATTCGCAGCGCGATCCCGGCTTGCTGGTGCGGATCAAGGGGCAGCCGCCCATGGCCGCGACGGTATATGAGTTGGAGAAGCTGAGGTGCAATGGTATCGACCGGAAGGTCTGGAAGAGAGCCTGGGCATCCCGCTGCCGGTGGCCACGCAATGCGAGATTGTGGCGGAAACCGCGGCAGCGATGCAACCCACGCTGGAGGAACTGATTCGCCAGGCGGCGCAAGGGGAAGTGGTGCACAACGACGACACTTCCATGCGCGTGCTGTCGCTGGACCGGGATGCGGACATTGCGCCGGAGCGGACCGGAGTGTTCACCAGCGGGATGGTATGGATCTACCAGGAACACCGCATCGCGCTGTTTTTCACCGGGTGTAAGCACGCCGGTGAGAACTTGGCAGAGGTGCTCAAGCAGCGGCCGGCAGGTCTGCCTCCCCCCATTCAAATGTGCGACGCCCTGTCGAGGAATGTGCCGAAACTTCCCGAGCCGCTCCAGACGCTGCTGGCTAACTGTATAGCGCACGGCCGGCGGAACTCCGTGAAGGTGACACCGAATTTTCCCGGCCAGTTCCGGTTCGTGCTGGAGACTCTGGAAGAACTCTACGGCTATGATGCGGTGGCGCGGGGACAGGGCATGTCGCCGGAAGAGCGCCTCCACTTCCACCAGGAGCACAGCGGCCCGGTAATGGAAAAACTGCTTGCCTGGCTGCATGCCCAGTTGGACGAAAGGAAAGTGGAGCCGAACTCCGGCCTGGGTCAGGCGATCTCCTATCTGCTCAAGCACTGGAAGAAACTTACGTTATTCCTGCGGGAGCCGGGAGCGCCCCTGGACAATAACATCGTGGAACGGGCGCTGAAGAAGGCCATCCTCCATCGCAAAAACTCTCTGTTCTACAAGACCCGGAATGGGGCGCAGATGGGAGACCTGTTCATGAGCCTGATCCACACCTGCGAACTGAACGGCGTCAATCCGTTCGACTACCTCACCGAGTTGCAGCGGCATGCCGAGGAGTTGAACCAAAAGCCGTCGGAGTGGATGCCCTGGAATTACCGCGAGACGCTGGCGCGGGCCGGAGCCCTCTTGGATGCGGCATAGGGTATGATGAATCCCGCATGGCCGGAAAGGATCGACTGCGGCCAAGGTTGGGTGACGCTCTGAAATGGCCGCCAAAACGGGCCTCTGAAACCGCAGAATCGGGTAGGGTTTTTGGGCAACGACTGAAGCACTGTTCGCACAGGTCTCTCTTGTGAGGTACATTGAGGGTGAGCAGGTGTTAATTCGCAGGGCTAGAGCAGGGCATTCTCTTCAGAAGCGTTTAGCCCCAGCCCAGGGAAGATAAGATGGCTAGGATGATGTCCGCATGCGGAGTGCTGTGCTCAGATTGTCCGGCTTACCTTGGCGACGTCAAGGGCGTTGCGCATCAGCAGTGCACCGTGGCGGCATGGAAGAGGATCTACGGACTGAACGAATCCGTCGAGAACATCGCCTGTGGCGGTTGTCTTGGACCAGACGACCAGTTGTTCCACACCAGT
>CAVRZY010000322.1:0-5341 GCA_963725415.1 uncultured Acidobacteriota bacterium | reverse complement strand
TTTCTGTGCCCCGATCCGCTCACCGCGATTCCGCGCGCCTCCTCGGCACCGGCGCCACCCAGAAGCGTGGAATAAACCAGCGCCGTCCCCTGCGGGTTCAGCTTGGCGACGAACACGTCGTAGCTGCCGTGATTAGAGGTTTGATAAGAGCCAGCGGTGACAGGAAAGTCGGTGGACGCTGTGGCGCCGCTCACATAGGCGCTGCCCGAGGAGTCCACCGCAACGGAATTGCCGAAATCGCTGCTGCGACCGCCCAGATAGGTGGAATAGACCAGTTGACCGGATGGATCCAGCTTAGTCACGAAGGCGTCAACGAACCCGCTCAGCGTCTGGAAGGGATTTCGTGTGGGGAAGTCCGCGGCGCCCGTCTGGCCCGTGACGTACGCATTCCCTCCGGCGTCTACCGCAATCCCGGCAGCCGTATCCGTGCCGCCACCACCAAGGTAGGTGCTGTAAACCAGACCCGAACCGGAGGCGTTCAGCTTCGCAACAAAGGCGTCATAATAGCCTCCGGCGAAGGCCGACCTCAGGGCACCGGAGGTAGTCGGGAAATTGGGCGAGGACGTGTATCCGCACAGCAGCGCCTCGCCGTTCGAGTGCACCGCAATGCCGGCGCCGAAATCGCTGCCGCGGCCGCCCAGATAGGTGGAATAGAGCAACCCAGTGCCGCTCGCATTCAACTTGAGTGCGAAGGCCTCTTCCTGGCCGCCGGAAGAAGTCTGGAAGGCTCCAGCAGTCACAGGAAAGTTCTGGGAATAAGTGAAGCCGGTGACATAGGCGCTGCCGGAAGCGTCCACGGCAATGCTGCGGCCCGAGTCTCTGCCGCGTCCTCCAATGTACGTCGAATACACCAGACTGGTCCCGGTCGCGTTCAGCTTGGCGACGAAAACGTCACGTTCGCCTGCCGAGGCCGGTTGGTAGCCAGGCACGCGGGGGAAATTGCTCGACCACGTCTCGCCAACAATGTAGGCGCACCCGGCGGAATCGACGGCTATGCCGTAAGCGCGATCGTCAGCGCTGCCTCCCAGGTACGTGGAATAGCTCATGGTGGGATCGATGACGAGTGGTTTCAAAGGATCATAGGCGGCCACCTGGAAGCCGACCTGATGTCTTCCCAGCTTCCTGTAGCGGCCGGCAATCTCAACTCTGGCTCCATCGACCTCCTGGTAAACACGGGGCCTGTGGTGACGCAGTTCGCCCCACGGCGTGCGGACCACCAACTCACCGCCCGGCGCAATCTGCACGGCCTGAGTCCCCGTGAAGTCCAATCGAATCACGCCGGGAGAGACGCCGGAAGCCAGAACGAAATCGTACTCAAGCTGCCTTTGGTTGCCACGGTAGACCAGCATTACGCCGGGGTAAACCTCGCGGTACTCGATCCGTGAAAACGTGGGCACATTCAGGCGCCACCGAGCCGGATCGCTGCCCAGCAAGTAGTGGTTCTTGCCCTCCAGGGGTTCGCCCCTCGCCAGCACGGGCTGGGGGCGGGCGCCCAGCAGCCTCATGCCCACCGTAGCACCTCCCTGCTCAGCGCTCCCCGGCGGGCCGATTATCCGCATTGCCCCAGAGGCCTCGAACAAAACGATGTGACCTGAGGCGCGAGCCGCAAACTTTACTCCGGGCTCCCAGAGTCCGGAGTTTGCCTCGAAAGCCAGTGGCAGTTTCCCATAATCCGGGTGGGCCCGGATCTGGCCTTCGGCAGCGGGCCACGCGGGCAGCAGCAACCAGAACCATGCAGCAGCGATCCGAAAACAAGCACTCATCTGTGTCTCCCTGGAGGGTATGATCGGCGGATTAGAGCGCTTTCCCTAGAGCGGTTCGAACCGGCCATACCCCACCGCGCCGGTGGGGCCTGCCTGAGAGTACGCTCTCGGGCGCCAAGGGGGCATTTGCAGCAGACCGCTAGATGGGAAAGGGCGAGCTTAGTTCAGCGATACGAACCCTGGCGACTGCAAATAATCCCCGTAACGGAAATTATCGACGCGAAAAACCAGTGTTCTAGGATCGCCAGGTGCATTGATCCGGCTCGCATTCGTTGAGAAGCGGACGATGTGCTTGCCGGGTGGGACCACGACCCGCTGGGAGAAAGACTGTCCCGCTGCATTGGCCTTCGCGCAGGCCGAGAACAGCGGGCCCTCCATGCAGACATCAGCCAGCGTCTCGGAGCCCGTCGCCAGGGACATCTCCAGGACTACGTCCCTCGGCTTCTGGGCCTTGTTCTCTATGGTTGCCTCTCCCTTGTAGGAACACCACCGCCAAGTTCTGTCGGGTGACCGCTCGAGTGCAGAAAACCCGCCTGTCCACTCAAAATCAAGGGGTTCAGACACCGCATCCAGACGGAAGTTAGCCACCTTGAACACCAAAGCCCGGGGATCTCGGGGCAGATAGAGCGGTTTCCCATCACTCCAGAACCGGATCGCGGACTTGCCGGGTGAAAGCGTCAGTTTCTTAGAAATCCGCCGGCCGGGCTGGCCGATCTGAAAGAATTCAGAAATGCCCAGGCCGTGGACGCGCATGTTGGAGACTTCCGGTCGGGCTGGGATCAGTGTCATCTCCAGGACGACCGTTCTTGGGCGCTCGGAGGTATTCTGAATGAGCAGATCTCCCGACGAGGCACACCAGCGCCAGTTGTAACTCTCACTGCCCTCCAGGGAGAAGAATCCCCCCCGCCATTCCACCACCAGGCGCCGCGCCACCGCTTCGCGCGCGGCCTCCCACTCCTGCGCTGTATACCTCCGCCGCAACCCTTGCGTGAATGCAGACAGATTGAAAAAAACCAGTCTCCGATTCGCGCTCACCAGGGCTCTGCTGCCCAGCAAGGTGGAGAGCGTGTTTTCCAGTTCCCCGCCTGGACCGCCGTAGCCATTGCGGTCCAAGTAGAGCCCGCTGAAGCCCGCCAGACACAAAAGCTCCACCATCTCGGCTGCCGGCCTTGCCGCCAGGAACCTGTTCTGGGCGTCCCCGTATCTGCCCTTGACGGTCCCGTAACTCCAGCGCAGGGCCCTCAAGTGCAGGTATCCACGAAACAGGTCGTAATCTGACATCGCCAGCAGCGGCCCGTTCTCAGGGAAGCTTAGATAGGGCAGTTGGAATATCATGGCGTTGCTGGGCAGCGCCGCTTCGATCCGCTGGACGAAGTCCCTGTCGCTGTTATAGTCGGCCCTGTTCTGCTGGTAGGGGGGAACGAAGAGAGGCACAGTTTGATCCAGCACCCCCAAGATCAGGATTCCGCCGAGAGATCCCTGGAAGGCGAGGCGCGTGACTCGGGTTCGAAACCACTTCCGCCCGGCCCGATCCAGAACCAGGGCCACGGCAAACAGCGAGAGGAATGCAATGTAGGGGCTAATCCGGTTGTACGCCCGGATGGTCGGGAGAGCCAGGAAGGCGAACAGGCAGCCAAAGCCCCCCATGGTAGCCAGTAAAACTGCTGCAAGGTTTATCACGCTGAGAGAGTGCAATAGGGCCCCGCCGCGCCCCTCCCGCCGACCCAGCACCAGCCAGCCCACCAGGAACAGGAAGCCTGCGCTGGCCACCGCTCCCAGGGTGACCGAATCGTTCTCGTTAGGCGCCACAGCGGTTGCGGTGCCATTGTAGGCGGCCTTCAGTCTGGCCATGAGCGGGAGCCGATGGCCGCTAACGGGGAGAACCAGTTGCGCGATCCTCATTCCGTACAGCTCGGCCTCCAGCGGTACCCTTACTGCGAGTTGAACGTTTGGTCCATTCTGAAGGGAGTTGATCAGGGTGGGGGACAAGTTCAAGGCCAGGACGCTCGAAAGAACGGCCACCAGGAGCAGGGCAATCAGCAGGGGCCTCCTGGAGCAGCGCTGAATGCTGCCGAACACTCCGGCCACGAGCAACAGGAGAGCCGCAAAAAAGGCGTAGTAGATGCCTCCCAGGGCCATCAGCACGCAGATGGCGACGCTGATCATCCCCTTGCGTTCCCGCCATCTCCAGATGGGCGCCCGGCAATCTTGAGCCTCGAACAACGGACAACCCAGGGCAACCCATAGGATCACCATGGTCATTGGCGGAACCAGGTAATAAGAGGAGAGAAACAGGTGTCCTATGCCCCGGAAGAAGTGATAGGGGAGGAAGCTGAACAGAAGGCTGGCCAACAGCGAAGGAGCCCAGGAAATCCGAAAATGTCGAAGCACCGACAGCGAGGCGAGCGTAGTAAGTGGAAAGGTCAGCAAGAAGTAGAGATTAATGACCACGGGCCAATCACCGCTGACCAGCGAGAGGATCTTCATTGCGCCCATGTGCAAGGTATCTCCGGGAAGCATATCCCTGAGGTCCAGCCCAAAAGGGGTGCCTACGGAAGGGTTCTTCAAATACCAACCGTGATCAATCTCGCCCTTCACCCAGGTCGCCGCCAGAAGCGCATCGCCGCCCTCGTAGCTGAACGGGATGCGCAACTGGGCCTTCCACAGACGCATCACCCAGAGCAGTATCAGCAGGCACAGCACGGTGGCGGCCACGTAGATTAGGGCTTGGCGCCTGCTGGCGGCGCCGGCCCGGCCACTTGTGTTTCGTTGGTGCTCTTGCATAAGGCGAATCACCCCTCCCGTAATGCCTCAGTCTCGGGGGCAATAGCCTGTGCAGCCGGGTAGGATGGGCTTTCAACCTGTCCGAACGCCTTTCGAATACCGCCCAAGACAAGCTGAAGCTTGTCCCACGGCCCCCGAGACTGAGGCATTACCCCCTCCTAAACAAAGCAGTTGCATTCGACAGGCTGCTTCGCGCGCCTTCCGGAGCGGCAAGACGGTTCATTATACCGTGGAGTGCGTGTGCCGGCCCATTGCACCATGAACCCCCGACTTTGTGAAGGGACCTCCGGGGCAGACCTCCCGCGCCATCCTGCAGGGGCGCAAACAGTGGGGTTAGGGACCGGCCCAACCTGGGTCTGACGGCTGCCGGTGATCATTTACGATGCGCCGCACGATGAAAGGCGGGCGCTGCTTGACTTCCTCGAAGATACGCCCCACGTATTCGGCCAGGATGCTGAGGCTGAACAGTTGAACGGCCCCGAGGAACAGGACCGCCACCAGTAAGGTCACAAAGCCGCGGGGCGCGTTAGGGATCAGGAAGTACAGGGCGATGTAGAACACGATAGCCAGGCCGGTGAGCAGGGTCACCAGGAAGGCCAGCAGGGAGATCATTTCCAGGGGCTGGTAGGAGAAGGAGAAAATCCCGCGCTTGGCCCAGCGGATATTGTCCAGGAAGGAATTAGTGGACTGGCCGGCAAAGCGCTCGGCACGCACGTATGGCACCCCAGTCTGCCGGAACCCGACCCAGCTCCGCAAGCCGCGCAAAAAGCGGTCGCGCTCCGGCATCTGGAGCA
>CAVRZY010000321.1:0-22989 GCA_963725415.1 uncultured Acidobacteriota bacterium | reverse complement strand
AAGATTATGGGGACAAACCCGTAGAAGTAGACGATTGCCATGGATATTATTGATACGGGAAGCGTCAGTACCGCAGTGAAGAACATCAGTGAAACGTAGGTTTCTGGATAGATCTTGATTTTGGCTTTTTCCAGGTAGGCTTTGAACTCGAATACGTTCTTGAGGAAGGAAGGGGCCAGTCTGCCGAAGAATCGGAAAGACCATGCCTCAAGTGATTCTAGAAGTGGCAACTGGCGTGACCTCCTCACCTGCCATAATCTTCTCATAGACCTGCTTCGGTCTAGAGTAGTACTCTGCGATTATCACAGCCACATCTTTGTAGCTTCTTATGTTGTGTTCTCGCATCCAGTGCAGAACATTTTTGCGCCTGCCCATTTCCTCAAGCAAGTCCTTCTTGTTCGCGCCCAAACGTTCGGAAATCGAAGCCAGCATCATACTTTGGTCAAAAGATGGTAGGTACTGGTCTTTCGCTGGTTGCCATTTGAACGTGCATCTGTAGTCTTCATAGTCCGCGATCTCGTTAACGCTCATTACACGCCTGAAGGCCTTCTTCTCGGCATTCTTGATGAGGTGGACTCTCTGGATGGACAGTATGATGTTCATTAAGGGGATATAGGCTGGCGAAATTTCCATGGGCTTCGATGTCAGTCGTTTAATCGCTGAATCCAGGTTCTCAGCGTGCATGGTGCACATGCCGCCGTGGCCTGTGGCCAACGCTTGGAAGAGCACATAGGCTTCTTGGCCTCTTACCTCGCCGACGATCAGTATGTCCGGTCGGTGCCTCATGGATGTTTTCACGAGGTCAAACAGTGCTACTTCGCCTACATTGCTTCGCCTAGACCATAGCTCTGCCTTGCTATGAGTGAGACCCAGTTTTCATGAGACAGGTTGAGTTCCGCTGTCTCTTCTATGGTGATTATTTTGCTTCCAGGCTTGATAAGGCAGGCTAACGCGTTGAGCCCAGTTGTTTTCCCTGCTGCCGTTCCGCCTAGGACCATTATTGAGGCTCTGCAAAAATCACTGCGCTGGGTGAAATTGACTTCATCAGGGCGCAAATAAGGCCGGAGCGCCAGAATAGTCCTTTTTCACTCCATTTAAAGGAAACCGATATTAGAAGGATCATTCCTATCCCGGTGAGAATGCTGCTGCTAAAAGGGATCCGGAGATTATGGGAAAAGCTTCCCAGTACAATCTCCGAAGAAGCCCAGAGGCATCCCAGCACTGCAGCCTTGAGCCATATATTGCTGAGTTGTTTATGCATGATCATTCACCAGACAGATTTTTTTTGCACAATACCGGAAAAGATGAAATCCGGCGCCTGCCTCGGAAACAACCTCAAATAGCCTGTGCCTATCCGTGATGCTAACCGAGCCAATGATATCTACACGATGCCGGAACAGGATATCAGGGATAAAACTGCTTGAAGGACCGACAACCACCACCTGGCATGCCGGAGGAATCATGTGGAGAAGATCATCCAGTGTGCGGTTCAGCAGGGTATACCCGGTTATAATGACAATATCTGAATCTTTGAATGTATCCGGAGTCTGGTTAACAGGAACAAAACGGACCAGCAGATCCGAGGTTGTCCCCACCGCCATGGTGAGCACATTGCGATGCGGAAAATTGCTGACCTCCTCGGCGGTCAAACCGAACCGCAGGCGCAGCTCGTTCACCAGGGTCTGGTCGTAAGAGAGCTGCCTCAGCTCGCCCTCCCGCCAAAGATACGCCCGGCTGTCCCCCACGTTGGCGACCACCATCCGCGGCAGCTCCCACAGCGCAGCCACGATGGTCGAACCCATCCCGCTACAGCCCTCCTGGGCTGAGGCGCGCTCGTACACACGCCGGTTGGCCTCTTGAATCGCCTCTTCGAGCAACTGCTCCGGCGGCCAGCTTACAGGGGGCTTTCGTAAGTACTCGACGACCACCTCGACGGCCAGGGAAGAGGCTACCTCGCCGCACGAAGCACCCCCCATTCCATCCGCCACGATGGCCAGACCCATGGAGAGGTCCAGAAACCAGGTGTCCTCGTTGTTCTGGCGGACCAGGCCCGGATCGCTCATCCCGAAGGCTTCAAGCGTCGGCATCGTTCACCATTTTGGAATGACCGCCTCCGTCATTCCTTGTGTATGTTACCACGACCACCGCAAGGGGCAGTTGCCAGCAGCTAGCGGCTAGCAGCCATGCGGTACCATAGCTAGTTTGCCCTTATGCCTCTCTATCAGGTCGTAGTTCTGGCCATCCTCCAGAGCCTGACGGAGTTCCTGCCCATCAGCAGCACGGCGCACCTGGCGCTGGCGCCCTGGCTGCTGGGTTGGAACAACCCGGAGCTGAACAGCCTGGGGTTCGACGTCGCCTTGCACATCGGCACTCTCGCCGCCATCGTACTCTATTTCTTCCGAGACTGGCTGGAGTTGTTTGCGGGAGCCTTCGGGCTGCGCTCGAAGCATGATCCGGAGATCGGCCGCAATCCGAAGCTGCTGTGGCTGCTAGCCCTGGCCAGCGTTCCAGTCGGCGTGCTAGGCGTGGTCTTCAGCAAACAGGCTGAAACCACCTGGCGCAGCCCGTTCGTGATGGGCGCCATGCTGATCGGGGTCGGCGTGGTGATGTACATCGCCGAGCGCACCGGCAGGTTCCAGAGGAACCTGGGCAGCGTTTCGCTGGGCGATTCGCTGGTCATCGGCCTGTCGCAGGCCCTGGCCATCGTCCCGGGGACCTCGCGCAGCGGCATCACCATCTCGACCGGCCTGATGCGCGGCCTGGACCGCCCGGCCGCCGCCCGCTTCTCCTTCCTGCTTTCCACCCCGGCCCTGGCCGCTGCGGCCGCCAAGCACCTCTGGGACCTGCGGCACAGCGCGACTCGCCCCGAAATGCTGCCCTTCCTGGTGGGCGTGCTGGTGAGCGCCGTGACCGGCTGGCTCGTGATCGCCTTCTTTCTGCGCTTCCTGCGAAGCCACACCCTACGATTTTTCGTGTACTACCGCGTCATTTTTGGCATAATAGTGATTGCTCTGGCCATTTTCTCCAGCCGCACAGCGGGATGAACGGTTCATCCTCCATGTCACCCTCCCGCCGCTCTGAGGCGGGTGGAATCCTGTTTCTGATTTTCGGGTTGTTAGTCTGGCTGAGCCTGGTTTCCTACCATCCCGAAGACCCGTCCTGGAACTCCGCCGCCGGTTCGGGGCACTCGCGCAACCTGATCGGGCCTGCGGGCGCCTACGTCTCCGATTTCTGCCTGCAAGGCTTCGGGCTGGTGGCCTTTGTGCTCCCGGTCTTCGTCATTCTGCTGGCCTGGAAGTGGGTGCGCTCGAAGCCGCTGGAAGCGCCTCTGGCCAGAGTACTGGGCGCGCTGCTTCTGGTGGTGAGCTGCTCGACGGTCTTGTCGCTGGGCCCGCCGTGGACGCTGTTCGGCGGCACGATCCCGGCCGGGGGCGTAGTCGGCACAGTCATGGCCGACTACGTGGCCGGCGCCTTCAACCTCACCGGCGCCGTCATCGTGACCGCCACGTGCCTGCTCCTGTCGCTCTACCTGGCGACCAGTTTTTCGCTGTCGCACGCCGCGCGCGCCGCTTCCTGGCCGGGCCGGCGGGCGCGTTCGGTTTCGCGCCGCTGGCGGTCGTGGCGGGAGCGCCGCCGCCAGAAGAAGCTTGAGAAATCGCGGGCGCGCAGGCGACAGCCGCCGGAACCCGTGCCCGAGCCGCCTCCCGAGGGCGTTGCGGAGCCCGATCTGGTCGAGGCTGTCGAGGCCCCGCCTCCGCTGATCGAGGAAATCCCAATTCGCACCCTGGACGATCTGCCCCCCGAGCCCAAGACCGTGCCGCCGCTGGGGGAAGTGATTTCCACGGCCCGCTTGGAGACCCCGCGCCCCAGGCTGGTGGCCGCTCGCCCGCACGCCCAGAAGCGCTACCACCTCCCCTGTACCGACCTGCTCAACGAACCCTCCGGACGCGCCCCCTACGACGAGCTGGAACTCAAGGACATCGCCGCCCGCATCAAGTCCAAGTTCGAGGAGTTCAACGTGCTTGGCTCGGTGGTGCAGATCAATCCCGGCCCGGTGGTCACCACCTTCGAGTTCAAGCCCGAGGCCGGCATCAAGTACAGCCGCATCACCACGCTCAACGAGGACCTCTGCCTGGGCCTTCAAGCCGAGTCCATCCTCATCGAGCGCATCCCCGGCAAGCCCACCGTGGGCATCGAAGTCCCCAACTCCAAGCGCGAGATCATCAGCCTGCGCCAGATCCTGGAGTCCGAGGAGTTCCACAAATCGCCAGTCCCGTCTCACCATCCCGCTGGGCAAGGACATCAGCGGGCGCATCAAGGTGGCCCCGCTCGAATCCATGCCCCACCTGCTGATCGCCGGCTCGACCGGCTCCGGCAAGAGCGTCATGCTCAACTCCCTGATCATGTCGGTGCTCTTCAAGTCCGCGCCCGAAGAGGTCCGCATGATCCTGGTGGACCTGAAGCGGCTGGAGATGGGGCTGTACGAGGGCATCCCGCACCTGCTGACCCCGGTGATCACCGAGCCCAAGAAGGCCGCCAACGCCCTGCGCAACGCGGTGCTGGAGATGGAGCGCCGCCTGCGCCTGCTGGCCTCCCAGGGCGTGCGCAACATCGAGCAGTACAACCGCAAGGTCCGCCAGTTGCTCAACGAGCCCATCAGCCTGTTCGAGGACAGCGAGGAAGCCGCCGAGGACCTCGAACCGCTGCCCTACATTCTGATCCTGATCGACGAGCTGGCCGACCTGATGATCGTGGATGGGCACAACGTCGAGCAGTCCGTGACCCGGCTGGCGCAGATGGCCCGGGCCGTGGGCATGCACCTGGTGCTGGCCACCCAGCGGCCCAGCGTGGACGTGATCACCGGCCTGATCAAGGCCAACTTCCCGGCCCGCATCAGCTTCCGCGTGGCCACCCGCGTGGACTCGCGCACCGTGCTGGACGTGATGGGCGCCGAGCACCTGCTGGGCAAGGGCGACATGCTGTTCCTGCCGCCCGGCTCCTCGCGCCTGATCCGCCTGCACGGGGCGCTGGTGACCGAGCCGGAGATCAACCGCGTGGTCGAGTTCTGGAAGGAGCAGGCCACTGCCGAGTACGATCAGACCTACCTGGTGGCCCCGCCCTCCGAGGAAGGCGACGAGGAAGGCGAGGGAGAGGAATTGGCCGGCGAAGAGGACCCGCTCTACCGGGACGCGGTGCGGGTGGTGCTGGAGATGGGCAAGGCCTCCACCTCGACCCTCCAGCGCCGCCTCCGCCTGGGCTACGGCCGCGCGGCCCGCATCCTGGACATGATGCAGCGCGAAGGCATCATCGGCCCCCCCGACGGCAGCAAACCCCGCGAAGTGCTAAAGCGCCCGGAGTGGGTGGATGGGACCGAAGAGCCGTAAATCACAGGGGCCGAACGCGACGTTCATCCCCTTTCTGGTCGATTCACCCGGACCAGTTGACTGGAAAGCTGCTCGCGCGATTCCAATGCTTCGTGGATGCGGCTGGCTTGACCCTCGAAGTCCGGGTCAAAGGTGCATGCGATGATGCCGGAATGGTCCGAACGTATGGAGTGAAGGCGGATGAAATGCTTGCGGTTGAAGGTTAAGACAGCCCTGCTCTTGGAACAGGCAAACCCGAGTACTTCTTCGTCCGACGCCGCTTGTCCACTGGTCCCCGCTTCCTGAGTGGTTAGAACGTCGTGACCCAACCGGCGGAGGGCTTTCACAACCGGCATCGGGAAGTTCTCATTGGCATACAGACGAGCCACGGGTCAAGCTGCCTCATTGTCTCGAATCTGCTGCTCGATCTCATCCCGGTGGGAACGGACATAGGCCCACGCGTTGGCAAGGTCTTCGGCGCGCAATGTAGGGTACGATCGCAGCAGAACCTCGTCACTCGCTCCCAGCCGGCGGGCTTGTTCCAGCACCCAAACCGGAATTCGGGTGCGGACGATGCGCGCTTCGCCTCCGCAAACACCCGGAGTGGTTTCAATCCCTGGAAACGCATCACCCAGGTCTCGCACCACCAACTGTAGCAGTTGAGCCTTCTCCGCTCGCGTCAGATCAGCGAGCAGTCTCTCGACGTCATGAAGCGTGCTCATCTGTGACCCTTCTCAGCATACCGCTTGCATCGAGTGGGGTGGGTATCATGAACTGTCCTTGCCGGCAAACGATACAAGCTACCCGGTCGCCGCGCCGTCCGAAGAAGAGGAGTAAGGCCTTCACCTCGATTCTCCCGCGCCGCCTGCGGACGGGCTACAGCCGCGCCGCCCGCCCCTCAGATCTCCCGCACCACCTGGAAGCCCATCAGGCGGCCCATGCGCTCGACGGCTTGCACGTGGTCGCCGTAGAAAATCACCCGGTGCAGCCCGGAGGAGAAGTTCTGCAACCACTTCTCGGCGTCGCTGACGCGGGTGCGGATCTGGGTGCGGCAGCCGCGGTCGCTGTCCACCGGGCCGGTGACTTCGGCAGTCGAAATCAGGAGGCGCGTGGGATCGGTGAAGCGGGCCACCGTCACCGTCTCCCCCGAAGGCATCAGCACTTGCAGGACCGCGCCTTCGTTGGTCTCCAGGTGATTTCGGATGATGTAGGGGGACGCCGGCCCGTTGATCCCCTTCATCTTGGTCGCCGCTACACAGTGCGCGTGGATCACCTCGTTGCGGCTGATGTCGAAGACCGGGTCGGAGATGAAGCCCGGCATGCCGGAGTAGGACGTCACCAGCATCTGCGTCATGGCGGACGCCAGGTCGGCTTCGCAGACCCCGTACAGGCCCACGTCGTTGAACTTCGACCAGGCGATGCAGGGATACCCGGGCAAGGTGTTGGCCGCCAGACTCCCGAAGCAATCGATGGTGAGGACGTTGGCCTTCTCCTGCTGAAACATGTTTTTCAGCGCCAGGTAGAAGCGCAGCCCGTCCCGGATCTCCTTCGGGGAGGGCCTCGACCACGCGCAGGGCCCCGCGCACGAAATCATCGGCCTCTTTCTGCGCTTTGCGCTCATCGATCGCGTCGAAGGCCTTTCTGAACTCGGAGCCTGTGATGAATTTGAAAGTCGTGCCGAAGTGCTTGCTGTAGGCGTCGGCGACGGCCTGCCTGCCAGCCGGAGTCGCGGCCCCCACCAGCACCTTGCTGGTGCGCAGGTGGTGGACGGTGCGGAACATCCGCATATACGGATCCAGGTCGCCGTAACTTGTGGTCGCGATCACGTCGAGCTTCTTGCCGCTCTTGCGCAGGCCGGCGATGGAGGACCAGGCGTGCGTGGCGTAGGGGCGCGAGAACAACAGGCCGGGCACCTGAAGCGCGTCAGTAAGCGGCCGCAGCGGGGGCGTAGGTTGCGTGACTGGCACCATCAACACGCCGTCGATGTCGCCCATCTTGGCCAGCCAGGGCCGTACTTCCTCTTCTGTCCGCAGGGTCTCCCCGCCCACAAACCGGACGTTGTGGGTATGCTTGCGCGCCACCTCGACCAGCCGGGCCTCGACGTCGGCAACGTCTTTCGCGATGTCCAGCGTCGGCTTGGGCCAGTGCACCTGCTTGGCCGCCAGATAGACCTTGGCGACCGTGGCCGGGGCGTTCCAGGGCATCGATTCGAACTCCTCGGCGGCCAGTGGAAAAGAAAAAGGAACACTGCAAAGTGACAGCCCAAACTGACGGCGCGTCAGCGGGAACACAGTCCGCGACATGATGATTGCCTCCTTCAGCGGGAATCTCCGCTTGCGATTCTCCGCTCGCAGAGATTATACAGGAATGCCTCGGTCCCGGTGGGGGCGGCTCGGACTTTCGGAGGGTAGGGACCGCGGGGGCCGACGGGCCCTCTGTGTTGCAATTGTGTTATGCTGCCCTTGTGCCCAGGTCCATCACCTCCAGCTTTCGCATCAGCCAGACCCTCCGCCTGCGCCTCGAAGGCAACGGCGCGGCACCTTGGCAAGCGCAAGAACTGGATTATCAACCGGGCGCTCGAAGAGTACCTGGCCAAGACGCACCGCGCATCGCTGGCGAAGGAGGCCAGGCGGCAGTCGCTTCTGGCGAGCCGCGTGACCACCGTGGACGAAAGATTCTGGACGGGACAGGCTGCCGTCGAAGACTGGAAATGAAGCGCGGGGACGTGGTCATCAGCAGCGCGCCGGGAAATTACGGCAAGCCGCGGCCGGCGCTGGTGGTACAGTCCGATCTGTTCAACCCCACGCACGCGAGCATCGTGATCTGCCCGATCACGACCCACCTGGTCGATGCCCCCCTGTTCCGGCTGCCGTTGAAGCCGAGTGGGGCCAATGGTCTCAAGGCTGAATCCCAGATCATGATCGACAAGGTGATGGCGGTCAGGCGGGAAAGGATGGGCAAGCGCATAGGCGCCATCACCCCGGAAGAGATGGCGCGGGTCGATCTCGCTCTCCGGACGTGGCTGGAGCTGGACGTCGGCAGTTGACGCCCGAATTGCCGCGCCGCAGGCGGAATCGGCTGCGCCTCCGCGCCTACTGAATCCCCCCGGTGATACCGCTGGAGAGACTGCACCGAACCGCCCCCCGCCGAGCGTCGGGCGGCCATGCCCGCGGCGGCGGCCACGGTGGTCATGTAGGGCGAGTCACGACGGCCTCAACGAACGGCCCAGTAGCCGGGGTGGCGCTTCTGGTGGGCCACCGCGACGATGACGATCTCGTCAGCGCCAGCCCGGAAGAAGACGTTGTACGGAAACCGCCGAAGCACCAAGCGTCGTGTTCCGTGTTCGGCCACTGGATAACGCAGCGGCGATTCGGCGATCCGGGACACGGCAGCGACGACCTCTTGCTCGAAAGCCACCGCGCTTAGCTGCGCTCTTCGTACCAGAGGCGCGCCTGGCGAAGCTCGTCACGAGCCGCCGGATGGAACCTGACGGTCATTTCGCCGGCCGAACACTTCCGCGTGGACTTCATGCCACGGGATGGTTTCGACCGCTCCGGCTTCAATCTCGGCCACGCGTCGCGCGATCTCCTGCGACCAGGCTGCTTCCACGTCCGGTTCCGGCGCCGGTTCGAGGGACTCGATGAGCAGCCCGGCTAGCGTCGCGCGATCCCCCTCCGGCAACTGCGCTGCCTCCCGGAAAAGCTCCACCAGATTGCGGGGCATCATCTTGATTGTAGCGCCGGCAGTGGGGTGACGCGCGTCCAACAGGTGGACAGGCGGAACCGCCTGTCCCACGGGGCCTTCACCCGATCCCCGCATGATACTGCTGGAGCGACCGCACCGAGGCGCCGCCGGCCGAGCGGCGGGCGGCGATGCCTTTGGCCGCGGCCAGGGCGCCGGCGTGGGTGGTGATGTAGGGCACCTTGTACTTGATGGCGTTCTTGCGGATGTAGGAGTCGTCCTGCTCGCTTTCCTTGCCGGCCGGGGTGTTGATCGACCAGGTGGATCTCGCGGTTCATGATGAAGTCCACGATGTGCGGCCGGCCCTCGTGCATCTTGTTGATCACCTGGGAGGGGATGCCGTGCTGGGCCAGGCAGGCCGCGGTGTCCCGCGGTGGCCAGGATCTTGAAGCCCAGCTCGGCGAACTGCCGCGCCGCCTCGACCACCGCCGGCCGATCTCGCTCGCGCCACCGTGATCAGCACCGTGCCCTGCGAGCGGCAGCGTCAGCTGGGCGGCCTCCTGGGCCTTGAAGAACGCCTCGCCGAAGGTGCTCGGCCATGCCCAGCACCTCGCCGGTGGAGCGCATCTCCGGGCCCAGCAGCGGGTCCACCTCCGGCAACATGTTGAAGGGGAACACCGCTTCCTTCACGCCGTAGTGCGGGATGCGGCCGTGCTTCAGGCCCAGCTCGGCCAGCTTCCGCCCCAGCATCAGCTGCGTGGCGATGCGCGCCATCTGGATGTTGCACACCTTCGACACCAGCGGGACGGTGCGCGAGGCGCGCGGGTTGGCCTCCAGCACATACACCGTGTCGTTGGCGATGGCGTACTGCATGTTCATCAGGCCCACCACGCCCAGCTCCAGCGCGATCCGCCGGGTGTATTCGCTAGATGGTCTCCAGGTGCCTGGCCGGAATGCTGACGGGCGGAATCACGCAGGCGGAGTCGCCGGAGTGCACGCCCGCCATCTCGATGTGCTCCATGACGGCGGGCACGAAGACGTCCGTGCCGTCGGAGACGGCGTCGGCTTCGGCACTCGATGGCGTTCTCCAGGAACTTGTCGATGAGGATGGGCCGCTCGGGCGTGACGTCCACGGCGGCGGCCATGTAGTGGCGCAGCATCTCTTCGTCGTGCACCACCTCCATGCCGCGCCCGCCCAGCACGTAGGAGGGGCGCACCATCAGCGGATAGCCGATGCGGTCGGCGATCGCCAGGGCCTCCTCAACGCTGACCGCCATGCCGGAGTCGGGCATGGGGATGCCCAGACTGCGCCATCATCTTGCGGAAGCGGTCACGGTCTTCGGCCAGGTCGATGGTTTCCACCGTGGTGCCCAGGATCTTGACGCCCGCCGCCGCCAGCTCGCCCGCGATGTTCAGCGGCGTCTGGCCGCCGAACTGCACGATCACCCCTGCGGGCTTCTCCTTCTCGTAAATGCTGAGGACGTCCTCGACGGTGAGAGGCTCGAAGTAGAGCTTGTTGGAGGTGTCGTAGTCGGTCGAGACGGTTTCCGGGTTGCAGTTGACCATGATCGACTCGTAGCCGGCGTCGCGCAGGGCGAAGGCAGCGTGGACGCAGCAGTAGTCGAACTCGATGCCCTGGCCGATGCGATTGGGCCCGCCGCCCAGCACCATGACTTTGTTCTTGTTTTCGCTGACTGGCACGCGGTCGGGTCCGTTGTAAGTGGAGTAGTAGTACGCGGCGTTCTCGACGCCGCTAACCGGTACGGCGTCCCAGGCCTCGACTACGCCCAGGCGGGTACGCTGGCGGCGGATCTCGGTCTCCTCCAGCCCCAGCAGCTTGGCCAGGTAGCGGTCCGCAAAGCCGTCCTTCTTGGCGCGGGTGAGTAACTCGTCCGGCAGCGGGCTGGCCGCGGAAGCGGAGTATCTCCTCTTCCAGCTCGACCAGCTCCTTCATCTGCTCGATGAACCAGGGTTTGATGTAAGTCTTCTTGTAGAGCTGATCCACGGTGGCGCCTTTGCGCAGGGCCTCGTACATGATGAACTGGCGTTCGCTGGTGGCCTCGGTCAGCATGTCGAGGAGCTGCGGCAGTGACTTCTGGTGGAAGTCCTTGGCGAAGCCGAGACCGTAGCGGCCGATCTCCAGCGAGCGGATGGACTTCTGGAAGGCCTCCTTGTAATTCTTGCCGATGCTCATGACTTCGCCGACCGCGCGCATCTGGGTGCCCAGCTTGTCCTCGGCGCCGCGGAACTTCTCGAAGGCCCAGCGGGCGAACTTCACCACCACGTAGTCGCCCGAAGGGCGTGTATTTCTCGAGCGTGCCCTCGCGCCAGTAGGGGATCTCGTCCAGGGTCAGCCCGGCGGCCAGCTTCGAGGAGACGAAGGCGATGGGGAAGCCGGTGGCCTTGGAGGCCAGGGCCGAGGAGCGCGAGGTGCGCGGGTTGATCTCGATGACCACCACCCGGCCGGTCTTCGGGTCGTGCGCGAACTGGATGTTGGTGCCGCCGATCACCTGGATGGCCTCGACGATCCTGTAGGAGTACTCCTGGAGCTTCCGCTGCAGTTCCGGCGCGATGGTCAGCATGGGCGCGGTGCAGTAGGAGTCGCCGGTGTGCACGCCCATGGCGTCCACGTTCTCGATGAAGCAGACCGTGATCATCTGGTTCTTGGCGTCGCGGACGACTTCCAGTTCCAGCTCCTCCCAGCCCAGCACCGACTCTTCGACCAGGATCTGCCCGACCAGGCTGGCGGCGATGCCGCGGCTGGCGATCACGCGCAGCTCCTCGACGTTGTAGACCAGCCCGCCGCCCGCGCCGCCCAGGGTGTAGGCGGGCCGGATCACCACCGGGTAGCCCAGCTCGGCCGCGATGCGCTCGGCTTCCTCGACCGAGTAGGCCGGCGCGCTGCGCGGCATCTCGATGCCCAGGCGCGTCCATGGTTTCCTTGAAGGCCATCCGGTCCTCGCCGCGCTCGATGGCGTCCACCTGCACGCCGATGACCTTGACGCCGTACTTCTCGAGCACGCCGGCGCGGGCCAGCTCGGAGCAGAGGTTCAGCCCGGACTGCCCGCCCAGGTTGGGCAGCAGGGCGTCCGGGCGCTCCTTCTCGATGATCTGGGTCATAGCGCTGCAGGTTCAGCGGCTCGATGTAGGTCACGTCGGCCATGCCGGGGTCGGTCATGATGGTGGCGGGGTTCGAGTTCACCAGCACGATCTCGTAGCCCAGGCTGCGCAGGGCCTTGCAGGCCTGCGTTCCGGAGTAGTCGAATTCGCAGGCCTGGCCGATGACGATCGGCCCGGACCCGATGATCATGACCTTCTTGATGTCGTTTCGCTTTGGCATCTATGCAGTGTCCCGTCCTCGCAGGTAAACAGACATTATCTCGGATTGTCTCTGCAGACGCCGGGGCAATCAGGGTGCTTTCCAGAGGTCGGAAACGCAACTTGAAAAGCGCACGCCAAGGGAGTATCCTCCAATGAGTCCAGACGCCACGATGACCGGCAAGACCATTTCCCACTATCGCGTCCGAGAGAAGCTCGGCGGCGGCGGCATGGGTGTGGTCTATAAGGCCGAAGACACGCGCCTGGGCCGCAGCGTGGCCCTGAAGTTCCTGCCCCAGGAGCTGGCCCGCGACCGCCAAGCGCTGGAACGCTTCCAGCGTGAAGCCCGCACTGCCTCGGCCTTGAATCATCCCAACATCTGCACCATTCACGACATCGACGAGCACGAAGGCCAGCCGTTCATCGCCATGGAACTGCTGGAAGGACAGACCCTCAAGCACCGCCTGGCCAGCAGGCCGCTCAAGACCGAAGAACTGCTGGAGCTGGGGATTCAGATCGCCGAAGCCCTGGACGCCGCGCACTCCAAAGGCATCGTTCATCGGGACATCAAGCCGGCCAACATTTTCGTAACGCAGCGCGGCCAAGCGAAGGTGCTGGACTTTGGGCTGGCCAAGCTGGTGGCCGAACGGCGACCGTTGCCGCAAACGGAATTGCCGACCGTGCCCCAAGAAATGATCACCAGCCCCGGTACCGGCTCTGGGTACGGTGGCCTACATGTCCCCGGAGCAGGCGCGGGGAGAGGAATTGGACGCGCGCACCGACCTGTTCTCCTTTGGCGTGGTGCTCTACGAGATGGCCAGCGGCACGCTGCCGTTCAAAGGGAACACGACGGCCGTGGTCTTCGATGCCATTCTGCACAAGACGCCTACCTCGGCGCTTCGCTTGAATCCAGAGTTGCCTGAGGGGTTGGAACGGGTCATCACCAAGGCGCTGGAGAAGGAGCGGGAACGGCGCTATCAGTCGGCGCGGGACCTCCTGGTAGACCTGCGCAACCTCAAGCGAGACACCGAGTCGGGCCCGACAGCCGCCAGAGAAGTGCTGCCCAGGCGTCGATTTGCACTCGCCACTGGCGCGGTTGCGATTCTGGCCATCGGCGGCCTGGCAACATATTGGCTCACCGGCCGAACCAAGTCGCTGGACTCACTGGCGGTGCTGCCTTTCGTGAACGCGAGTGGCGACCCCAACACCGAATACCTCAGCGAGGGGATCACCGAGAGCCTCATCAACAGCCTCTCGCAACTACCCAACTTCCGGGTGATCGCACGGACCACCGCCTTCCGGTACAAGGGGCGAGAAGTGGACCCGCAAAAGGTCGGACGAGAGCTGCGCGTCCGGGCGGTCCTCACCGGAAGGGTGACGCAGCGCGGCGATACCTTGAGGATCCAGGCAGACTTGGTGGACGTAGACGCGGGCTCCCAGCTCTGGGGCCAGCAGTACAACCGCAGGCTCTCCGACGTCTTTGCGGTGCAGGAGGAGATCACGAAAGAGATCTCTGAGAAGCTGCGATTGAAACTGACGGGCGAAGAAAAGCAGCGGCTCACCAAGCGCTACACAGAGAACATTCAGGCCTATGAGGATTACCTTAAGGGCCGCTATTACTGGAACCGCAGGAGTCCGGAGGCGCTTCGCAAAGGCATCGAGTACTTCGAGCGGGCGATCGAGAAAGATCCGGGGTATGCTCTGGCGTACGCCGGGTTGGCCGACTGCTATAGCCTGCTCCCCGAGTACGCCAACGTCCCTCCAAAGGAGGCCCTGCAAAAAGCCAAGGCGGCAGCGGAGAAGGCACTGCTGATCGACGACTCTCTCGCCGAAGCTCACACCTCACTGGCGATGGTGCTCATTTACAGCAATTGGGACTGGGAGGACGCCGGCCGAGAATTTCGGCGAGCCATTCAACTCAACCCCGGCTACGCCACCGCTCATCACTGGTATGCCGTGTCCTATCTGACGAGCGTGGGTCGATTAGACGAAGCGCTTGCCGAGCTGCGACGGGCACGGGAGGCCGACCCGCTCTCGTTGATCTTAAATGTGGCAACGGGATGGGTGTTGTACGCAGCGCGCCGCTATGACGAGGCGATCGAACAATACCGGAAGGCGATCGAAATGGATCCCACCTTCTTCGCAGCGCAGCGCGAGATCGGGACGGTTTACGTGCAGAAGGGACAGTATCAGCAAGCCATCACGGAATTCCAAAAGGGGCTCAAATTGTCGCCAGGGGACACCTTCGCCCTGGGCCAGCTTGGACAGGCCTATGCCCTGGCGGGCCAGAAAGGCGAGGCCATCCGAATCCTCAACACACTCAAAGAGCGATCCAGACAGGGATACGTGAGGGCCTACGACCTCGCAGCCGTCGCGACCGGCTTGGGCGACAAGGACCAGGCCCTGGCCTGGCTTGAGAAGGCCTACCAGGACCGTGCGGAATGGCTGACTTGGGCCAAGGTAGAGCCGTGGATGGATCCCCTGCGCTCCGACCCGCGCTTCCAGGACCTGCTGCGGCGCATGCGGCTGGAGCCGTAGCAAGCGGCAGATCATCCGGGAACCTCCGTTCGAAGGTGGTCTAAGATGATAGTTATGACGCAGTTCACGCGAATCACGCTGGATCCGGATGTGATGGGAGGAAAACCTTGCATCCGTGGCCTCCGGGTCACCGTCGGAACTCTGGTAGGATTGGTGGCCTGTGGACATTCCACCGCGGAAATACTGAAAGCCTATCCCTACCTGGAAGAAGAGGACATTCGGGAAGCCCTATCGTATGCCGCATGGCGCGTTGAGGAGGTCGAAGTTCCTCTTGCCCGGTCATGAAGATTCTCATCGACATGAACCTCACACCCGAGTGGACCGCGCTCTTTGAATCTCACGGGTGGCAAGCGGTGCACTGGTCAACGGTCGGGGACCCTCGAGCTACTGACCGAACCATCATGAACTGGGCACGCTCTAATGGATACGTGGTATTTACTCACGATCTGGACTTCGGCTCTCTGCTCGCAGCCACCCAGGCTCAGGCACCGAGTGTGATCCAAGTTCGCACTCAGGACGTGTTGCCGGCCCACCTGGGGAGCGTCGTGGTTGAAGTCCTGCGCCAAAACGAAGCTCTGCTCGATACCGGTGCGCTGATCACAGTGGACAAATCGCGCTCCAGAGTTCGTGTGCTTCCTCTCGCCCCATAAGCTGGGTGTCACAGCTTCGCTTTCGATCTTGGATTTCAGAGCAGCCGCGCCTGCTTGTGGCGGCCAACAGCGGGCGAGTGGCGTACCGCAGCCGATTGAAGTCTGAGGCGTGGCTTGAAAATATTTCCGCAAGGGAGTATTCTCCAATCAATTCGGACGTTTCCATGACCGGCAAGACCATCTCCCACTATCGTGTCCGAGAAAAACTCGGCGGCGGCGGTATGGGCGTGGTCTACAAGGCCGAAGACACGCGGCTGGGCCGCAGTGTGGCCCTCAAGTTCCTCCCCCAGGAGCTGGCCCGCGACCGCCAGGCGCTGGAACGCTTCCAGCGTGAAGCCCGCACCGCTTCGGCCTTGAATCATCCCAACATCTGCACCATTCACGACATCGACGAGCACGAAGGCCAGCCGTTCATCGCCATGGAGCTGCTGGAAGGACAGACCCTCAAGTACCGCCTGGCCAGCAAGCCGCTCAAGACCGAAGAACTGCTGGAGCTGGGGATTCAGATCGCCGAGGCCCTGGACGCCGCGCACTCCAAAGGCATCGTTCACCGGGACATCAAGCCCGCGAACATTTTCGTAACGCAGCGCGGCCACGTGAAGGTCCTGGACTTCGGGCTGGCAAAGCTGGTGGCTGAGCGGCGACCGTTGCCGCAAACGGACTTGCCGACCGTCTCCGAAGAAATGCTCACCAGCCCCGGCACGGCTCTGGGCACGGTGGCCTACATGTCCCCGGAGCAGGCGCGAGGAGAGGAATTGGACGCGCGCACCGACCTGTTCTCCTTCGGTGTGGTGCTTTACGAGATGGCCACCGGCGCGCTGCCGTTCAAAGGGAACACGACGGCCGTGGTCTTCGATGCCATTCTGCACAAGACGCCTACCTCGGCGCTTCGCTTGAATCCAGAGTTGCCTGAGGGGTTGGAACGGGTCATCACCAAGGCGCTGGAGAAGGAGCGGGAACGGCGCTATCAGTCGGCGCGGGACCTCCTGGTAGACCTGCGCAACCTCAAGCGCGACACCGAGTCGGGCCCGGCAGCGGTGGTGGAGAGGCGGCCCAGCCGGCGCGTAGCAGTGGCCGCACTCGCCGCCGCTGGTTTGGCGGTCGCGGGATTAGCAACCTACTGGCTGACCGCTGGCGGTAAACCGATCAACTCCCTGGTGGTACTCCCGTTTGTCAATGTGACTGCCGATCCGAACATCGAGTACCTCAGCGAAGGGATCGCCGAAAGCCTCATCGACAGCCTATCCCAATTGCCCAAACTGCGCGTGATCGCGCGGACCACGGCCTTCCGTTACAAGGGGCGGGACGTGGATCCGCAAAAAGTCGGACGTGATCTGGGTGTGCGGGCGGTGCTCACCGGGAGGGTGGCCCAACGGGGCGATACCTTGAGCATTCGGGCGGACCTGGTGGATGCGGTAGAGGGCTCCCAGCTCTGGGGCCAGCAGTACAACCGCAGACTGGCCGACATCTTCGCCATACAGGAGGAGATCGCCAGAGAGATTTCCGAAAAGCTGCGCTTAAGGTTGACGGGGGAGGAGAAGCAGCGCCTCGCTAGGCGACCCACAGAAAACACCCAGGCCTATGAAGAGTACGTCAGAGGTCGCTATTACTGGAATCGGCGGACTCCGGAGGCGCTCCAAAAAGCCATTGAGCATTTCCAGCACGCCATCGACAAAGACCCGGCGTATGCGCTGGCCTACGCCGGGCTGGCCGACTCCTACAGCGTGCTGCCCGACTACAGCCGCGTGCTGCCAATGGAGGCTTGGCAAAAAGCCAGGGCGGCAGCGGAAAAGGCGCTTGCCATCGACGACTCCCTGGCCGAAGCTCACATTTCCTTGGCCTTGCTGCTTCATCGCGCTAACTGGGATTGGGACGGTGCCGAGCGGGAATTCCGGCGAGCCCTGGAGCTTAATCCCGGCTATGCCACGGCCCATCACTGGTACGCCGCTTTTCTGGCGGCGGTGGGGCGTTTCGACGAAGCGCTGGCGGAGATCCGGCGGGCACGGGAGGTGGACCCGCTGTCGCTCCCCATAAACACGGCAGTGGCACGGCTGTTGTACATGGCGCGCCAGTATGACCCGGCGATCGAGGAATACCGAAAGACGATCGAAATGGATTCGAACTTCCCCTCAGCGCACACCTGGATCGGGGCGGCTTACGTACAAAAGGGAGAGCACCAGCAAGCCATCGCAGAGTTGCAAAGGGGTTTCCACCTGTCGGAAGAGGACACCTACGCGCTAGGCCTGCTTGGGTACGCCCACGGGCGGGTCGGCCAGAAAAGCGAGGCGTTCCGAATCCTCGACACCTTGAAGGAACAATCCAAACGGCAGTATGTTTCGCCGTACGCCCTTGCAGCGGTCTATACAGGCCTGGGCGACAAGGACCAGGCACTCGCCTGGCTAGCGAAGGCGTACGAAGAGCGTTCGGCTTGGCTGTTTTACGTCAAAGTAGAGCCGTGGCTGGATCCCCTGCGCTCCGACCCGCGCTTCCAGGACCTGCTGCGCCGCATGCGGCTTGCGCCGTAATACAAACCTGCCTCACTCCCAGTTCAGGATCACCTTCCCGGACTCCCCGGAAAGCATCACCTCGAAACCCTTCTGGTATTCGGTGAAGTGAAAGCGATGCGTGATTACCGAGCTGATGTCCAGGCCGCTCTGGAGCATCACCGTCATTTTGTACCAGGTTTCGTACATCTCCCGGCCGTAGATGCCTTTGATGGTGAGCATGTTGAAGATGACGGTGTTCCAGTCGATGGCCATCTCCGGCGGCGGGATCCCCAGCAGGGCGATCTTGCTGCCGTGGCACATGTTGGCGAGCATATCGCGGAAGGCCTCGGGGTTCCCCGACATCTCCAGACCGACATCGAAGCCTTCCAGCATGCCAAGCTGCTTCTGCACATCGGCAAGCCGAGTGGTCCGAACGTCCACTGCCAGAGTAACGCCCATCTTCCTGGCCAGCTCCAAGCGGTACGGGTTCACGTCCGTGATCACCACGTACCTGGCCCCGGCATGACGCACTACCGCGGCCGCCATGATGCCGATCGGGCCGGCGCCGGTGATCAGCACGTCCTCCCCGAGCACCGGAAAGGAGAGCGCTGTGTGCACGGCGTTTCCAAAGGGATCGAAGATGCAGGCGATATCCAGGCTGATCGAAGAGTTGTGATGCCACACGTTGGTCATGGGCAGCGCCATGTACTCGGCGAAAGCGCCCGGGCGGTTGACGCCGATGCCCATTGTCCGGGCGCACAGGTGCCGCCGGCCGGCCAGGCAATTCCGGCAGCGCCCGCAAACCACGTGGCCTTCCCCGCTCACGATGTCGCCCTTGAAGAAGTCCGCCACGTTCGAGCCGGCTTTGACGATCTCGCCGACGAACTCGTGCCCGACGATCATGGGTACGGGGATGGTCTTCTGCGCCCAGTCGTTCCATTTGTAGATGTGCAGATCCGTCCCGCAGATCGCCGTCCGGCGGACCTTGATCAGCACGTCGTTGATCCCGATCTCCGGCACCGGCGCCTCTTCCAGCCACAGCCCGGGTTCCGCCTTACTCTTGACCAGCGCTTTCATGCCTCCCACCTTTCAGAAACGGCGCAGCACACCAGGGTACCGCTTTTGACGCGCACCACGAACCTCCCGTTTCCGCGGCTTCCGAACCACGCAACAAAACCCGTGGTCCGCCGTCAAACCTCCTATAGGTTCACGGATTGGAGACCGCGCTGATGGAAACCATGCTCCAGGATGTTCGCTACGGCGCTCGCGCCCTGTTCAAGCAACCCGGCTTCACCCTAGCCGCCGTGCTCACGCTAGCGGTGGGCATCGGAGCCAACACGGCCATCTACAGCGTGGTCAACGCCGCGCTGTTGCGCAGCCTGCCCTTCAAAGACGCGGAGCGCTTGATGAAGGTGTCCCTGGTCGCGCCCGGCTCTCACGGCCGGCCCCCGCAGGACGATTTCATCTGGTCCTATCCCAAGTACCAGACCTTTCGCCAGCTCCAGCAGGTCTTCGAGGAGACCGCCCTCTATCGCAGCGGCACGTTCAACCTCACCGGAACCGGCGAGGCGGAGCGCTTGCGGGGCGAGGAGGTCAGCGCCGCTTACCTGCCCATCCTCGGCGTCCGCGCCGCCGTGGGGCGTACATTTCTGCCCGAGGAAGACGCTACCCCTCAAACCCATCCTGTCGTCCTCCTCGGTCACGGCCTGTGGCAGCGCCGCTTCGGCGGCGACCCGAAAGTCGCCGGCCAGACTGTTTCTCTCGATGGCAAGAGCTACACTGTAGTCGGCGTCCTCCCCCCGGGCTTCCAGGGACTGACCGGTCCTGCCGAAGTGTGGCTTCCCACCATGACGGCCAGCGCCCAGGAACTCGGCCAGCGCTGGTCGCACTCCTACGAGCTGATCGCCCGCCTGAAGCCTGGAGTGAGCAAGACCCGGGCCAAGACCGCGGTGAGCCTGTTGGGCGCGCACATTGAGGACGCCTTCCCGGATCCCGTCTTTCATGGCTGGGGCGCCAAAGCGCGTACCTTGAGCGAGGCCCGGGTCGATCCGGCCATCCGCAACTCGGTCCTGGTGCTGTTCGGCGCGGTGGCCTTCGTCCTCCTGATCGCCTGTGTCAACATCGCCAACCTGCTGCTGGCCCGCGGGAGCGCCCGGCAGCGCGAGATCGCGATCCGCGTGGCCGTCGGCGCCAGCCGCCCCCGCCTGGTGCGGCAGCTCCTCACGGAGAGCCTGTTGCTGGCGTTGCTGGGGGGCCTGGCCAGCCTGGCGCTGGCCTACTGGGGCGTGGCCTTGCTCAACACCATCAATCCCGCTGTCGGCAACCCCTTCGGAAGACGGCTGTCCGGCCTGACCTTGCTCGGCCTCAGCTCGATTCGTCTCGATGGCAGCGCCCTGTTGTTCACCTTCGCCGTGGCTGTTCTGACCGGCTTGCTGTTCGGCCTGGCCCCCGCCTTCGCCGCCTCGCGCTCCGAAGTGACCGAGGCCCTGCGCCGCGGCGCATTCCGCCCCTCGCGCCTGGGCGCCATCCCCCTACTCGGAGGCAAAAGCGTTCTGGTGGCCGCCGAGGTCGCTCTGGCGCTGGTACTGCTGGCTTGTTCCGGCCTCATGATCAAAAGCTTTGGGCGTCTTCTGGCCACCAGGACCGGCGTGGACCCCGACAATGTCTTGACTGCGCGCGTCACCCTCCCCTTCGAACAGTACAGCCGGGCTTCTTCTACCGCCTTTTTTCAGGAACTCGAGCGCCGCATTCGCGCTCTGCCGGGAGTCCTATCGACCGGCATGTCCACTTGCCATCCTCTGGCCGGCGGCTGCAATCGCACGGTCATCTGGTTCCGCGACAGGCCCGCCGTCCCCAAGGGCGCCGAACCGGAAGTCGGAGTGCACTTCGTCTCCCCAGACTACTTCCGCACCATGAAGATCCCGGTTCTTCGCGGCCGCGGATTCACCCCGGCGGACCGCCAGGACGCTCCCAAGGTCGTGCTGGTCAACCAGACCGCGGCGCGGAAGTTCTGGCCCAACGAGGACCCCATCGGCAAACCTGTCGCGGTCGGCCAGGGCGGATTCGGCGACCGCGCCGAAGTCATCGGCGTGGTGGGCGACGTTCGCTACGGCCAGATGGAGGAGGTCCCCCGGCCGGACGTCTACATCTCCTATCTGCAATCCTCGCGCAGCAGTCTCATGATCTTCGTCCGTTCCGACATCGGCTCCGCCCCACTGGCCCAGGCCTTGCGCCAACAAGTGCGCGAGCTAAACAAGGATCTACCGGTCTACGACGTCAAGATCATGCGGGAGCGGATCGGCGACGCCACATCGCGAACGCGGTTCAGCGCCATTTTGCTGGCGGTCTTTGCCTCGATCGCCCTCATCCTGGCGGCCGTGGGCGTTTATGGCGTCATGTCCTATGCGGTCACCCAGCGCACCCGCGAGATCGGGGTTCGGATCGCGTTGGGCGCGCGGCCCGCCAGGGTGCTGGCGCTGGTCATCCGCCGTGGAATGATGCTCACCCTGGCCGGGATCGCCGTCGGCTTGCCCGCAGCCCTGGCGGCCACCCGCGTTCTGACAACGCTCCTCTACCAAGTCACACCCAGCGATCCCTCGACCTATGCCGCGGTCACGGCCGTCCTCGGCGCGGTAGCCCTGCTGGCCAGCTACATCCCCGCCCGCCGCGCGACCCGTGTCGATGCCGTGATCGCCCTCCGTTCCGAGTGATGCTGCCTCGACTCATAGCGCGGCAGAGCCGCAACTAAACAACGGCGCCTGCGGCACGAACCACCATATCTGGGAAATTGACGATTGCAGAATTGACGATTGACGATTGCTGTGTCTGACGCCGCGGGACACTCAAATCGTCAATCGTCAATGACTCAATCATCAATTGGCCTGCGACACCGGAAGCGATCGACACGTGGAACATTCGCGGGCCGCAAAGAAATGGGGCTTTGGTACCAAAGGGGAGTGCTTCCCCCGCGTGTTTGAGATAATCAATGCATGCGAAGCATAACAGGGCTGTTCGTCATACTACTGGCGCTGGCGTCTCCGGTTCGGGCCGATCCACCGATGACGAAACTTCGCATCGAGGTCAAGAACGTTTACGACAAGCCCGTGCAGCGCGCCTCGGTCGTGGTGCGGTTCGTCGAGGGCCGCTCGATCACCAAGTTCGGGAGGAAAATCATCACCCACTGGGAGCTGAGGACCAACCAGGAGGGCATCGCCAACATCCCTACCATCCCCCAGGGCAAAATCCGGGTTCAAGTGATCGCCAAGGGCTACCAGACCTTCGGCAAGGTCTTCGAGGTGAACGAAGAAGAGAAGACGCTGGAAGTGAAGCTGAATCCGCCCCAGACCCAGTACTCGGTGCACCAGTGAAGGAGGCGACCGGCCGGAGGCCTGTCGCCACTAATCAGGTTGGGTCGGGGCAGCAGGGTGACGGTCCGTTCCAGGTCGATCCCGTTGTCTTGCAGAGTCCGCAGCTCAGTCGGCGGAATGGCGGGGGAAGCTCAGCCTCGAGTTCCCAACTGTGGCGGGCCGGTGAAGCCGGAGTGCGGTAGGCGAGAGGCTGACGGGAAAGCCTGGCGAGTTGGGAAGCGGAGTGGGCGCGCGAGCACATGACGGTGCGGTGCGCCCACTCCAGCAACTCCCGCGCCTCGGCCGCGAGCCGGATGGCCTGCGGGTCGGTGGGCGGGAGACTCCGCAGGGCCTCCTCCAGCCGGTGGCCGTAGGCGCGGAGGGTCTCCTGGGCTTGGGCGTGAGCGCCGCTGGCGACGGCTGTGCGCAGCCGCTCGGCCGTGGCATAGAGCGAATCGACCGGGCTCATTGATACATCCCGGCGGCGATTCTCATGGACTCGAAGAGGTCAGTAATGTAGCTCGCCTGCTGCTCCAACGCAGCGATCAGGGCATCGGCCGCCGCCATCTGCGCTACCAGATTCTCGCGGACCCGATCCACCCGGTCC
>CAVRZY010000320.1:0-52315 GCA_963725415.1 uncultured Acidobacteriota bacterium | reverse complement strand
CAGGCGTCGGCGCGCAGAAGCACGGTTTCGACGCGGTAACGGTCCAGAATCTGCTCCCAGTTGTGTTTCCCGTTCAACACATCCAGATACTGCTCGTCAAACCTGGCGCCGTAAAAGTCGCTTCTGCCGTCTACGAAAACCTTGGTTTTCGGATAGAGGCGATAGATCAGGTAGTCGCCCCATTCGTCATCCGTGAAAATCGCTTGGAAAGGATCCGCCCGCAGCACTTCGACGGCCTTGGCGGGGTACTTCTGGGGGTCGTACTCCGCCTCCAGCTTGGAAGAGCCGCTGGGGATGTAGAAGAGCATGATGAGAACCAGCGCGGCCACCACGCTGGTTAGCGGCACACGGGTCAGGCGGTCGGTGGCGCCAAAGCCCGCGCCCAATTCCTCCACCCCGCGGGCCAGCCGCCCTAGCCAGCGGGCCACCCCGGCTTCCGGCAGCCGCCTCAGCAGGTCCTGGAGCGCCTCCGCCGCCAGCGGGGCGGCCACGATCAGGTAGATCGGGATGTTGCGCATCGACATCAGCGCCAGATGCATCCAGCCCAGCAGCAGCAAGAGATAGGCATAGCGCTTTTGGAACAGGTTCCACAGCGCCGCCACTACGCCCAGAACTATCATCGGCTCGAAGTAATTGGCCACCGGATGGTGAAAATTCAGTGACCAGAACTCGTTGACGTACTGGGTGTGGAAGGGATCCGTGATGTAGCGAAGAATGTGCGCGTGCAGGTGGTAAAAGTAAGGGTTGGCGAAGCTGGCCAGCAGGCAGGCGCCCGCACAGGCCAGATAGCGCTTAGCCTTCGTCCAGGCCGCCCGGCGGACCTCCTCCAGCGGTTCCACCAGCCCGGCGGCCAGTTCCCCGGCGGCATAGGCGCCCACCAGCACGATCCCCACGAAGAACCCGCCGTGCAGGTTGGTCCAGGGCACCGTGAGAATCGGCAGCAGGAACAGCAGACGCGGATTGCCGTCCCGGACGCGTTCCAGGATCGAGTAAAAGATGACGGTGAAAAGCAGCGTGAACAGGTGCGGCCTGGCCAGCCAGTGGATCGAGGAGCCGGCTACCGCCAGGAAGGTGACGGCGATCGCAATCAATACATTTCCGCATTTCCTCCGCACCAGCCGATACAGCAGCGCAAAGGTGATCGAGAGCACGAAGATGCTGCCCAGAACCACCGCGCCCATGCCCCAGTGCTGGTGCAGCCAGCCAGACACCACGTCCCACAGCCATTCCCAGGCAAACCAAGGCTCGCCGGCCTTGGTGAACGAGAAAATGTCCTGGTCCGGGACCCGCCCGTTGGCCAGAATCCACTCGCCCGTCCGGACGTGCCAGCCGGTGTCGCCGTCCCCCAGCATCATCTTGGCCCCGTCCAGCCGCGCAAACAGAAACACGATGGGCATCAGGAAGGCCAGGTCGGTCAGCGACGGCATGGCGCGCACGAACAGGTTGGGTCGGGCCGTCTCCATACTATTCAACCAGCACCTCGGTTGTCCTTAGCGCTCTCCATCATCGGTTCCACTACATCAGCAAGTGACTCAGCTCCCCTGGAACATCCCCCCGCGCGAACCGGCCTTCGGCGTAACTACGGAATTGCATCTGCTCGATCTGGAAAGCCACCCGGGCGATACCCGTATCGGGCGCCGAGACTCTCACCACCCTGACTTGGCAGTGCATGCACTTCCTGCCAAAAGCGTGGCTGGGCGGCAATTCGATTTCTGCCGTCAGCAGCTCACCGGGACGCGGTATCCGCAAATGGGGACCGTTCCGGTTCCAGATCACTAAAATGCCGCTGCGACTCATATTCTCCGTAACCCCAACGAACAACCGGGACTTGCTCTCCGGGAAAGCCACGTGACACGGTAGCCTTACCTCCAGGCGGGCGTCGACACGTCGATCCATGGGGCTAGTCTCTTCTGGATACACCGGTTTGCCTCCCTAATCAAGACCGAAAATGGATGATATATTCTTGTTGACTGAGGTTAACCAACGGTTTATCATCGAAGTTGCTAATTCGATTAGGGTTTCGAGAACAACCCACGGGAGTTACCCGAATTGGTGGTTAGGAATGCTGACTATTAACCGCTTGGGGATGCGTGGATGGCCCAACGGCAGGGAGGAGTTACAGGAGTTCCAATACTTTAGTTCCATAGGTACTATAAGAACTACCCGGCATCATTCTGAGATTCTGTCGGAGACCGGAGCTTAAAGCTTATGTCCCGCGTAATGCTGTATACCGATGAGCCTGTTTTGGCGCTAGGATTTACCTCGGTCCTTGCACCGGTAGCCGGATTTGAATCGGTATCGGTATGTTACAATGCGTCCGAGCTGGTCGAGAAGTCGTTGCAGGCCGGGTCGCCGCACGTGCTTCTGATCGACCTGACGCCCGAGATAACCTTCGGAATCCTCACCCGGCTGCAACGCGAGTTGCCGGAGTGCCGCATCGTGCTATGGGTGCGGGCGATTTCGACCGAACTGGCCTATCAGGCCATGGAGTTGGGCGTGCGGGGGGTGCTCCGCAAGACGCTGCCCGCCGAGTTACTCATTAAATGCCTGACTAAGGTTGCCGAGGGCGAACTCTGGTTCGACAAGACTCTTACGGCCAGCTTCCTGTCCGCCAAGATGGTTGCTTTAACCAGACGGGAAAGCCAATTGGTTAGCCTCCTCTCTCAAGGCCTCAAGAACAAAGAAATCGCTGCCACGCTGTCCATTTCCGAGGGGACCGTGAAAGTCTATCTTTCCCGCCTGTTCCAGAAAGTGGGAGTGAAGGACCGGTTCGAGCTGGCCCTGTACGGGTTGCGCAACCTGCAGAACATCAGCGGCGAGTCCGGCATGATGAACCTTGGCCCACCGGCAGAGCCGGATGGCGCCAAGAGCCCGGTGAAAACGCAGTGGCTGCGATCTCTGGTACTGGAGAAGTCCGGAAAGAGGGGCCGGTCAGCTTTCGTTTTGGAACCACAGAGCCTAGCCGGCCAGCCCCTCTTCAGGATGACTGGGTCGTAAAATCATGCAGCCCCTCCTGCTGCTGTGGCTCATCAGTTCGGCAGTAGACTCTGCCAAGTTGCAGCAGGCCTATTTCGCCGCCATCTATCAGCGGTATCCCAGGCGCTGGCCGGGCTTTCTGGCCTCCCTGGCCTTGCACTTGCTGGGGTTGTTGTTTCTGCCCACGCTAATCCAGGTGGTGGCGCCTGCGCCGCAGCCGGGTCCCTGGGCCTTGCAGGCGAAGTTGTCGCAGCCTCTCCGCATCCGCATTCCGGAGCGGTTGTATCTGACCTCCGACGGGCGGCGGGCCGCGGGGCGCGGGGCGCGAGGGACCGGGCTGCGGCGGAACCCCTCCGCTGGGGGCCGCTCCCAGACCGCGACCGCCCGGCCGCCGGCCGGAGGAAGCGAGCGTGGGATAGCAGCGGCGAGCCGCCCCCGCCGGCGGTTCGAGCTGCCGCCCCTGGCTCGCCAGGTCAACGATTCGCAGACCATTCTCCAGGCCCAGCATCCTCCGGATCTCCCGCTCCGGGCCACGGTGCGCCTGGCGGAACTGTTCTTTTGGGCTCCGCCTCCGCCCCCTCAAGCCCGCCCCAAACTGTTTGTCATGCCGGGCTACGAAAGACCTCCCCAGGCGCCGGCGCGGCTGGACGCTCCTCCCGGGTTGGAGTTGCCGAGCGGGGAAGCCGCACTCTCCTATTTGAAAGCTCCCGGCGTGCCCGACCTTCAGGGGCCGGGGTTGTCGTTCGCGCCCGCGCCCGCCATGCCCATTCGCACCACTAGTCCACAGGAGCCCGGCCCTGCGGCGCGGGAGGCTACCGTGGACCGGTCTGCCGGCGATCCCATCAACATCCTCTCGCTTTCCACCAATCCCCGGCCGCTGCGCGAGATCCTGACGGTGCTTCCGGGCAGCCAGCTAGGGCGCTTGCCGGCGAGCCGGCCTGGAACCGAGGCACAGGCGCCTTCCGGTGTGAGTGGCGCGGGCGAGCAGCCGCGTCCGGCCGCGGAGCCGGCGCAGCTTGCTGCCGGCCACCTCGCGGTTCCGCCTCCCCTGCCCAACCCGCCGGGCGCTCAGCAGGAGGGCCCGCCGGGAAGCTCCCCCACTTCGGAGGGGCGCACGCCGACCGCGCCCGCCGAGTCGTCGGCTCCCTCACCGCCTGGGGCGGCAGCCGCTCGAGAGGCGGCCCTGGCCGCTGAGGCGACCCGTTTCGTCCACCCCAGCAGCGGGGTCTTTGATGTGGTGGTCCAGTCCTCCGACCTGGAGGGCTTTCCGGAGAGCGCCGGCATTCTGAGCGGGAAACCCATCTATTCAGTGTTCCTCAACGTCGGCGCTCCGAAAGAGTGGGTGCTGCAATACTGCCTCCCGGCCGGCGACAACCCCGGTCCCGAGGTGGTGGGCGGGGTGGTGCGGCTGGGCAGCGGCTCCCCGCTGGCGGCGCCCTACCCGCGTGTGACCTTCCGGCCTTCCATCAAGGGGCGGGCGGGATCCTCCTACGTCATGGTGCACGGGTTCCTGGATACCAACGGTCGTTTCGAAGGGCTCAAGGTCCTGGGAACCAACGCCGCCGAAGACAACCAGGCGATCGTCTCGGTCCTCCAGCTATGGGAATTCCGCCCGGCGGTGAACGACGGCCGGCCTGCACGCGTCGAGATTCTGATTGCCATTCCTGCCGAATAGCCCTCACGCCAACTGCTGGGCGAAGGTGCCTCGCGTAATCGACCAGCCGGCGTCCACGTACTCCTTGAGTCTGGCCCTGAACTCCTGAACGGCGGCCGGGTTCTGCTCGGCCACGTTTTTCAGTTCATCGGGGTCGCGCTTCACATCGTAGAGTTCGGTGAGGGGCTTGCCTTCGCTCCACCGGCCGATGTAGGACCACTCGTGAGTGCGGATGGCGGCGTGCTCGCCCCATCCGGTGACGATCAGCTCGCGGCTGGAGTCGCGCGGCGCTTCGACCAGGGGCGCCAGGCTCTCTCCGGTGACGCGCGCGGGCGCCTTCACGCCCAGCAGCTCCAGCAGCGTGGGCATCAGGTCGGTGTGCTGAACGAACCCGTTGATGCGGCGGTCCGCCCAGAGCCGGCGTGGATGATAGATGAGCAGCGGCACGTGCGTGACCTGATCGCGGATGCGCGTTTCGCCCTTGTGGAGCTGGTTCTGCTCGCCCATCATGGTGCCGTGGTCGGCGGTGAAGGCGATGATGGTGTTCGCCAGCAGCCCCAGCGCTTCCACCTTCTCCAGGAACCCGCCGATGCGGGAATCGACGAAGGTCACGTAGCCGGCGTACAGCGCACGAACGTGCTCGACCTCCAGCGGGCTCATCTGCGCGGTGGTCTGCGGCGGGGAGAGCAGCCAGGGGCCTCGGTAGTCGCTCTTCATGTACATGCGATAGAACTCTTCCGGCGGGTCCCAGAATTCGTGCGGCGAGAAGGACTCGATGTGCAGGTAGAAGGGCTGGTTTTCGCCGGCGCTATTCTCCAGCCAGCGGGCGGCTTCGCGGAAGACCTGCGCGGCCAGCCAGTCCTCCTGGGTCTTCCACTCGCGGCGGTTGAGCAGGTACTGCATCGGCCCGCCGCCGGACTTCAGGACCGCGGCCTGAGAGGGATGCAGATAGTTGGCGAGGTGGATGGCTTTGCGCGGGCCGGGCTCCAGCCGGTCGGCTTCCTGCCCGCGGATGTAGCGCCAGGAATCGAAGCCGCGATGAAAGTTCTTGTCGGGCTTGAATTGGTGGTAAACGTCGCTGACGAAGCCGGTGGTGTAGCCGGCGGGGCGCAGTGTTTCCGCCAGCGTCACGTCCTCGGTGAAAAGCTGGTGCCAGCCGCGGATTCTCACTCCGTCATCGCGCTGGAGGATGAGGTCGGAAGGGAAGATGCGGCGGCCGGTCATCACGCAGCGCCGCATGGGAATGGTGGGCAGAGCTTCCGGGTAGGCCTGGGTGAACAGGACCGATTTGGCTGCCAGCGCATCCACGTGCGGCGTGCGTACATGCTGGTGTCCGTAGCAGCCCAGCCAGTGCGTGCCCCAGGTGTCCACTCCAATATGAATAAGGTTGAGGCGGCTGGCGGCGGGCGGCTGAGCGCTTTGCGCGCCTCGAACGCCAGCCGTGCCCGCCAGCCCGGCCAGCAGAGTCCTTCGGGATAGTTCGCTCATGTTTCAAGTCTCCAACAAAACACCACTAGCATGGTTTAGGGATGTTGTACCTCCATGAAAATGTCCCCTTTTCGCCTCAATAGAAATGTCCCCTTGATCCCGGCGAGAATCCTCCCATTTCCTCGTCATCGATTGTTTCCATCGCTGTGGAGCCCGTCAAGGCTTCCCCCTGGCGCGCGCCCAGAGACGGCGCGCGGCCTTGACTGAACCCACAGCGATGCGCCCCGATTTTACTGATACAAGAAAATGGGAGGATTCGGAAAGACGCTCACAAGGGGACATTTGTATCGAGGTAAGGACGGGGACATTTCTAACGAGGTACGACACTACCATGGTTTAGGGATAGCTTTCATCCCCTCTCTGCGCTAGACTCGGCATGAGCCCAAGGGGGATACGCATGCCGCTTGCCGCTGGAACTTGTCTGGGACCCTACGAGATTCTGTCCCTGCTTGGCGCTGGTGGCATGGGCGAGGTGTACCGCGCCAGGGACCCCAGGCTGGGGCGCCAGGTAGCGATCAAGGTGCTGCCCGCGGCATTCTCGCACGACGCCGACCGCCTGCGACGATTTGAGCTGGAGGCGCGCGCTGCCGGAGCTTTGAATCATCCGAACATCCTGGCCATTTATGACGTGGGCTCGCACGAAGGCTCTCCGTACGTGGTCTCCGAGCTGCTGGAGGGAGAACCTCTGAACCAGCGCCTGCGCGGTGGGCCGCTGCCTACACGCAAGGCTGTCGATTACGCATCGCAGATCGCGCACGGGCTGGCCGCCGCCCACCACAAGGGCATCGTGCACCGGGACCTGAAGCCCGCCAACCTGTTCCTCAGCGCTGATGACCACATCAAGATCCTCGACTTCGGCCTGGCCAAGCTGACCCGCCCCGCCACCCCCGAGGAAAAGACCAGCGCGCCCACGGTCACCGTGGATACCGAACCGGGCATGGTGATGGGAACGGTGGGCTACATGTCCCCCGAGCAGGTGCGCGGCCAATCCACGGATCATCGCTCCGACATCTTCACATTTGGCGCCATTCTTTACGAAATGCTCACCGGTCGGCGTGCCTTCCAGGGCCAGTCCTCCGTGGAGGCCATGAACGCCATTCTGAAAGAAGACCCGCCAGAACTCACCGAGCCGAGCCGGAACCTGTCCCCCGCCCTCGAACGCCTGCTGCGTCACTGCCTGGAGAAGCGGCCGGAGGCGCGCTTTCAATCGGCCCAGGATCTGGCCTTCGCGCTTGAAGCGGTTTCGGGCGCCACCTCCCCGAGCGCGGCGCCGGCGGTAGTTCCGCCGCCAGCGCAGGCCCGCGCCACCGTGCTCTGGGCCGCCCTGGCTGGAGTGGCGTTGCTGGCACTGCTGGCAGGCGCGTTTGTGATCGGCCGGCACAGCGGGACAGTGCCCACTCCTTCCTTTCACCAGCTCACCTTCCGCAGGGGCAACGTGATTTCGGCCAGGTTCGCCCCCGACGGACATACCATCCTATACGGCGCCGCCTGGGACGGAGGCCCCGTGCAGCTATTCTCCGCCCGTGCGGAAAGTCCGGAATCCCGCCATCTGGGGCTCCCCAGCGCAGACGTGCTGTCCATCTCTTCTTCCGGAGAGATGGCGGTTTCGCTGGGCCGGCGCTACACGGCTGGATGGGTCAGTCGCGGCACGCTGGCACGGGTGCCGCTGGCCGGCGGAGCGCCCCGAGAGATCCTGGAAGATGTTCAGGAGGCGGACTGGTCGCCTGACGGCGCCCGTCTGGCCATCGTGCGGGAAGTAGGGGGGCGCTCCCGCCTGGAGTTTCCGCCGGGCAAGGTGCTTTACGAAACCAATGGCTGGATCAGCCACCCGCGTGTTTCCCCCAGAGGCAATCAGATCGCCTTTTTGGACCACCCCAATCGGCCGGATGACGGCGGCTCGGTCGCCCTGGTAGACCTCACGAGCGGAAAAACCGCTCTGACGGCCAAGTACGGGAGCGCTCAGGGCCTCGCCTGGTCCGGGCCGGACGAGATCTGGTTTACCGCCGCTGAGGTGGGTATGGGCCGCTCCCTCCGCGCCGTTACGTCTGCCGGCCGCCAGCGTATCGTCACCCGCATGGCTGGCGGCCTGACCCTCCACGACATCTCGCCTCAGGGGCGCGTGCTTTTGACAGTTGAGAAGGTGCGCATGGGAATTCTTGCCCTCGCGCCCGGCGAAACCCGAGAGCGCGAGTTGACTTGGCTGGATTGTTCTCTGGCCATGGACATTTCCGCGGATGGGAAAACGGTGTTGATCTCCGAGGAGGGGGCCGGCGCAGGTCCAGCCTACGCTGTCTATCTGCGTAAGACCGACGGCTCGGACGCCGTCCGCTTGGGCGAAGGCGTGGCTCATACCCTCTCGCCAGACGGCAAGTGGGCTGCGTCGGTGCTGCTGAACACGCCACCCCAGTTGGTTCTGCTCCCCACCGGCGCGGGCGACCCCAGATTTGTTCCCCGCGGCCAGATCACCTCCTATGAGCGGGTGACCTGGTCCCACGATGGGAGGCGGATCGTGTTCGCGGGCACCGAACCCGGACACGGTGTGCGCGCCTACGTGCAGGACTTGGCTGGTGGCAAGCCCTATCCGATCACGCCGCAACTGGCTGGCGTTTTTACGCTTCCCCTCTCTCCCGACGACCAGTGGGTCGCGGCGGTGAACGCCGCTTACGAACTCATGCTGTATCCCATAAACGGCGGCACTCCACGCCGGGTTCTGGCTGCGCCTGCTCGCGACACGCCCATCGGCTGGACCGCTGACGGCCGCGGGCTGTTCTTGACGAGAATGGACGAATTCCCGGCCCGCATCTATCGAATGAGTCTCAGCAGTGGGAAACAAGAAGTCTGGAAGGAGATCATGCCCGCTGATCCGGTGGGCATCACTGCGGTGAACCCCATTCAAGTGACTGCGGACGGAAAGTCATACGCCTACACCTACCTTCGCGCAATCTCCGAGCTGTATCTGGCGCAGGGGTTGTAGAGTACATTTGAATGGAGTGCAGACCATGAACCGACGCCAGTTCTCCGCCTTTGCTCTGAGCGGCCTTGCCCGGCCAGCCGCCGCGAAGAAGCTTCCCAACATCGTCTGGCTGACTGCCGAGGACATGGGACCTCAGCTTGGCTGCTACGGTTATCCGCTGGTGCGTACGCCGAACCTGGACCGGCTGGCGAGCGAAGGCGCGCGGTTCACCCGCGGCTTCATGACCGCGCCGGTCTGCTCGCCCAGCCGCTCGGCCTTCAACACCGGGATGTACCAAACCACGATCGGCGCGCACCATCACCGCAGCCATCGCGGTGACGGGTACAGGCTGCCCGAGGGCGTGCGCCTGATCACCGATCATCTGCGGGCGCAGGGCTACTTCGCCGCTAATGTCAAGTCCGCCGCGCCCGGCGTCACAGGCACCGGCAAGACGGACTTCAACTTCGCCGCCAAGAAACCCTACGACGGCGACGACTGGAGCCAGCGGCGGAGCGGTCAGCCGTTCTTCGCGCACGTCAACTTCCGCGAATCGCACAAGGGTCCGGCGTTCCCCGAGGCTCGCCAGCAGAGGGAGCTGGTCGATCCGGCCAAGGTGCCGCTGCCGCCCTATTATCCGGACCATCCCGTGGTGCGGGACGAATTTGCGAACTACCTCGACGCTATCGACCTGCTAGACACCAAGATTGGAAAGGTGCTGAAGCGGCTGGAAGAGGAGGGCCTGGTCGAGAACACGGCGGTGTTCTTCTTCGGCGACAACGGGCGTTGCCTGATCCGCGGCAAGCAGTGGCTCTACGACGCCGGGATCCACGTTCCGCTGATGGTGCGCTGGCCGGGCGGGATCAAGCCGGGAACGGTGGTCGAGGACCCGGTCAGCTCGATCGATTTGACGGCGACTGCACTGTGGCTGGCGGGCCTGGAGCGGCCGGAGAAAATGCAGGGCCAAGTGATGTTCGGCCCGCAGGCCAGGCCGCGCGACTGCATCTTCGCGGCACGCGACCGCTGCGACATGACGGTGGATCGCATCCGCTGCGTCCGCACCAGGCACTACAAGTACATCCGCAACTTCATGCCGGAGCGGCCCTACACCCAGCACAACGATTACATCGAGAGCAACTATCCCACCTTGGCGGTGATGAAGCAGCTTCACGCGGAGGGGAAACTGAATGCGACCCAGGCGCTGTTCATGCAGCCGCGCAAGCCGGAAGAGGAACTCTACGACCTGTTGGCGGATCCGCACGAAGTGAACAACCTGGCCGGCTCGGCGCAGCACCAGGGAATCCTGCGCGAGCTGCGAGAGAAGCTGGAGCGCTGGATCGAGGAGACCAACGACCAGGGGCGTTTTCCGGAAAGCGCTGGCGGTTAACGCGGTCGCGGCCAGGGGTAGTCGTTGCGACCGGCGCCTTTATCGAAAGGGCCTTCCGGCAGCGTCTTTTGCCAGGCTAGGACTTGCTTGGCGAGCCGCTCCACGATCTCGGGATGATCCTGGGCGAGGTTGTGGAGTTCGGAGGGGTCGCGGGGAATGTTGTAGAGCTCGGTGCGACTGCGGTCGGGGTTGATGAGCAGCTTGAAGTCGCCCTCGCGGATGGCCAGGATGGGGCTGCGGTTGAGCACGTCGCCGGCGATGTTGAAGCGCCACTCCCAGAGGATCGGCATGATGCGCGCCCGGGACCTACCGAAGAAGATGTCGCCGACGTCTTCGCCATCGAGTTTCCATTGCGCGGGAACTTCCACAGCGGCGAGCTTCGACAGCGTGGGCAGGAAGTCTACGGCAGTGAGGACGGAGTTGTTATCGACGCGCCCGGCAGGAACATGGCCGGGCCAGCGGACCAGAAACGGCAGGCGGACGCCGCCCTCGTAGAGGCTGCGTTTGCGGCCGCGGAAGGGGCCGGAGGAACCCACGCCGCTGTGGCTGGCGTTGCGGATGTGGATGTCTTCGGGGCCGTTGTCGCTGGAGAAGAATACCAGGGTGTTGGCGGCGAGGCCGAGTTCGTCGAGCCTGGCCAGCAGCCGCCCGATCTCGCGGTCCAAAGCGCTGACCGAGGCGTAGTAGATCTGAGTCGCGCCCTTGTGGGGGACCTGCCCGCCGGGCGCGAAGCGTTCGTAGGGCTTCAGTTGCTCCTCGGTGGGATCGAGCGTGGCGTGAGGCAGCAGCGACCAGACGTTCACGTAGAAAGGCTTGTTGCGGTTCTGCTCGATGAAGCGGATGGTCTCATCGACGATCAACTGGGTGGAGCGGGCCCGGAAGAAGCGGTCTGTCTGGTCCCAAGAGGGGCCGTTGGCGTTGACGGTGCGGTGATCCTCGAAGCCGTAGACGTCGGGAGCGGGTGCGCCGGGGCCGCTGCCCAGGTGCCACTTGCCGAAGTGGGCGGTGGCGTAGCCGGCCTGTTTGAGCAGTCTGGGCAGGGTGACGACGGCGGGGTCGAGCCAGTTGGGCATGCCGCGGGCCTCGTTGAGGGCGGCATCCGCGAAATGGCCGTGCACGCGATGACGCGCCGGGAAATGACCGGTCATGAAGGCGCTGCGGCTGGGAGAGCACACCGAGCCGTTCACATAGAACTGCGTGAACTGCGTGCCCTGCCGGGCCAGGCGGTCGAGGCCAGGCGTCTTAATGTTGGGATGGCCGTAGCAACCCAGGTCGCCCCAGCCCAGATCGTCGGCCAGGATAAAGATAATGTTGGGCGGTTGGCCCTTTTGAGCGAAGGCAGCGGGGGCGAGGGCAGCCGCCGCTGCTTTGAGGAAGTCTCTTCGTCTGAGCATGACTGGAAGCCTCTATTCTATATGCGCGCTGAAGGCTTTTAGAAGAATTGCTCTGGCCGCGCGGCAGGAGTACACTCTAAGTCCGTGGGGAGCATGCAGGGCCGCACCATCTCGCATTACCAGGTGCTGGAGGAGCTCGGCGAGGGCGGGATGGGTGTGGTCTACAAGGCGCGGGACACGCGACTGGGCCGACTCGTAGCGCTGAAGATGTTGCGTCCGGAGAGAGTCGCCGATGCGGAGCGCAAGCGCCGGTTTATTCAGGAAGCCAGAGCCGCTTCGGCCCTCAACCATCCGAACATCATTACCATTCACGACATCGACGCAGCCGGCGGCAGGGATTTCATCGCCATGGAGTACGTGGCCGGCGAGACGCTGGCCGGGTCGATTTCGTCAGGACCGATCCCGCTGAGCGACGCCCTGAAGATACGCCGTGCAAATCGCGGATGCGCTGGAGGCTGCACACGCTGCCGGTATCATTCACCGCGACCTGAAGCCCGCCAACATCATGGTGACTCGTGAGGACCGGGTAAAGGTGCTCGACTTCGGGCTGGCCAAACTGACCGAGCGCGTACCTTCCGAGGCCGGCGGGCTGGCGAGCGCCGAAACCGTGACGGCAGAGGGCACCATTGCGGGGACGGTGGCCTACATGTCGCCCGAGCAGGCCGAGGGGAAAAAGCTGGATGGGCGGAGCGACATCTTCGCCTTCGGTGCGGTGCTCTACGAGATGCTCAGCGGGCGCAGGGCGTTCCAAGGCGATTCCGGGATCTCGGTTTTGGCGGCGGTGCTGCGCCAGGAACCGGCGCCGCTGCGGGATGCGCCGGCTGGGGTGGCAAGCATCGTCCAGCGGTGCCTCCGCAAGGATCCCAAGGACCGGTTTCAGAGCGCCAAGGAGTTGAAAGTGGCGCTGGAGCGGGCGTCCTCGGGGACTCCAAGCCCGGAGGCCTGCCCGACGATTGCCGTCCTGCCGTTCGCCAACCTGAGTGCGGACAAGGAGAACGAATACTTCAGCGACGGGCTGGCCGAGGAGATCATCAACGCACTGACCAAGCTGCCGGGCTTGCGGGTAACGGCGCGCACCTCGGCCTTTGCCTTCCGGGGGAAGGAGCAGGACATCCGCGAGATCGGGGCTCGGCTGAACGTCGCGAACATCCTGGAAGGCAGTGTGCGCAAGGCGGGGAACCGCATTCGGATCACGGCGCAGCTCATCAAGGTGGCTGACGGTTACCATCTCTGGAGCGAGCGCTTTGACCGCGAGATGACCGACGTGTTCGCCATCCAAGACGAGATCTGCCAGGCCATCGTAGAGAAACTGCGGGTGCAGTTGGCGGCTGAGGGCCCGCTCATCAGGCGATACACGGAGAATCTGGAAGCCTATAACCTCTTTCTTCGGGGGCGGCATCACGTGCTGAAGTTCAGCGGGGAAGGGTTCGCCAAGGCCCGAGAGTGTTTCGAGCAGGCCATCGCTCAAGATCCGAATTACCCACTGGCGCACGCCGGGATGGCAATGCTCTTCTACCACCTGGGATTCTTCGGTGTGTTAGCCCCGAGGCAGGCCATGCCGCATTGTGAATCGGCACTGCGGAAGGCTCTGGCCCTCGATGACACGCTCCCGGAGGCGCACGCCATCCTGGGTGTGCTGCGGATTGTCCAGGATTTCGACTGGAAAGGCGCCGAGCGGGAATTCAACCGGGCGCTGGAACTGGACCCCAAGTCGAGTGACGCCTGGGCGAGCTACGACTACTATTTCCTGATACCGATGCGGCGATGGGACGATGCCATCGCGGCGTCGCGGCGGGCCCTGGAGCTGGATCCACTCTCGCCGTTTCTGCACTGGCGGCTCGGACTCCGGTATTACCTGACGCGGCAGTTCGATCTGGCGGTCAAGCAGTTCGGGAACTCGCTGGAGCTGGATCCAAACTACGTTGCGGCCCATGCTTTCCTTGGGTTCATCTACCTCGAGAAAGGGATGTTCGAGGAGGCCCTTCGGGAGGCCGAAATGGCCGCGGGAGTCGGCGGAGGCGACCCATTGGGTGCCGGCATGCTCGGCGCCGTTCACGCGCGGGCAGGCCGGATCGGCGAGGCACGCGGGCAACTCGAACAGTTACACGATCTGGCCCTCAAGACGTATGTGCCGCCCAGCAGCATAGCGTGGATCCATCTCGGCCTGGGAGAAATGGACGCCTGCTTCGAATGGCTGGAGAAGGCGGTCGAGGAGCGGGATGGCATGATCTTCCACCTCAATGTCGATCCCTTCTATGAGCCCCTCCGCACGGACCCGCGGTACTATGCGCTGCTGCGGAAGATGGGGCTGGAGAGCTGAGAAGCCGAGAAAAAATCCCTCCGGCGTGTCAACATGACAAGCCGGAGGCATGTCCCACCCTGAAGACAGTGGGGTTGCAGTGCGTGAGAAGCGGGGTGTTTGAATTTTCTCACAGCTCTTGAGGCCTTACGGAGCAATACTGATCTCCAGACTGACGTTGAGCCGATAGCTCTTGCCGGCCTCGGTCGGGATGGAAAGCGTCTTCTCGCCGTAGCGCACCTTGCAGGTGTGACCCAACCGAGAGCGAATTGTTGCCCCGGTCAATCGTCCCCGCTCCCAGTCAATGCTGACCTCGAAGCCCCCCCGTGCACACAGCCCGCGCACGCTCCCTGAGGGCCAGGCATCGGGCAGCGCCGGCAGCATATGAACTTCGCCAAGGTGGCTTTGTAGCAGCATCTCCGCGATACCCGCCGTCCCGCCGAAGTTGCCGTCGATCTGGAAAGGCGGATGCGAGCAGAACAGGTTGGGCATCACCCCGCCCCTGTCGTAACGGCCTTCACCCGTCTTGGCGGCCTGGAGGAGGTTGCGAACCAGCTTGTAGGCACGGTTGCCGTCTTCCATGCGGGACCAGAAGTTGATCTTCCAGGCTCTGGACCAGCCCGTGCCCTCGTCCCCGCGCAGTTCCAGCGTGCGGCGGGCCGCTTCAAACAACTGGGGTTGTCCGCGCCGGCTGATCTGGTTGCCGGGGTGTAGCGGATACAGGTGCGAGATGTGCCGGTGCTTGGGATCGCGCTCGGCGAAATCCCGCGGCCACTCGAGCAACTGGCCGCGGCTGCCGATCTGGTAGGGAAGCAGTCTCTCCAGCCTGGCCTTCAAGACCCGCCGGAATTCGGGGTCGCGCCCCAGCACTTCGCCGGCCTGGATGCAGTTGGTGAACAGCTCGCGGATGATCGCCAGGTCCATCGTGGGTCCCATCGAGACGCCCGCGGACTGCTGTTTTCCATCTTGATCCGCATAGACGAAAAGGTTCTCCGGCGAGACTCCGGCGGGCGTGACCAGCCGGCCCTTGCCGCCATCCACCAGCCAATCGAGATAGAATTCAGCGGCGCCCTTCATCAGGGGGTAGGCGCGGTCTGCCAAGAACCGCCGGTCGCCGGTGAAGAGGTAGTGATCCCAGAGATGCTGGCAGAACCATCCGCTGGCCATCGGCCAGAACGAGGGCATGGCGGTGTTATCGACCGGCTGGGCGTCGCGCCACAAGGTGGTGTTGTGGTGGACGACCCAGCCCCGGCGGCCATACATCTTTTTAGCGACCTGCCCGCCATTCACCGCGAGTTCCTCGATCATCCGCAGCAGCGGCTGGTGACACTCCGAGAGGTTGGTCACCTCGGCCGGCCAGTAGTTCATCTCCACGTTGATGTTGGTGGTGTAGGCGCTCGCCCAGGGCGGAATCACGTGCGGGTTCCAGATCCCCTGGAGATTCAAGGGCTGCCCGCCCGGCCGCGAGCCGGCAATCATCAGGTAGCGTCCGAACTGGAAGTACAGGGCCGCTAGCGATGCATCCCCGCCATTGGCGAACTTCTCGATGCGCTCATCGGTAGGCAGGCGGCTTTGGTCCGTGGGTTTGCCGACATCCAGCCGGACGCGATCGAAGAGGCGTTTGTAGTCGGCGAGATGGGCTTCGCGGAGCGTCGCGAAGCTCTTCCTGGAGGCTGAAGCCAGGTGGTCGGCGGCTCGGACAGCCGGATTGACGCCGTCCCGGCTGGGACTCTTGTTGAAGCCGTTGTAGCTGGTGGCGGCGGACAGGATCAACAACACCTCGCTGGCGTTCCGGATGTTTAGGCCGTCGGGGCCTGCCGTCACCTGGCCGTCCTTGGAAATGGCGCGAATGCGAACCTCGAAGAACGTCCCCAGGCCGCCGATGTCTTTCCCATACAGCACCGTGTTGGCGTGTGGGAGGCGTTTGCCGTTCTTGTCCCACACTTCGGGGTACTTGAACTGATCCCCTCTCTGCTCCACCCATTCCAGAGTGCGTCGAAGAGCGAAGCCGGGCGCCTGGCCGCTCATCACAATCTCATTCGCGCCGCCTGCGGCTGTCTTCGCCGTGGGGTGAACCGAGCTGAGCGTGGCGCGCAACGTTGAACCGTGGGGTACGCTCGATGCCAGGCGCACGACGATCACCTGATCCGGGAAGCTTGCAAAGAACTCGCGCGTGAACCGAGTTTCGCCCTGCTGGTACTTGACGGTGCAAACGGCGGTCGCGACATCGAGTTCGCGTACGTAGTGCGAGACCTCGCCCGCCGGCTGGAAGTCGAGATGTAGGTCCCCGAGCGGCTGGTAACAGGGCTGCGCACGCCCCAGCCAATGCCGGGTGATGAACTCTCCCGCCGCGCTGTACTTGCCGTCTCCGAGCATCCGGACAACGCGTTCGAAGTCCCTGGTGACATCCAGGTCCAGGTCCCGGCGCCCCGGCTCGTCCGAGTAGAGCGTGTTGTCGTTCAGTTGCAGATGCTCGACGGCCACCCCGCCGAAGATCATCGCCCCCAGCCGTCCGTTGCCGATGGGAAGGGCCTCGTTCCAATCAGCGGCCGGCTGGCGATACCACAGCCGCAGATCCTCTTCCTGCTGCGTGTCGGCGGAGGTCAGCCCGCTCGAAGTGGGCAGGCGCCACGTGGCGGGGGCCAGCCCTGCTGTCTTCAGGAACCCTCTGCGTGTTCGCGAAGTCTTGTTCATAGATCCGTTCTACCAAGAATTACCGGTTCTGCGATTCAGACAGTGGGGATGGAACGCGGCAAAAACCGGGTACAGACAGCCATTTGCAAAGGCAGCAAATGGTGTCTGTTGGCATGGTCGGATCGCCCACCGAACGCGATGAAAATCGGGTACAGGCAACGGCATCCACGCGCAAACAACGCTTGGGACGCCGGAGCCAGTCCCCGATTTTCGAGGGAGTCCCCGGTTTTTGCGCATTGCCGTATGAGTGTCTGAATCGCAGAGCCTTCCCCTCAATAGGCTGAGGCGTGCCCCACTGGTGGTTGTATAATGGCAGTCCACAAAACTTCTCACTATGAAAACCCGGTCGATTCCCCGCATTTGCATCGTTCTGTTTGTTGTTGCCGCCTTTGCGCAGCAGCCCTCCAGCAAGCGGCCGCTGAGCCATAAAGACTACGACACCTGGCGCTCCATCCAGAGCCAGCAGATGTCGCGCGACGGCAAGTACCTGGCCTACGCGCTGTTTCCGCAGGAGGGAGACGGCGAGCTGGTGGCGCGTGAACTGGCCACGGGCAAGGAGCAGCGCCAGTGGGTGGGCGCGCTTCCCCCGCCGCCGGAGCCCACCGCCGAGGAGCCGGCCCCGGGAGAGGAGCCGCCACGCCGCGGCATCCGCCTGGCCTTCAGCTACGACGTGCGCTTCCTGATCTCCACGACCTTCCCCAGCAAGACCGACACCGACAAGGCCAAGAAGGAGAAGAAGCGGCCGGAGGAGATGCCCAAGGGCGGGTTGCTGATCATAGACCTCGGCTCTGGCGCAGCGACTCGCATCGCGAACGTCAAAAGTTTCCAGGCCCCGGAGAAGGGCGACGATTGGGTCGCTTATCTGAAAGAGGCCAAGCCTGGCGAGAAGCCCCAGGCCAAGGAAGCGGAGGAGAAGAAACCCGCAGCGGGGGCGCGCGGCGGCCCCAGGAAGGAATACGGCACCGAGCTGGTGCTGCGCGATCCGCGGAAACCGGAACCGAACGAGCGTACTTTCCAGGATGTCCTCGAGTACGCCTTCAGCAAGGACGGCAAAACGCTGCTTTACGCCGTCTCCTCGAAGAAGGAAGAGGACAACGGGATCTACGTGGTCTCCCCGGGCAGCGACGCGGCGCCGGCGCCCCTCCTGAAGGGCAAAGGGAAATACACCAAGCTCAGCTTGGACCGGGACCACACCCAGCTTGCTTTTCTGAGCGATCGTGACGACGCTGCGGCCAAGCAGCCCAGACTCAAGCTCTACCACTGGGACCGCAAGTCCGCCGCGGCTGCCGAGCTGGTCTCCACCGCCACGCCCGGCTTCCGCGCGGGCTTCGTCATCAGCGAGCGCGGCTCGTTGAGCTTCTCGCGCGATGGCAGCCGGCTGTTGATGAGCTGCGGCCCGGCGCCGCCCCCGGAGAAGGACGCCGAATCCGCGCCCGCCGACGACAAAGTCGTCGCCGACCTGTGGCACTGGAAGGACGATTACGTTCAGCCCATGCAGAAGGTGCGCGCCAATCGGGATCGCACTCGATCCTACACCGCCGTCTTTCACCTCGCGGACAAGAAGTTCGTGCAGCTCGGCGACGCCACGATGCCGGGAGTTTCGCCCAGTGACGACGGCCGCTACGCCATCGGCAGCGACGACCGCGCCTACCGCTCGATGGCTGACTACGACGGCGGCTACGCGGACTACTACCTGGTCGATACCGCCACGGGCAGCCGCAGGCGCGTGCTCGAAAAACACCGGGGTGGATTCGGATTTTTCGGCCCTCCGCTCAACTGGGCGCCGGACGGCAAGCACGTTCTTTTTTTCCGCAACCAGCACTGGCACACCCTTAGCGTGCCCGACGGGGTGCTGACCAATCTCACCGCCAGCCTGGATGTCAGCTTCCACAACGAGGAGGACGATCATCCCGAGCCGCCTTCGAGCTACGGCACGGCCGGCTGGACCAAGGACGGCAAGTTTGTCCTGCTCTACGACCGCTTCGACGTGTGGCAGGTCTCGGCTGATGCGCAGACTGCGCAGTGCGTCACGGATGGCGTCGGGCGCCGCGAGAAGCTGCAATTCCGCGTCCTGCGCCTCGACACGGACGATGAAGAGCTGAAAGTGCGCGGCATCGATCGCGCCAAGCCGCTGCTGCTGCGCGCCGAGAGTATCGAAACGCGCGATACCGGCTTCTGGCGCGACCGCCTGGACGCCGATACGCCTCCGCAGAAGCTGCTGATGGGCGCGAAGAGCTACCGCACACTTGGCAAGGCCAAGGAGGCCGACCTCATCCTGGTGAGCGCCTCGACCTTCAAGGAATTCCCGGACCTGCAAGTCACGGACTCGAATTTCCGCGAGCTGCGCAAGCTGAGCGATGCCAATCCGCAGAAGGCTCAGCTACGCTGGGGCGCCGGCGAGTTGATCCGCTACAAGAATTCCGACGGCGTCTCGCTCCAAGCCGCGCTCTACAAGCCCGAAGATTTCGATTCCGCGAAGAAGTACCCGCTCATGGTGTACATTTACGAGCGGCTGTCGCAGGGGCTGCATAACTTCGTGAATCCCCAGCCGGGCACCACGATTAATGCCTCCTACTACGTCAGCAACGGCTACCTGGTGCTGACGCCGGACATCGTCTACACCGTGGGCTGGCCCGGCCAGAGCGCTCTGAAGTGCGTCCTGCCGGCCATTCAGGCGGTGGTGGACAGGGGCTACGTCAACGAGAACGCCATCGGTATCCAGGGCCATAGTTGGGGCGGCTACCAGATCGCTTACATGATCACGCAGACCAACCGCTTCCGCGCCGCCGAAGCCGGCGCGCCGGTGGGCAACATGACCAGCGCCTACAACGGCATCCGCTGGGGCTCCGGCATGCCGCGCCAGTTCCAGTACGAAAAAAGCCAGAGCCGCATCGGCGGCTCCCTGTGGGAGTACCCCATGCGGTTCATCCAGAATTCCGCGGTCTTCATGGCGGACCGCGTCCAGACCCCGCTGCTCATCCTGCACGACGACCAGGACGACGCCGTGCCCTGGTACCAGGGCATCGAGCTGTTCCTGTCCCTGCGCCGCCTGGGTAAGGAAGTCTACCTGTTCAACTACAACGGCGAACTCCACGGCCTCCGCAAGCGCCCCAACCAGAAGGACTACACCATTCGCATGCAGCAGTTCTTCGACCACTTCCTCAAAGGCGCTCCCAAGCCCGAGTGGATGGAGAAAGGCATTCCCTATGTGGAGCGCGAGCAGGAGAAGGAGAGGGTGAAGCCGTGATGGCCGTGGAGTCTGCGCCTCTTCTGGTGGCGTTTCCGGGTGGGACAGCAGCCGGGCTAGCGCGCTTGAAGCACCAGACTTGTAGTAAATGAGTCAAGTTTTTCTCACCGCAAAGACGCAGAGGCCGCCGAGGCAACGCGGAGAAAACCTCTCAGGATTTCTCTGCGCCCCCTTTGGGTCCTTTGCGCCTCTGCGGTAAAGACGGCGCTGGAACATGCCTCGTCGGTCTGAGGCGAAGCCTCGTTAGCGCGTGAAGTTTGGAAGTACAAACGCTGCCACGGGCGTTAGCGCCTGAAGGCTGCACCTGTCGGCCCTTTCACCCAAACAACTGCTCGAAGCCAGACTGGCAAGCCTCCCGCAGTGATTCCGTAGTAACCGATCTGCCCACGGCCATGAGGACGGCCTCACGGATGGCATCAGTGGTCTCGCCAAACAGTTCGTGCGATGCCTTCAGTACCTTGGTTCGGTGCCTGCGGTGCAACTGAGGTGCTATGCTCCTCTCCCATTCGCCGCGCAGTTCCGCCAGGCGGTTGCCGAACAGCTCCAACGTGTCGTGCATGTAGAGGATGTCCTTCGCGCGGTCGTCGCGGCTGCGCCTCCCGTGGATCAGGACCTTCTGCGCCAGAAAGCTTGCCGGATTCGCAATCTGCACTCTTCGTCGCTCTCTCTCGGTGCCCGCCAAGTCAAGGTCGACGGCCCAAGGGTGCTGGAGCAGGAGATCGATATGCCTCAGCCGCTGCGACGTGACACCGGCGATTTGCGCTGTCGCCTTCCGCCTCCCTTGGCGGTCATGCTCGCCCCCGACGAGTGGAGTCAGGAACTCAGCATAGAATCCCGCAGTCTGGTCGCCCAACCGGTAATGGGTAGGTGGCGGCTGGTCATCGCCCAGGAACTCCTCGGTGAATCCCTTGGCAAGCAGCCGCACGCGGATATCCTGTTCCCGGATCAGTAGAGTGGGAGGGATCGCGATGTCCGCGTCGCGTGTCGTCAACGGCGCGTATTCCAACGCCTGTGCGTACGGGTGCAAGCGGTAGAGCCTGTGTGCCCAGCCGCCGATGATCACGACCTGGTCGAGCCATGGCTCCAGCGCGATGATGAGCCGGGAAATACTGACGAAATCGTCCGCAGCGGTCATATCACTTTTTCCCGAACAGCGATCCGAGAGCGCGTTTCCGAATCTCGTCCGCTTGGCCTCGTCCGCGCGCGGGATGGCCAGAAACGTCCAGCCACACCTGTAGAACGTCCGAGACCGGCAAGCCCCCGCGCCTCACCGCAGCCCGGAAAACCGCCTCGCGATTGGCGGGCAGGCGTATGTAGGCGTCGGCGCGGCGATCTGCGTCTTCGAGTGACAGCCCGAGCTGCCGGAGCACATCGAGATCCAGCCGCTCCAGGTAGATGTGCGGCGGGACACCGTGGACGAAACCAAGCCCGAGCACGTCGGCTGCAGCAAACAGCCCGATCGCGCAGCGTGGCTGAGACCCGCGCGATCCGGCCGAAACGCGGCTTGGACCTTGATAGGGATGCGGCATCAGCCTCCGACGCATACGACTTGACGGCTGCAAGCAACTGGTGCGGTTCCTTCCTGATGACCCAGCGCACCGGGATCTCCCGCAGAGCTTGCTGGTTGGCGGCAGCCCATCGCCCGAGCAGATGCTCAACCCGTACGATTTCGAGGTGCCCTCCACGATCGTCGAGCAGCGCCTCCCGCGCGAGTTGGCGAACAAATCGGGAGGCGCTCATCACCGACACCTGCGCGGCCGCCGCGAGTTGAGTTGCGTTTCGGAATTCCGCACGGGGAACGGACAGCAGAGACTGCGGGATGGACTGGCCCAGGAGGATTTTCAACAACCACTGGTTCAGGTCAGAGAACAGATGCGGCAAACGCTGTGGGGATGCCAGGCCGCTGCGGACGGGGCGAGATGGGCGCGCGTCGAGCACCTCGAGCCCGTGGCCGGCGAAGGCCCGCAAACCGTGTGAGTCGATGATGCCGACGCCGGTGTCTGGGGCAAACTGCGCCGCAAACTGCTTGACCTGTTCCGCCACAGACTGCGGGACGCGCTCGGCTGCCACGACGGCCAACGGGACAACTGGTTCCGGGAACTGGCGCACCACTGCCTGCGCCTGGAGGATGGCCTGGGAAAGCAGCGGGATCAGACGATCTCCACGCCCCTCCGAAGACCGTTTCATCTCGATTAAGAATCTCTTCCCGCCGCCCTCAACGATCATGTCCGGCCGCAAGCCTCCGCCGAGCGGCCGCAGTCGGACCCTCCAGTGAGCGCGCCGGAAGACATCGGCGAGAAGGCGTTCAAGCTCCAGGCTGGACGGGGCAAAGCGATCAACAAGCATGTGCCTCTCTTTCTCACATGGCCGTGTGAAATCACCCGGCCATGTTAACTAACACGACCATGATAGGCGAAGGCGGGAGCCAGGTCAAGGTGATCAGGCGGCCACGACGATGATCCCATCATACGCATACACAGGCCCGAGCGTATTTCGTCTCCTGATTCGCGAACGGAGCCTTCATGGCGGACCGCGTCCAGACCCCGCTGCTGATCCTGCAGGACGACCAGGACGACGCCGTGCCCTGGTATCAGGGCATCGAGCTGTTCCTCTCCCTGCGCCGCCTGGGTAAGGAAGTCTACCTGTTCAACTACAACGGCGAACTCCACGGCCTCCGCAAGCGCCCCAACCAGAAGGACTACACCATACGCATGCAACAGTTCTTCGACCACTTCCTCAAAGGCGCTCCCAAGCCCGACTGGATGGAGAAAGGCATTCCCTATCTGGAGCGCGAGCAGGAGAAGGAGAGGGTGAAGAGCGCCTCTGAGCGGGAGTGAAACTCAGCGCGCGCGAACGCCCACCACCAGGAAAAAAGGGAACAGTCTCCGTTCCAAGAGGGGGAGAGTCTGCGCTTCACCGCCCCAGCAGCAGGGCTGGCGAGAAGCTTTGGCGTCGGGCGAAGTATTTCTCTTCGTACAGCCGGCGGTAGACGCCCCCGGCGATTTCAGCCGCGGTGGCGCCGCTGGCGCCCCGGCCGCCGGTCATCAGCACCACCAGCACTATCCGGGTGTGCCCGAAGTCGTTGAAGGACCCGAACCAGCCCAGGTGAGTCGTGCCCCCGGTGCAGGTACCGGTCTTGCCGCAGATGGGCGCCTCGGGATTGTAAAAAGCCCTGCGGGCGGTGCCGTATTCCACGGCGCCAGTCAGGCCGGGCCGGATGTCGGAGGTCCAGCGCGCAATGTCGAGACGGCGTTTGACGCGCGGAACAAACAGCTCGGCTTCCTGCTGGTTCTGCGGGGACTGGAGGTAGTAAAGCGTCCCCCCGTTGGAAATCGCCGCCAGAAACGCGGCCAGCTCCAGGGGGGTCAGCGAGACGCCCTCTCCGAAGCTGCTCAGCATGCCCATGCCGCCGTTCTTGGGCGGCGCATCCGGAAAGACCCCCGCCTTCTCGCCAGGAATGTTCAGCCCCGCCTTCTCACCCATTCCAAACAGGCGCGCGTAGTAGGCGAACCGGTCGTAGCCCAGCTTGACACCCAGGCTGGCGAAGTAGGGGTTGTTGGAATGAGCCAGGGCCTCCGTCAGATCCAGGCGTATGCGGCGAGTGATCCGCAGCAAGGTGTCCCTGCCGATGATGCCTTCCGATAGCGCCGCCAGCGCCACCGCCACCTTGACGGTGGAACAAGGCTGAAAAGCGCCCGTGAGGGCCACCTTCTGGTTGACCATGGTGAGGATGCGCCCACTAGTGGGATCGACTGCCACCACCGTCCCGTTATACGGGCCCAGCGCTTCCACCGCCGCCCGCCGCACCACCAGGTCCTCCCCATCCACGTTGTCGCCTACCGTCGAATCGGCGTAGGTGGGTTCCGTCCAGCGACTGTAGTAAGTGCGCCGTGGCGACTTTCGCGATGAACTCGCGGTCTTGCGAACCGTGCTTCCAGAGGCCGGCTTCTTAGTCACTGCGGTCCCGGCACGCGCGGAAGCGGCGGACTTTGAAGGGGTTTTCTGCGGCGCCCGTTTCTGCGTTTGGGCCCCAAAGCTCAGCCCCACGAGCAAGACGAGAATGATTCCTAGATGAAAGGTCCGAAAAGTGGTTGTCTGTCGGCGCATCGCTCCAGCGATTTCCAGAACATCAACTCGGCCTGATGTTTCGGCCCGTTCCGACCAGAGGCCGGCCCGAACGCGCGGCCAACCTCGATTTTCAACGATCAGCGCTGTGAAGTCAAGCTGCGAAGTTGCTTGCCCTCCCCCAGTTTTGCCGCCCGCAACAGGGGAGTCAGCGCAATTCGGGGACAGGCGACGAATTCTGCGCTTTCAAATTCGTTGCCTCTCTCGAAAATCTCGCCATCCTCATCTGCGGTAACCCGCGTAATTCGGGGACTGGCGCGAATTTCGCCGCCTTTGCGAAATTCGTGGCCTGTACCCGAATTACCCCCCGGCACTGACCCGCGTAATTCGGCGACTGGCGCGAATCTCCCCATTTTCATCTGGGCAGGTGAGGTCTACCTCATGGACGGCTGTCCCCGAATTGCCCCTGCCGAACCACCCCGCTCAAGAAACTGGGGGAGGGCAAGGTCAAGCTGCTGTCCAGCCCCCGTCGATGGTGATGACCGAGCCGGTGACGAAGGCGGCTTCAGCCGAACTCAGATACAGGGCCAGGTGCGCGATCTCCTCCGGGCGGCCCAACCGGCCCATGGGCTGCCGCTGATTCAATTCCGCGCGCACTTTCTCCTTTTCGTGCTTGTGATACTTCTCCAGATAGGCTTCCACGAAGGGCGTATCCACCGTTCCCGGACAGATGCAGTTGACCCGAATCTGGGTGGGATATTCGACCGCGAGCTGCCGGGTCATCGCCACCACCGCCCCCTTGGTTGTACAGTAGGCGAACCGCTTCTGGATGCCGACTAAGCCGGCCACCGAGCCGATGTTCACGATCGAGCCGCGCGATGCCAGCAACAAGGGGATGGCGCACCTGGTCACCAGGTACATGCCCTCGACGTTCACCCGAAACAGCCGGCGAAACTGCTCCGGCGAGGTCTCCTCGATCCCGCCCACCATTCCGATGCCCGCATTGTTGACCAGAATATCGAGGACCTCGATCCGCGCGAAAGTGCTCTTGACCTCCTCTTCGTTGGTGATGTCGCAGATCAGCGCCCGCGATCCGGGCAACTCCCGGGCCAGCGCTTCGGCCCGCACCCCATCCACATCCAAAACCAGCACCGAAGCGCCGGCCGCAGAAAATACCCGGCAAGTGGCCTCACCGATTCCGCTGGCCCCGCCCGTGATGAGGGCCTTCTTTCCGTCCAAACGAAACGGAGTGTTCATGGAGTGGATTGTAGCGAAGAAAGCCCTCAGCGTTCAGCCGGGTGTATACTCGGAACGGGCCCGGGCCAACACGGGAATCCCCGATTGAGATCTGGGTCCCCTTGCTCCCTAAACCCTGACAACAAGAGGAACTCCTGTATGCGAAATAGTGGTGTGGCAGTTGTGGCGCTAGTTGCGATGTGGGTGACGCCAGCGCGTGCCATCGCGCAAGATCAGGCGACATATGGCGACATCTCAGGGGCTATCTCCGCCGCGCTCTCTAACCCCGCGGCCCGAGGCATCTGCCTGTGCGAGTTTCAATCCGCCCTCTGGGGCCTGTATGACCTGACCATGCAGGTGGGCGGGATTCTGACCGTCGATGGGAACTTGCGCACCTTTCAACTGATTCAAGGTTCTTTTCAAACGGTCGTAGGACCCGCGGACGCGAGCAGTTCGGTTTCGGCCACCAAAACCGGGTCCGTCACTCCACCATCGCCGGAGGTCGCCTTCCAGCGCGGCATACCCTTTTACCTCACCGATGCCAGGCTCGAATCGTCTCGCCTTCTGCGCTGGACGGTGCTGTCGAGTCCCAACGTTAACCTATCGGGTGCCTATCCGGAATGGTCCTACTCCGGGATTGGCCAGTTGATCTCGGGATGGCAACTCGATACCTCTTCGGGCGGCATTTCTTCCAAGGCGGCGCCGCAACAGTTCAGTTGGAAGGATACGGGAGGCTCATACCCTGGCCGCGTCGGTCTTCTAGCCCTGATTATACAGTCCCGATCCGGCTCCAACTACTGGAATTGCACCAAGAGCAACGAGATCGATCTGAGCAGCCTGGCGCCAGCTCCTGCCCTCTCGGTCACGACCACTTCACCGCTGCCGCAGGCAACCGCGGGCTCACCCTATTCTCAGACTCTTTCAGCGATCAACGGCAATCCCCCTTACACCTGGTCCCTGGCGTGGGGCGCGTTGCCCACCGGACTAGCGCTCTCCGGCTCGGGCGTCATTGCAGGCACGCCGGCCGCCGGCGGAACTTGGACCTTCAAGGTGCAAGTTGCCGATAGCGCCGCGGCGACTAGCACTGAAACATTCAGCCTGACCATCCTGGCTCAAAATAACCCGGCTGTAGCCGGCGGGGGCGTGGTGAACGCGGCGAGTTTCGCGAACGGGCAGGCGGTGGCGCCAGGTTCTTTGGTGTCCATTTTCGGCAGCAATCTCGCAGCGGGCACGGCGGCAGCGGACTCGATCCCGCTTTCCAGCTCCTTGAACAACGTCAGCGTGACGTTCAACAACGTAGCGGCGCCGCTGCTGTTCGTCTCCAGCGCACAAATCAACGCCCAATTGCCGTGGAACGTCCTGCCCAGCGGCGCGACGAGTGGCACGGCCAGCGTCGTGGTGACGCGCGGGGGCGCTGCCTCGGCTCCGATGAACGTGCCGGTGGCTCCACTCTCGCCGGGCATCTTCGCCATCAACTTCGGAGTCGGCCAGGCTATCGCCATCAATAACGACGGCAGTCTCGCCGCCCCCTCCGGTTCAGTCCCGGGCATCCCCACTCGACCCGCCAAAATCGGAGATCGGAACGGCCTCATCATTCTGGCCACCGGACTCGGCGCGCTGGATTCTCCGATAGCCAACGGCGCGAACTCCTTGGACAAACCCAGGACCAATTTGACCACGCCCGTAGTCTTGATCGGCGGCGTGCAGGCGCAGGTGCTCTTCTCGGGAGCCTCGCCGCAGTTCGTGGGCGTGAATCAGATCAACATAGTGGTTCCCGCCGGAGTTTCCACGGGCGACAGAGTACCGCTGCAATTGCAGGTAGGAGGAATCAAGACCACAGACCGGGTGACGATTGCAGTGAGCAACTGAGAGGCACCCCGTAAGGTCCAAAAACTCAGCCGCGGGCTAAGTTGTTCTTCCGTAGGCATTTGCGGATCGCGCCAGAGGAGTGCCGCTGGCCCGAGATTGGAACCCGGGGTTGGCGCGTAACATGTTACCTCGGCCACATTTGAGTTTTTGGACCATACGGGGTGTGTTAGGAAACCCACCCACTTCCACACGTCCCCGATTGATTCATAATTTTCTGGTGTACCGGGCGGCCCACCATCGGAACGATACGCTCTAGCATCTCAAACTCGCGGCCCCCGCGCCCGCCGCCTAGCTCCTAACCCAGATCTCGTAGTCCAGGATCCGCTTCTGCGGCTTGTATTTGGACCTGACGTACCGCATCAGCACAGGCAACCGCCGCTCGTGCGGAATGTGTTGGATTCGGCTGAAGGGACCGTCGTGCTGATAGAGAATGAACCTGACTTTGACCGTGTCGAGCCGGCCAATGATCTCCTGCTGAAACTCGGGCGGCGCCGCCAGATAGGCGATGGGGAACCGAGTCGGGCAAGCACGGTCCAGCAGATAGTACCAACTGGCATTCGAGTCCAGCGAAAACAATGCATCGCCAGGCTTCATCTCGGACTTCAGATACCTGACCACCAGCTTCATTCTTTCCGGCACGAGTTCCTCATCCGACACCGCCATCGGGAGCCAGCGGCTCATGACGCCGCCCCACATGATCCGCACAGCGCACACGCCGCCAACGAGCAGCATGCCACACAGCGCCAGCTTCGCCAGCGGACGCCGCCCGATCAGCTTGAAGGCCAGCGGCTCCAGCCAATACCGGATGCCGATGTAGAGCAGCAGCAGGTACAGGGGCAATGTGGCCAGCCTCAAGTGCCAGGTGTCCGCCTGGCCCAGCGCGATGCGGAAAGAAAACAGCGACAGCAGCAACAGCGTCCATTCCAAAAAGTGCCCCCGAGCGAACTCGCGCACCGCGCCCATGAAGTCCCCAGGCCGGTCAGAGAGCCTCTTCAGGAAGGCTAGAGCGACAACAAACACACCCGCCGCCAGCAGAAGCAGTGACACCAGGAAAGCCGGGGAGCCGATTCGATACTCCTCTCCAAGGATCAGGTCATAGTATTTCGGCGTCTGCACGAAAACGTAGCGGCAGAACGCTGGGAACCCCGGCCCCAGCGCCCACACCACCGCCAGTATCCCCGCCCCGGCGCCCGCGCAGCAGGAGCCTACCAGCATCCGCCGCTCAGTTCTGTTCTCCCATCCCGCAACGAAAATCACCGGCAGGCTCAGCAGCATCGTGCCCGACAGGAAGAAGCCCCGGTCCACCGATACCAGGAAGGCGGCAACCGGCAGTAAGGTGTACAAGAAGACCAGCGAGGCCAGAACCGAAATCCTGCGCCGTGTTCCTTCCAGTTGCCGGGCGATCCCCACGGCGCAGCTCAGGAATACCGCCGTGGGCAGGTCTCGCACCATGAGAAGGACCGGGCTGTACGGCAGCTTCTCGCTCTCCAGAACCGCGCTGCCCAGCAACCCTGCCAGCAACACCAGCCCCACTAGAACCCAGGCCAGACGGCCGCGAAACATTTGCCAGAGGGACCAGGTCAACAGCAGCACAACGACGGCTTTGAAAAGATTGTAGACAGCCCGCAACCCTGCGATCGACTTTCCGAACATCCAGAAGGACACCAGGGCCGCCCGGGATCCTGAAGCAGGCCGTGAACGAAGAGGAAATCCCTGTAGGGAACTTGCCCCTGCCACCAGGACAACCCGGCGCTGAGCGCTTCGCCGTCATGGAATTGGTCGAACTTGACCTTGGCAGAGCCCCACAAGTTAATGCTCAGCAGCAAGGCGCAGGCCAGCGCCAGCAGAAGCAGCCCAGCGCGCTGCCGCCGGCTGCGGCCGCTCGGCTCGATTTGCCTGGTCCACAATGCCGAGCCTAGCAGGAAATCCCGCAGGCCGCCGAGGTTTCGCCAGTAGCTGATCAGCAGAAGCATCTGCGGCAGCGCCACGAAAATCGCGGCCCTCACGACATTGTTAGCAGGGTTGAACCGGACTGCCGTCAGCGGCCCGATGATCCCGCTGGGATTGCTGTACGGCAGCGCGAGATGAGACCACAACAGCCGCGCTCCCGCCACGCCTGCACAGAAACAGCCCGCCAGAACCAGCCACGCGCTCCGCCGGACCCGGTCAGGAGCCGAGAAACTCATCACCAGGATTCCTCGTCACCTTCCCTAGCACCACCGCCCGCCGCGCGCCGGTGGCCGACGGCAAATTCGCCGGCCGCCCCTTCCAGCTCTGGTATGCCAGCACCGCAAACGCGATGGCTTCCTTGCCGTCGATATCAATGCCGAAATCCGCCGACGTTGCCAGCGCCACATTCGGGAGAAAAGCCGCCAGGTAGCCCAGGATTTGCGGATTGTGCGCCCCGCCCCCCGACACAATCAACTCGTCCACCTTCATCCGCGGCCGCACGAAGCGCTCGATCCCCTGGGCCACCGCGGCCGCGGTCAGCGCCGTGGCGGTCGCAATCAGATCCAGCAGCGCCAGCCCGGCCCCGCGCAACCGCTCGAGGAATTCCCTGCCGTACTGCTCGCGTCCCGCCGACTTGGGCGGCGCCTGCCGGTAGTAGGAATCTCGCAGCAGCTCCCCCAGCAGGCCGGCGTCCACGCGCCCCCGCCGCGCCATCCGCCCCCCGCGATCAAACTTCTGTCTCCCGCCCGTGTACTCGCTCACCAACTGGTCGATCACCATGTTGCCCGGCCCGGTATCGAACGCGATCACCTGCTCCGGCCCGCCGCCCGCGGGAATCGCCGTAATGTTGGCAATCCCTCCGATGTTCAGCGCCACGCGCCCCAGCCGCGCGTGCCGGTACAGAAGGTAATCCACGTAAGGAACCAGCGGCGCGCCGCGCCCGCCCGCCGCGATATCCCCAGGCCGAAAATCGGACACCACCGGAATACCCAGGCGCTCCGCAATCACCGCCGCCTCGCCGATCTGTAGCGTGCTGGCCACCCGGTAGCCCAGAAACTCGACCGGCTCTCCCTCATGAAAAATGGTCTGCCCGTGGCACCCGATCAGCTCCACCGACTCCAACGGCAGGCGCGCCCGCCGGCAAGTCTGCCGCACCGCGCGCGCATACAGCTCCCCCAACAGAAAATCGAGCCGCGAAATCGTGGCCGTGTGCGTGTTCGCGTTGGACGCCGCCAGCAGCGCCTCTCTCACCACTTCCGGATAGGGCGTGGTGCGGAAGGCCACCGTCGTAATCCGCTTCAACCCGCGGATATCGACGATGGCCACATCGATTCCGTCCAGCGACGTCCCACTCATGATCCCCGCCACTCTCACTGCCGCTTCAGCTCCTCCTGTAGCTCGTTCAATAGCCGCAGCGCCTCGATCGGCCGCAACTCGTCGATCTTCACGCTCCGTATGCGCTCGGCGATCTGGTAATTGACCGGCTCGAACAACTGGATCTGCACCGGATGCCGTGGCGGGCGCGCCCCCGGCGACAGCTCCTCGGTCACTTCGTGCTCGGTCTTCTCGTGCAGCTCCAGAACCTCCCGCGCCCGCTCGATCACCTTGCCGGGCAGCCCCGCCAGCCGCGCCACTTCGATTCCGTAGCTGCGGTCCGCGCTGCCCGGCTGGACCTTCCGCAGGAAGATGATCTGGTCCCCCGCCTCCTTCACCGACACGCACAGATTGCGCACGCCCTCAAGCTGCTCGGCCAGCTCCGTCAGCTCGTGGTAGTGCGTGGCGAACAGCGTCTTGGCCCGGATGCGCTGGTGGATCTGCTCGATCACCGCCCAGGCCAGCGCCAGCCCGTCGTAGGTCGCGGTGCCGCGCCCGATCTCATCCAGCACGATCAGGCTGCGCTGGGTGGCCGTGTTCAGAATCACCGCGGTCTCGGTCATCTCCACCATGAAGGTGGACCGCCCGCGCGCCAAATTATCCGACGCGCCGATGCGCGTGAACACACGGTCAATCAGCGGCAGCAGCGCCGATTCGGCCGGCACGAACGATCCCATCTGCGCCAGGATCGAGATCAGCGCCGCCTGCCGCAAATAGGTGGACTTGCCCCCCATGTTCGGCCCGGTGATGATGGCGATGAACTCGCTGTCCCGGTTCAGGTACAGGTCGTTGGGGATGAACCGCGCCGCCTCCCGCTCCGTCAGCTTCTCCACCACCGGATGCCGCCCCCCCAGGATTCGCATCTCGTCTTCTTCGGAGAATCGCGGACGCGTGTACCGGTTCTGCGCCGCCACCTGCGCCAGCGCCGCCGTCGCGTCTAGTTCCGCAATCGCCGCCGCGGTCTGCCGGATGCGCCCGGCATGCTGAGCCGCAAACGCCCGCACCTGGGTGAAGATCTCCCGCTCCAGCTCCAGGATCTTCTCTTCCGCATCCAGGATCTTCCGCTCCAGCTCCTTCAGCTCCGGCGTGGTGAAGCGCTCCGCATTGACCAGCGTCTGCTTGCGCTCGTAGTCCCCAGGCGCCAAATGCAGGTTGGCCTTCGAGATTTCGATGTAGTACCCGAAGATGTTGTTGAACCGTACCTTCAGCGACCCAATCCCCGTCCGCGCCCGCTCCCGCGCCTCGATCTGCGCGATGTACCGCCGGCTGTTGCGGCTGATGTCGCGAAGCTGATCCAGCTCCGGGTTGAATCCATCCCGGATGGCCCCGCCGTCCGCCAGGGTGGCCGGCGGCTGCTCGGCGATGGCCGCCAGGATCCGCTCCCGTACCTCGGAAAGCTCGTCGAGTTGTTCGTAAGTCGCCCGCACCCGCCCGCATCCGAGCGCCGGCTCGAGGATTCCCTTCAGCCCCGGTATCTTCCCCAGCGATTTCCCCAGCGCCAGCACCTCCCGAGGTCCCGCCGTCCCCAGGGTCACTTTGGCCAGCAGCCGCTCCAGATCCTGAATCTCGCCCAGCGTCTTGCGCACCTCGGCGCGAACAAGGGTCTGCCGCAGTAGCGCCTCGACCGCATCCAGCCGCGCCTCGATCTCCGCCCGGTCGAGCGTAGGCCTCAGCAGCCGCGCCCTCAGCAGCCGGCCGCCCATCCCCGTCAGCGTCTGGTCGATGACCCCCAGCAGGGTCGCCTCTTTCAGGCTGTCGGTGAAAATCGGCTCCAGCAGCTCCAGGTTCCGCACCGTCACCGCGTCCAGGATCATGGCCTCCGCGCGATCGTAGTACGTAGGCCGGTCCAGGTGATCCAGCGCCCCCCGCTGCGTCTCCTTCAAGTAATGCAGGATCGCGCCCGCCGCCCCTACCGCCAGCCGCCGCTCGCTCAGCCCGCAGCCCTCCAGGCTGAACAACTGGTAGTGCTCGAGCAAGGTCCGCTCGGCGTGATCGTAGGAGAACACCCACTCGTCCAGCTCGGTCCGCAGCGCCTGCCCGGCCACCAATCCCGCGTCCGCGGCAGACACCAGCACCTCCCGCGCGCCCATCTGCTCGAGCGCCGCCCCCAGCTCGCCTGCCTCCAGCTCCGTGGTCCGAAACTCCCCCGTCGAGACATCCACGTGCGCCAGACCGGCCTGCTTCCCGCTGGTCGCCACCGCCGCCAGGTAATTGTTCTCGTGCGACCGCAGCAGCGCCGCTTCGGTCGCCGTCCCCGGCGTCACGATCCGCGTGACTTCCCGTTTCACCAGCTTCTTGGCGAACCGCGGGTCCTCCATCTGGTCGCAGATCGCCACCCGGTAGCCCTTCTGGATCAGCCGCCCTATGTAGGACTCCACGGCGTGGTACGGCACCCCGCACATCGGAATGGCCTGCCCCTTCTCCTTGTTCCGCGAGGTGAGCGTGATCTCCAGCTCCCGCGCCGCCGTCACCGCGTCTTCATAAAACAGCTCGTAGAAGTCCCCCAGCCGGAACATGAGCAGGGTGTTGGGAACCTGCTGCTTGATGGCGTGGTACTGCCGCATCAGCGGCGTCGTCGCATCCCCCATGTGGGACATGCTTCAGCTTATCCTCTTCAGGCGTAAATGCCGCGCAGCTTGATGGCGAACGCCACCCGGTCCAGCGCCACCATGAAGGCCGCGATGCGGTTGTTTACGCCGTGCTTCTCCGCGTAGCCCACCACGTCCTGGAAGCTGTTCACCATGATCTCCTGGAGCCGCTCGTTGATCAGTTGCTCGTTCCAGAAGTAGCCCTGCCGGTCCTGCACCCATTCGAAGTAGGAAACCGTCACCCCGCCCGCGTTCGCCAGGATGTCCGGGATCACGAAGGTCCCCTTCTCCGCCAGGATCTCGTCGGCCACCGGCGTGGTCGGCCCGTTCGCTCCCTCGCACAGAACCCTGGTCCGGATCTTGCCCGCATTCTGCGATGTGATCACGTTCTCCTTGGCCCCAGGCAACAGCACCTCGCACTCCAGAAACATGGCCTCGCCGGGGTCGATCTTTTCCGAATCCCGAAAGTCCACGATCGAGCCGGTTTCTTTCCGGTGCTTCAGCAGGGCCGGGATGTTGAGCCCGTCGGGACTGTAAATCGCCCCGTCGATTTCGATCACCGCGATGATCTTGAAGCCCGCCCGCGCCAGCAGCTTGGCCGACATGCTTCCGACGTTACCGAACCCTTGAATCACCACTCGCGCCGAGTCCGGGTTCATCCGCAGCCGCTTCAGCGCTTCCAGAATCACGATCGTGCACCCGCGCCCCGTGGCCTCGGTCCTCCCACGCGAACCTCCCAGGTCTAGCGGTTTCCCGGTCACCACCGCCGTGGTGGTGTGCCGCACGTGCATCGAGTAGGTGTCCATCATCCACGCCATGATCTGCTCGTTGGTGTTCACGTCCGGCGCCGCCACGTCCTGCTCCGGACCCAAGAACGGCAGCAGCTCCGCGGTGTACCGCCGCGTGATCTTCTCCAGCTCCGTCTCCGACAGCAGCTTGGGATCGCAGATCACCCCGCCTTTGGCCCCGCCGAAGGGGATGTTCACCACCGCGCACTTCCAGGTCATCCAGGCCGCCAGCGCCCGGATCTCGTCCAGTGTCACGTCCGGCGCGAAACGGATCCCTCCTTTCGCCGGCCCCCGTGCGATCGAGTGCTGCACCCGGTACCCCGTGAACACCTCGATGCGCCCGTCATCGAGCTGCACCGGAATGTGCACGGTGATCTCTTTCGACGGCGTCCGCAGCACCTTGCACACCCCGTCGTCCAGTCCCAGCCGCCCCGCCGCCTGATCGAATCTGGCTTCCGCCGCCAGCCACGGATTCAACTCTTGTTCCATCGAAGTCGTCGTTGCCGCCATCGCCTCTGCCTCCGATGCCATTATGCCACGCCAGTAGGACAGGCCTCCGGCCTGTCCCCCAGTTCCTCACCCAGACCCTCCACTCCGCGCAATTCGGGGACTGGCGATGAATTTCGCCGCCGTTGCGAAATTCGTTGCCTGTACCCGAATTGCCGTCCCCGCAATGGCCGGGTCAAAGAAACTGGGCGAGGGCCGGCTGTCCTCTGCTGTGGACTTCCCTCCCGCCACTGTCATAATATGTCAGAGTCTGGAAAGGTCGCGGCCATGACCGGCCAAACCATCTCCCACTACACGGTCCTCGACAAGCTCGGCCAGGGCGGCATGGGTGTCGTTTACCAAGCCCGCGACACCCGCCTGGACCGCCTGGTCGCCCTCAAGTTCCTGCCTCCGGAGCGGGTGGCCGACCCCGAGCGCAAGGCCCGCTTCATCCGCGAAGCCCGGGCCGCCTCGGCCCTCAACCACCCCAACATCATCACCATCTACGACATCGCATCTGAGGCTGGCCAGGACTTCATCGTCATGGAGTACGTGGCGGGCCAGACGCTCAGCCAGCTCATCTCACCCAAGGGGCTGCCACCCAAGGAAGCGCTGAAGTACGCGCTCCAGATCGCCGACGCCCTGGCCGCCGCGCACGGCAAAGGCATCATCCACCGCGATCTCAAGCCCGGTAACGTCATGGTCACCGAGCCCGAAGGCAGCGGGCACCCCGGCCTGGTGAAGGTACTGGACTTCGGCCTGGCCAAGCTGACCGAACCTAGCGGACCGGGTGAATCTACCGCGACCGCGGTAGTGGGCACGGTGGCTTACATGTCGCCGGAGCAGGCCGAAGGCATAAGGGTGGACGCCCGCAGCGACATCTTCTCCTTCGGCGCGGTGCTCTACGAGATGCTGGCGGGGCGGAGGGCTTTTTCCGGGCTGCTGCGCGAGGAACCGGCGCCGCTGCTGGATGTGCCCCCCGAACTGGACCACATCGTCACCCGCTGCCTGTGCAAGAACCCTGACGACCGCTTCCAGCGCGCCGCCGACCTCAAGCAGGCCCTGGAGGAATCCGCCCGCGCCCTGGACCGGCCCGCCTCCCTGCCCTCCATCGCCGTGCTGCCCTTCGCCAACCTCAGCGCCGACAAGGAGAACGAATACTTCAGCGACGGCCTGGCCGAGGACATCATTGACGCCCTGACCAAACTGCCCGGGCTGCGCGTCACCGCCCGTACCTCCGCCTTCGCCTTCCGGGGCAAGGACGTGGACGTGCGCGAGATCGGGGCCAAGCTCGACGTCGGCCACATCCTGGAAGGCAGCGTCCGCAAGGCCGGCAGCCGCATCCGGGTCACCGCCCAGCTCATCAAGGTAGCCGATCAATCCCACCTCTGGTCACAGCGCTACGACCGTGAAATGACCGACGTCTTCGCCATCCAGGACGACATCTCGCAGGCCATCGTGGACAACCTGCGTGTGCGCCTGGTCTCCGACCGGCCCCTGGTCAAGCGCTACACCGACAACCTGGAAGCCTACAACCTCTACCTCAAGGGGCGCTATTACCTGTACAAGCTGACCCCAGAGAGTGCGGCCAAAGGCAAGGAGGCTTTCGAGCAGGCCATTGCGCTGGACGCCAGATACGCGCTGGCCTACGCCGGGCTGGGGGAGTTTTACTGGTTAATGGGTTATTTCGGCTACATGCCCGCTAAAGAGGCCTTACGCAGGGCCAAAGCCGCGGCGCTCGAAGCCCTGAAGCTGGATGACACACTGGCGGAAGCCCACAGCAATCTGGCGGTGGTCCTGTGCTTCTACGACTTCGCTTGGGCGGAAGCCGCGCGTGAATTCCAGCGTGCTCTGGAGCTCAATCCCGCCTCGCCGGTGGTCCACAATCACTACGGAATGTGGTTTCTCCGCTGTATTGGCCGGCTGGAAGAAGCGATCGCCGAACAGCAGCGCGCGGTCGAGCTGGACCCGCTTTCCGTGATGTACAACGCCCAACTGGGGTATATGTTTCACCTCAGGCGGCAGTCTGATCTGGCCATCCGGCAACTGCAATATGCGATTGACCTCGACCCGAGCTACTATATCCCGTATTGGCTGATTGCCGTCGTCTATGGACAGAACGGTATGCTGGACCAGGCCACTGCGGCAGCCGAAAGAGCCTGTAAGCTTTCTCAGGACAGCCCGGTGACAGTCGGCTATCTGGGCGCCTGCTACGCTTTGGCAGGCCGGACCGCCGAAGCCCGGAAGCTGCTGGAGGAACTGAAGGAGCGCAGCCGTATCACTTACATACCGCCGACCAGTATAGTGTGGATACACCGTAGCCTGGGAGAATCGGACCAGGCTTTCGAGTGGTTGGAGAAGGCCGTGGAAGAGCGCGACCTGGTTACTATTTCCTCGCTCAAGAGCGAGCCCGCCTACGACTCGGAGCGGTCCGACCCGCGGCACCACGCTCTGCTCCGCAAAATGAACCTGGAACCATGACCGGCCAGACCATCTCCCACTACACGGTCCTCGACAAGCTCGGCCAGGGCGGCATGGGTGTCGTTTACCAAGCCCGCGACACCCGCCTGGACCGCCTGGTCGCCCTCAAGTTCCTGCCTCCGGAGCGGGTGGCCGACCCCGAGCGCAAGGCCCGCTTCATCCGCGAAGCCCGGGCCGCCTCGGCCCTCAACCACCCCAACATCATCACCATCTACGACATCGCATCTGAGGCTGGCCAGGACTTCATCGTCATGGAGTACGTGGCGGGCCAGACGCTCAGCCAGCTCATCTCACCCAAGGGGCTGCCACCCAAGGAAGCGCTGAAGTACGCGCTCCAGATCGCCGACGCCCTGGCCGCCGCGCACGGCAAAGGCATCATCCACCGCGATCTCAAGCCCGGTAACGTCATGGTCACCGAGCCCGAAGGCAGCGGGCACCCCGGCCTGGTGAAGGTGCTGGACTTCGGCCTGGCCAAGCTGACCGAACCCAGCGGACCGGGTGAGTCCACCGCGACCGCGGTAGTGGGCACGGTAGCCTACATGTCGCCGGAGCAGGCCGAGGGCATAAGGGTGGATGCCCGCAGCGACATTTTCTCCTTCGGCGCGGTGCTCTACGAGATGCTGGCGGGGCGGAGGGCTTTTTCCGGGCTGCTGCGCGAGGAACCGGCGCCGCTGCTGGATGTGCCCCCCGAACTGGACCACATCGTCACCCGCTGCCTGTGCAAGAACCCTGACGACCGCTTCCAGCGCGCCGCCGACCTCAAGCAGGCCCTGGAGGAATCCGCCCGCGCCCTGGACCGCCCTGTCTCCCTACCCTCCATCGCGGTGCTGCCCTTCGCCAACCTCAGCGCCGACAAGGAGAACGAATACTTCAGCGACGGCCTGGCCGAGGAAATCATCAACGCCCTGACCAAACTGCCCGGCCTCCGCGTGATTGCGCGCACCTCCGCCTTCGCCTTTCGCGGCAAGGAAGTGGACGTGCGCGAGATCGGGGCCAAGCTCGACGTCGGCCACATCCTGGAAGGCAGCGTCCGCAAGGCCGGCAGCCGCATCCGGGTCACCGCCCAGCTCATCAAGGTAGCCGATCAGTCCCACCTCTGGAGCGAGCGCTACGACCGCGAAATGACCGACGTCTTCGCCATCCAGGACGACATCTCCCAGGCCATCGTGGACAACCTGCGCGTGCGCCTGGTCTCCGACCGGCCCCTGGTCAAGCGCTATACCGACAATCTGGAAGCCTACAACCTCTACCTCAAGGGGCGCTATTGCCTCTACAAAGGTGTACCCGCCGAGCTGGCCAAGGGCAAGGAGTTTTTTGAACGTGCCATCGCACTGGACCCGGACTACGCCCTGGCCCACCTGGGGATAGCTGAGTTCTACTGCTGGGGCGCATATTGGGGCTACCTGCTGCCCCACCAGGCTATGCCAAAAGCCAAATCGGCCGTGCTCGAAGCCTTGAGCCGCGATGACACTCTGGCCGAAGCGCATGCCCTGCTGGGAGTGCTCCGCGGGCACTATGACTTCGACTGGAAGGGCGCCGAGCGGCAATTCCTGCGGGCCCGCGAACTCGACCCCGCCTCCCCGACTGTCCGCGCCCGCTATGCCTTCTATTTTCTCCGGCCCGTGAACCGTCTGAGGAAGCCGCCGCAGAGTTACAGCGGTCCCTGGAACTCGACCCACTCTCGTTGTTTTTCCAGTACAACCTGGGATATGTGCTCCACTTGCAGCGGCAGTTCGACCGCGCCATCGAGGTGCTCCAAAACGCTATCGCCTTGGATCCCAACTTCTACCTGGCCCACTGGATCCTCGGGGTGACCTATGGCGCCAAAGGCATGTACGACCAGTCCATCGCCACCCACCAGAAGGCCGCCGCACTTTCCTCCCGCAGCCCGCTCACCCTGGGCGTTATGGGGGCCAATCATGGATTGGCAGGCCGGAAGCCGGAAGCGCGGAAGCTCCTCGAGGAGTTGCAGGAGCGAGCCAAGACAACTTATGTGCCGGCCTGCTGCTTTGCCTGGGTCTATATGGGCCTGGGAGAGGAGGACACCGCGTTCGACTACTTGGAGAGGGCCGTTGAACAGCGCAACCTCCTGATCGTTCATCTTGTTAACGAGCCCGTCTACGACCCCCTTCGAGGGAACCCCCGCTTCCACGCCCTGTTGCGCAAAATGAACCTCGCACCATAATCGGCGAGACGATTTCCCCCAGCTTACCGCTGCGCCCGCACCCTCTCCCCCAGGGCCGCGATTCTCCGCAAGCTCTCCTGCCGCACTTGGGCGTACTGCGCGCAGTCCCGCGCGCCGCTCTTCAGGAAATCCAAAACCACGCCCTCCGCGGCCACGTACTCGGCGGCCACTTCTGCCACTTCCCCCGCGATCTCATGCGGAATGTTGGTGACCCCGTTCAGGTCCGCGTGCAACAAGTCGCCCACCTGCACCGCCAGCCCGCCCACCCGCACCGGCACGTGCAGCGAAACGATATGGCTGTACCCGTGCGAGCAGATCACCCCGCTCGCGAACACCGCAAAACCCAATCGACGCACCTGCTCCAGGTCCCGCGCCGTTCCGCTGGTCACCAGCCCGACCGCTCCGAAGGCCTGGTAGGTCGCGCACATAATCTCCCCAAACGTCGCCGCCGCCGGCGGATCATCCAGATCCTGAAAAACCACAAACGGCGGCCCAGGGATTTCCTCGAACCGCCGCACCTGCTCCCACAGGGACGAGTAGATGCCGCCCTCGCTACGCTCGAAGGCCGTCCGGATGGTGGCCGTGGCCGCATACCCCAGCACCGGCCCCAGCTCCGGATAACACGCTCGGATCCGGCTGTCCATGTATCCCGTGTTTCGCGGCCGCACCGCAAACAGCTCGATCACGTTACAAATCGTCGGCGTGTCGTATTGCCGCAGCAGCTCAAGCTGGCTCTCCGATAGCGCAGGTGTTTTCATAACCTCCCATCTTAGCCGCCCTGCGTGTGAGCTCAGAACCCCTCCCACACCAGAGCTGGAAACTGCCGCGCCACTCGAAACCCCATGCGCTCATACAGCAGCACCGGCCCTCGATTGGCCACCGTCACCGTCAGGCTGACCTTGTTGGCGCCCGACTGCGCCAGCGATTCCAGTGCCCGCCGCAGCAGCTCGTATCCCACGCCCGTTCCTTTGACCGACGGAGCTACGCAGACCTGCGTGATGTGCCCCACATCCCGGGCCACCAGACTGCTCAGACAGGCCCCGCACAGCCGCCCGGTGTCCCGCTCGATGGCCACCCAGGAGGCCGGCTGCAAAAACGTCCCGCAGCCCGGGTACTGCACGATGTTGAACAGGAATCGCCGCGCCCCCGCCAGCGACCGGTACTGGTCGTTGATCTGGCTGTCTATGTGGCCCCGGTAGGCCGCCGCAATCAACTGCGCCGTCTCCTCCTGCCGCCGCTCCGTCCAGCGGTCGAACAGCACCATGCTCCACAGCGCTTTAGGCCGCAGCACGCTGGCCCGTGCCAACTCCAGCATCATGAAGTTTCGTTCGTAGGCCCGCAGGTACTGTGCCCCGGGCAGCACCCCCTGCCGCGCTGAGCGGAACAGCATCAACTGCGATTCCACGCGCCGCACCCGCCGCGTGCGCATCAGTGCCTCCAGCACCGCCCCGATCAACCGCTGCTCGTTTTCCGCCGTGCGGAACTCTTCCACAACGAACAGGTCCCCGATCAGCCCTTTGTGCTCCTCCGCCACAAAGTAGCTGTACCCCACCAGTTCCTCGCCCACCACCAGCGCATGCCCGCTCAGCGAGCGCGCCTCCACGAACCGCCGCACCAAATCCGCCGAGGCCTGAAAATCCCAGTCCAGCTCCTCCCGCCACACGCGCGTTTCGGCTCCCAGAAGCGGTTCCAGTTCCTCCACCCGCACCCGGCTCAGATCCACCAACTCCGGAACCCGCGCCTCCAGGAAGGCGGCCATAGGCAGATTATAAGCTTGTAGCTTGTAGCCTGTAGCTTGTAGCTTGTAGCCTGTAGCACGTGGCCTGTAGCCCGTAGCCCGTGCAACCGCACCCACTCGCAGGCTCCACGCCCATGCCGCCGCCAGCGAGCTTTTCCAGAATGCGGGAGTGGGAGACCGTGTTGCCGATCATGGCATTCCTACGGGGCAAGGTTCATGCGGCGGAGCAGGTCCGCGAAGCGCGGGTCGGAGCGTACGGGGTCAAACAGGGGATTGACCTTGATCCACATCAGCAGCCCTATGTTCCGTTCCTCAACAGCCTTTTGGAGCCATTCGAAGGCGCGATCTTTGTCTCCCAGACCGGTGTAAACGACTGCCATGACCCAAGGAAGGGAATGGCCGCGCCTGGATCGCTCGGTCAAGTCGTCGAGCATCTTCCGCGCCTCGGCTCTGTTGCCCGACACGGCGTAGGCGTGGCCGAGGCCTGCAATTACTTCCAAATTGCCTGGTGAAAGCTTGAGCGCCGTCTGCAACTCGGCGACGGCTTCCCTATACATCGACTTTTGGAGGTAGGTGAAGCCCAGGTACTCGTGAACCTCAGGGAAGTTGGAGTCCATGGCGAGGGCCTTGCGGAGCTGCTCGATGGCCTCCTCGTACCGGCGGGAGTTATACAGGATGAATCCGACATTTGCATTGATGATGAGGGAGAGGGGGTCGAGTTCCTGGGCTTGTTTGATGTGAGCAAGGGCTTCGTCGTGGCGCCCCAAGCCGGATAGGGACATGGCGTACCAATGGTGAGCGTTGGCGTAGCCCGGGTTGAGTTCGAGCGCTCTCCTATACTCTCTTTCCGCGCCAGCCCAGTCCATGTCGTGAATTGTCTTGACTAGGCCCAGGGCGCCGTGAGCTTCGGCTAGGCTGTCGTCGATCTCAAGAGCTTTGAGTGCCGCTCCCGTGGCCTTTGGATACCACTCGCGCGCTGGCATGCCAATGTACTGGCTGATCACCGCGTAGCAGTCCGCCAGGCCGGCGTAGGCCAGAGCATAGGTAGAGTCCTTGGCGATGGCCTTTTCGAAGTACTCAATGGCCGTCTTCAGGCTCTCGCCGGTGCGCTTGTTCCAGTAGTAGCGGCCTTTCAGGTAGTCCTGGTAAGCCTCAGTGTCTTGGGTATAGCGCTTGGCCAGCGTCTTCTTCTGCTCGCCGGTCAGCTTGAGGCGCAAGTTGTCGGTGATCTCCCGCGAGATGTCTTCCTGCACCGCCAGGATGTCGGCCAGCTTGCGGTTGTACTGCTCGCCCCAGATGTGGCTGCTGTCGCGGGTGTCTACTAGCTCGGTGCTGATGGAGAGATTCTCGCCACGCTGTACGAGGCGGCCCATGAGCACAGCCTGCACTTTAAGCTCGCGGCCTACCACCTGCGGGTCGGTCTCTCGCCCCTTGTACCGAAAGACGGAGCTGCGCGACATCACCTTCAGCTTGGGCAATTGCGAGAGACTGTTGATGAGGCTCTCGCTGATACCGTCACTGAGGTACTCGGTGCTGGGATCGGCGCTGGCGTTGACGAAGGGCAGCACGGCCAGAGAGTCTATGGCCTGACCACGGCCCATGAACAGATAGAGGGCAGCCGCCAGCAACAGGACAGTCGCAGCCAGCGCCGCCCAGAGCAGCCTGCTGATGCGCTTGCGGGGCGGCGCCGTGGCTGGTTGTCCCGACTCCGTGTCGCGCTTCAGCCGCCGCAGATCGGCCAGCATCTCCTTAGCCGACTGGTATCGTACCTCCCGATCCTTTTCCAGCGCCTTGCTGATGATCCGGTCCAATTCTGCCGGCACCTCGGCATTCAAACGGGCCGGTGCAATGGGAGCTTTGTTGAGAATGGCCTCAAAAACGACCGCCGTACTGGCGCCTTTGAAGGGCAGGGCGCCGGTGGTCATCTGGTAAAGCACCGTTCCAAAGGAGAACAGATCCGTGCGGGCATCCAATTCCTCTGCCTGCGCCTGCTCCGGGGACATGTAGGCGACCGTGCCCAGAGCCGTGCCCGGACTGGTCAACATCTCTTCCGGCTGAGTGACGGTGGCCGCTTCCGGCCCCCGCCGTTCCGCCACCAGCTTGGCCAGCCCGAAGTCCAGAATCTTGGCCTGCCTGCGCTCCGTGACAAAGATATTGGCCGGCTTGATGTCCCGATGCACGATGCCCTTCGAGTGAGCGGCCTCCAGCGCATCGGCGATCTGGATGCCCAGCTCCAGCAGCTCCTCGGTCTTGAACGGCTTGCCGGCGATGCGCTGCTTCAGCGTGTGCCCTTCCAGCAGCTCCATCACCAGGAAGGGCTGGCCCTCGTGCTCGCCGATGTCATAGATGGTGCAAATGTTGGGATGGTTCAGGGCCGAGGCGGTGCGCGCTTCGCGCTGGAAACGTTCCAGCGCCTGGCGGTCCCTGGAGAACTCCTGGGGCAGGAACTTGAGCGCCACGCTGCGGCCCAGGCGGGTGTCCTCGGCCTTGTAGACCACACCCATGCCGCCGGCGCCTAGCTTTTCCAGAATCCGATAGTGGGAAATGATCTTGCCGATCATTTCAGCCTTGCGTACTCCTGCCGTGCCTGCTGGAGGATGGGAATATCGGGGTCAGCGTCCTTCCACAGCGCCAGGAAATCCTGGTACGCCTTGCGGCTTCTGGCGCTGTCGCCGGCCAGCGCCCAGGCGCGGCCCAAGCCCAGATGGGCCAGCGGGTAGACGGGCCCTATCGCGGTGGCGCCTTGGTGATCCAGGATTTTCTGGAACTCTGCTGCGGCTTCCGCCCCGGCTCGCGCAGCTAGGTAGGCCTCGCCGCGGGCGTAAACGGAATCCAAATTCCCAAGCTCATAGGGGGCAGCGGCGCGAAGCAATTCAATCGCCTTGCCCGGATTGCCGTGGCGGATCTCAACAGCCGCGCGGGCCGTCGGCAGCCAGACAGCATTCATCAGGGTGTCAGAAGGGAAGCGCCGACTCAGCTCATCGATGAGCTTCTGCGCTTGGCCAACCTCGCCAGCCAGAGCCAGGGCGGCGGCCGCCGACGGCAGAATGCTCCGGCTACGGGCCGTGGCCATGGCCTGCGTCGCCAGATCGTGCGCCTGGCGAACGTTTCCGAATGCAGCTTCCGTCAGCGCCTGCCCCACCGTGATGCCTGCCGCCGCTTCCTTTAGATTGGCACGTTGCGCCGCCTCGACGGCGCGACGCCAGATTTCCCGGGCGTTTCGCAACCTGCCCCTAAAGACAGCGACCCCGCCCTCGGCCCACAGCATCATGTCCTCCCCGGGCTTGCCCCTGGACCACCGGGCCTCACGCTCCATGGCCGCCGCGTCGCCCTGGACAAATGCAATCAGGTAGAGGCCGAGGTGGGTGGTAGGGTAATCGAGCTTCTGGGCGATCGCCTTCTCGCAGATCGCTTTGGCCTCTTCATACCGATTCAAACCGGCATATGCCCGCGACAGGACTACATAAGGCAAAGGATTGTTGGGGTTGAGACGCAAGGCTTCGCGGCCCTCTTCGACGGCTTTCTCGAACTGACCGATGTCCCCGTATCGCAGGCTCAGGTTATTGCGGGGCGTCCAGTCTCGGGGATAAGTCTGCTCCCAAAGGGTGTATGTCTCGACAGCTTTGTCAAGCTCCCCCGTCACGGTGTTGTAGTAGTGTGCCGAAATGTAAAGCTTCTCCCGCTCACTGACCCGCTCTCGACGCTCAAACGCCTTGGTGTGGTACTCGACGGCGACTTCCTCCTCTCCAAGATTCCCGTAAACCGTTCCCAGCCTGGCGTAGGCCAGCGCGAAATTGGGATCCAGCTCGATGGCGCGCTTGTAGAATGGGATGGCGCCTTCTTGTACGCCCTTGTCCCGCTGTGCCTCTCCCAGGCCGAAGGCTTTCAGGGCTTCCAGTGACGAGGTCGTGGCCTCAATCGGGGCATCCAGTTTCTGGATGGAGCTCAACGACTCGCCCAATCTCCCCCGCATTCGCGAGGCTGCCTTGCCCACCGCTCCGAGCACCGTTTCTTTGCTCTCCGCCTCCACCTGCTCGCGGGCCAGCGTCTCACCGGTGCGGCAGTTCAGCGCTTCTAACGCGATGACATAGTGGCTGCCCAGCCCGGCGATCGAGCCCGCCAGCATGGCCTTGATGCCTTCGCGCTCGCAGATTTCGCGGGCGATTGGACCGCTGACCCGCTCGTCGGCAGAGCGGCCCATCAGTCGCAGCGTCCGCTGCACACGGTCTTGCGGAAAGATGTTCAGATACGGCGACTGTTCAAGTTGCACCGCCAGGGCCTGCTTGAGCGTCCCGTCAAAAACAGAGTCCCCGGTGGTATTGACGAAATCCGCCAGCACGATGGAATCGCGCTCGGTCAAGGCCGGAGCGCGGCGGAAATAGAAGAACGCCGCCACTGCCGCAAGGATCACCACGACTGCGGCCGGGATGAGCCACATCCGGCGCTTTACTACCGTGCGCACCGGGAGAACCTCCGCCGCTGGGCTTGCCGCCGTGCGCGCCGAATCCGTGTCCCGTTTCAGCCGTTTCAGGTCGGTGCGCATGTCCGAGGCGCTCTGGTAGCGCAGTTCCCGATCCTTCTCCAGAGCTTTGTTGATGATGCGTTCCAGTTCCGGCGGCAACTCCGGATTCAGGCGCACCGGCGAGGTTGGCGCCCGGTTCAGAATGGCGTCAAAGATTACTGCCGAGGTGTTGCCGGCGAAAGGCTGCCGGCCTGTGGCCATCTCGTAGAGCACCGCGCCGAAGGAGAACAGGTCGGTGCGCGCGTCCAGGGGTTGTCCCTTGGCCTGCTCCGGCGACATGTACACCACCGTGCCCACCGCCACCCCGGGGCTGGTCAGGAGGTCTTCAGTCACCGTCGGCAGGCCCGGAGCTTCCGCCGCGGCCGCCACCCAATGTTTCTCCGGCAGCAGCTTGGCCAATCCAAAATCCAGGATCTTGGCGTGCCCCCGCTGGGTGACAAAGATGTTGGCCGGCTTGATGTCCCGGTGAACGATCCCTTTCGAGTGGGCGGCATCCAGAGCGTCGGCGATCTGGATGCCCAACTCCAGAATCTGCTCCGTCTCGACTGGCTTGCCGGAGATCCGGTACTTGAGCGTCTGGCCCTCCAGCAGCTCCATGGCGATGAAGGGCCGGCCCTGGTATTCCTCGATGTCGTAGATAGTGCAGATGTGAGGGTGGTTCAGAGCCGAGGCGGCGCGGGCTTCCCGTCGGAAACGCTCCACGGCCTGATGGTCCTTGAGAAGTTCTTCCGGCAGGAACTTCAGGGCCACGCTGCGGCCCAGCCGGGTGTCTTCGGCCTTGTAGACTACGCCCATGCCGCCCCCGCCGAGCTTTTCCAGGATGCGATAGTGCGAGATGTTCTTACCGATCATTTCAGCTTCGCGTACTCCTGTTGCGCCTCCTGGAGGATAGGAATGTCGGGGTCGGCGTCTTTCCAGAGGGCCAAGAAATCCTGGTAGGCCTTGCGGCTCCTGGCGGTGTCGCCGGCCAGCGCCCAGGCGCGGCCCAAGCCCAGATGGGCCAGCGGGTACAGCGGGGATGCGGGAGCGACACCCCTATGGTTCAGGATTTTCTGGAACTCTGCCGCGGCTTCTGTCCCGGCCTTCGCGCCCAGGTAGGCCCGGCCACGAACGTAGATGGGCCAGAGACTGCCCAGCTCGTAAGGCGCGGCTGCGCGCAACCCTTCGATAGCCTTGGCGGCGTTGCCACGCTTGATTTCGATGGCGGCGCGAGCGGTGGGCATCCAGAGGGCATTAATTAGGGTATCAACCGGAAAGCGCTGGCCCAATTCCTCGATGAGTTTTTGTGCCTGGGCGGCATCGCCGGCCAGAGCCAGGGTAGTCGCGGCCTGCGGCAGAGTGTTCCGGCTGCGGGCCACCGCCAGGGCTGCCGCCGCTTGCTCGCGCGCCTGACGAAAACACCCGAATACCGCCTCCGTCATTGCCTGTCTCGCAGTGATGCCTGCCGCAGTTTCTTTCAGGTTGGCACGCTGCGCCACCTCAACGGCGCGGCGCCGGATTTCACGGGCTCCTGCGAGCTTGCCCAAAAAGGCCGCAGCATCGGCCTCGGCCGCCAGCATATTGTGCTCCCGCGGCTTGCCTCCGGCCCACTGGGCCTCGCGCTCCATGGCCACCGCATCACCTTGGATAAACGCACCCAGGTAGAGGATGAGGTGGGTGTTAGAGTAATCGAGCTTCTGCGCGGTCGCCTTCCCCAAGATCGCTTTGGCCTCTTCATACCGATTCAGACCTAGATACGAAGCTCCCAGGTTGTAGTACGGGAAAGCGTGGTTGGGTTCGAGACGGAGCGCTTCGCGGGCTTCTTCGACAGCCTTGTCGAATTGACCGGCGGCCCGGTATTGAACGGCCAGGCTGTTCCGTGGCTGCCAGTCCCGCGGATAAGTCTGCGCCCATAGGGTGAATGCTTCTATAGTCTTGTCCAGTTCCCCGGTGACGTACCCGTAGTAAAAGGTGGAGATATAGAACCTCTTCGAGCTCGCTGACGCGCTCTCGCCGCTCGAACGCTTTCTTCAGATAGTCGATGCCGAGTTCGTCCTCCCCAAGATTGTTGTAAGCAACTCCCGCCCTCGCATAGGCCAGAGCGAAGTTGGGGTCCAGCTCAATGGCCCGCTTATAGAACGCGATCGCGCCCTGGGTTGTCCCTTTCGCCCGCTGGGCCTCTCCCAGGCTGAAGGCTTTCAGCGCCTCGAGCGAGGAGGTGGTAGCTTCAATCGGAGCATCCAGTTTCCGGATCGAACTCAGTGACTCGCCCAGCTTCCCGCGCAACTGCGACGCCGCCTTGCCGACCGCCTGTAGTACTTTCTCTTTGTTCTCGGCTTCGATTTGCTCCCGGGCGAGCGTTTCGCCCGTGCGGCAGCTTACGGCATCCACAGCAATCACATAGTGAGTGCCCAACCCGCTGATTGAGCCCGCCAGCATCGCCTTGATGCCCTCGCGCTCGCAGATTTCCCTGGCGACCGGTTTTGTGACGCGCTCGTCGGGAGAGCGGCCCATGAGGCGGAGCGTCTGTTGCACCCGCTCTTCCGGGAAAACATTCAAATACGGCGATTGTTCCAGTTGCACGGCCAGGGCCTGTTTGAGCGTCCCGTCAAAGACGGAGTCCCCGGTGGTATTGACGAACTCCGCCAGCACAATGGAATCGCGCTCGGTCAATACCGGGGCCCGGCGGAAATAGAAAAACGCCGCCGCTGCTGCAAGTATGACCACTACTGCGGCCGGGATGAGGAATTTCCGGTGCTTGCGCTTAGGAAGCGCCTCGGTCACCGGGCTCGTGGCCGCCCGCGCTGAATCCGTGTCCCGTTTCAGCCGCTTCAGGTCGGTGCGCATCTCTGAGGCGCTCTGGTAGCGCAGCTCGCGGTCCTTCTCCAGAGCTTTGTTGATGATGCGTTCCATCTCCGGCGGCAACTCCGGATTCAATCGCACCGGCGAGGTGGGCGCCCCGTGCAGTATGGCGTCAAAGACGACCGCCGTGGTGTTTCCAGAAAAAGCCTGCCTGCCGGTGGCCATCTCGTAGAGCACCGCACCGAAGGAGAACAGGTCGGTGCGCGCGTCCAGAGGTTGTCCCTTGGCCTGCTCCGGCGACATGTACGCCACCGTACCCACCGCCACCCCGGGGCTGGTCAGAAGGTCTTCGGTCACCGTCGGCAGACCCGGAGCTTCCGCCGCGGCCGCCACCCAATGTTTCTCCGGCAGCAGCTTGGCCAGCCCAAAATCCAGGATCTTGGCGTGCCCCCGTTGGGTAACGAAAATGTTGGCCGGCTTGATGTCCCGATGAACGATCCCTTTCGAGTGGGCGGCATCCAGAGCGTCGGCAATCTGGATGCCCAACTCCAGAATCTGCTCCGTCTCCACTGGCTTGCCGGAGATGCGGTACTTGAGCGTCTGGCCCTCCAGCAGCTCCATGGCGATGAAGGGCCGGCCCTGGTATTCCTCGATGTCGTAGATGGTGCAGATGTGAGGGTGGTTCAGAGCGGAAGCGGCGCGGGCTTCTCGCCGGAAACGCTCCACGGCCTGATGGTCCTTGAGCAGCTCTTCCGGCAGGAACTTCAGGGCAACGGTTCGGCCGAGCCGGGTGTCTTCGGCCTTGTAGACCACACCCATGCCGCCCCCGCCGAGCTTTTCCAGAATGCGGTAGTGGGAGACCGTTGCGCCGAGCATGGACGCACCTCGGTCAATTATCGCTCAAGGAGAGTAGGGAAATTCGAGGGTAATTCCGGTCCATCGCCCGTGGCATTCGTCGCGCCAACGCACTAAATGAAAGTCGGCGAAGGGTTAAGGAGAGAATGGCATGGGACTTCTGGTCGACGGCGTGTGGCAGGACGATGTTTCGCGCACCAAAGACGGCCATTTCATCCGGCCGGCCACGCAGCTTCCGCAATTGGGTCACGCCGGACGGCAGCCCCGGCCCTTCCGGCGAAGGCGGCTTTACGGCCGCGGAGCCGGCCGCTATCATCTCTATGTTTCGCTCGCCTGCCCGTGGGCGCACCGCACCATGATCTTCCGCAAGCTCAAAGCACTCGAGAACGTCATCTCGCTGTCGATCGTGTCGCCCGACATGGGCAAGGACGGCTGGACCTTCAACAGCCGAGAGGGCTCGACCGGCGACAGCGTCAACGGCAAGAGCAAGCTCTCGGAGATCTATCGTGCTCGCCGATCCGCACTACTCCGGCCGCGTCAGCGTGCCGGTGCTGTGGGACAAGAAGCGCAAGACCATCGTCAACAACGAGTCCCCCGAAATCATCCGCATGCTCAATTCGGCGTTCGACGCCTTCACCAATGTGCGCACCGATTATTATCCCGAAGCATTTGCGCGCCGAGATCGACCGCATCAACGACGCTCGTCTATCCGAACATCAACAACGGCGTCTATCGCGCCGGCTTCGCCACCTCGCAGGCCGCCTACGAGCTAGCCTTCCGCGACGTGTTCGACACGCTCGACGAGATCGAGCAGATCCTGTCGCGGCAGCGCTATCTCGCCGGGCAGCACGCATCACCGAGGCCGACTGGCGGCTGTTCTGCACGCTGATCCGTTTCGATGCGGTCTATTACTCCCACTTCAAATGCAACTGGCGGCACATCACCGAATATCCCAACCTGTCGAATTATCTGCGCGATCTCTATCAGGTGCCGGGCGTGGCCGAGACCGTCAGCCTCGAGCAGATCAAGCGGCACTATTACGGCAGCCAGCGCCAGGTGAACCCGACCGGCATCGTGCCGGTCGGACCGCAGCTCGATTTCGCCGCGCCGCACGATCGCGCGCGGTTCGGCTAAATCCAGTGCGGGTCGCCGCGCCCTAGTGCATCGGGAATTCGCCCTTCGCCATCATTAGATGGTCGGGTTGGTGATGGCCGCCCTGCACCATAATGCCCATGAAACCAAGCGCCTTGAGTTTGGCGAGCGGCTGGGCCTCGCTCGCTGTAACGGCGGACTTGACGCCGTTCGCAAGGTCCTCGCTCTTGGCGTTCCAGCCGATCTCGCGCAGCTCACTCACATGTGCCGGCACCATGCGCTTGATCGCTTCCAGTGTTCGGCCTTCGCCGGTGACTGCGATCTCGATGCCGTTGTCGAGCATGCGTTCGGCCGTCAGCTGTCGTGCAGTGTCACTTCGTTCATATCGATGAGATGCTAGCCGTAGCGCGCCGATGTTGACCTTCGACCAATCGGTCGTCGGATCCGACTTGCAGAATCTGAACGACTTCCTGAATGGTGCCGAAGGCATCTTGCCCCGGCATAGCTGGCACGTTGAGACGCAGCCGGCTGTTGCCCGTGCATGCCACCGTGCATTCCCATTCCGCCATGCATGTCACCATGCATGCCGCCGTGCACGCCTTCGCCCATACAGTGCCGGGCATGCCGCCCTGACCCTGCATCATCTGGCTATGCATCTGGTTCATCATGCCGCCTTGCGGCATCTGGCCGTGCATTCCCATCGGCCCGCCGGACAGAGACCTGCGCGACGGCATAAACGGTAGCGGAAGAACTGCCGAAACGGCAAGCGTAAGATTTTCCAGGAAATTTTGACATTCGGAGCCTCTTTGCGTTTTGCCCGGTGCTTTATTAGCGGATCTTCCGAAAGCCACATATGATCTCCAGATCATCACATTTGGGCCGCGCCAGCGTGATTTTACCTGAACTCCGCTGGATCTTCGCCTGAACGTTGAGCGCAGCCAGCGTGCGGTAAAGCGCCTCGTCAGGGTGACCGAGGTCGAGGCAATATCTTTCAGCGTGCCGCTGAGCTCGACGGTACGGCCGTCGGTGCCGACATTGAGCATGAGATAGTGCTTCACCCGTTCGCGCGCGGAGTGGATGTTGCGTTGCTGAATTCGAGTGCGCAGGCCCATCACCTGATGTGCGAGCATCGCTGAGAAGGCCTGCATCGCTTTCGGATCGCGCTCGAATGCGGCAAGCATGTCCCGCTTGGGATAGACGCGCACAGTCGCGTTCGTATTCGCGATGGCGTCACAACGATCAGTCACCGAGAATAGCGAGGCTTCAGCGAGCGTTTCGCCGGGGCCAGCAACGTGAAGAACAATCTCTTGGCCGGAACGACTGACGCGCGCGAGCCGCACGCGACCGGAGGCAACCTCGCAAAGGCCGGCGGCCTTGTCGCAACAGGAACAGCGTTTCGCCCGCTTTCAGCTTGCGGTTGACGGCCGCCGCATGCAGGCCGGCAGGCAGCCAATCTTTGACCGGCATCGTAGCCTCCCGTCTCAGCGGCGCGGTGCATTATAGCGAACTCACCACAATTCACTGATCGCCGCGCCGCCAAATACTTCCGCCACACGAGCGCGCGTGGCGCGGCTTGCATCGTCTGGAAGTGCATTGATTGCGAAGACCGTGCTCGACGATTTCATGATTGGGCTGCGGGTTTCCGTCCTGCCGGAAGTCCCGGACGATCGACAGCGCCACATGATCTCGCTGTGAGACGCGCTTGTTAAGATAGACGCTGTAGAGCTGCGGTGCGGTACCAGCCGGATATTGCCTTCTTCGGCCAATTCACGCGTCAGCGCTTCAAGCAGTGTCTCTCCCGTCTCCACGCCACCACCAGGCAGATGCCAGCCGTCGATGTACGAATGCTTGATCAAGAAGAAATTCGACCGACGCCGTCGATGACCATGGCACGCACGCCAAGGGTCGCACCACGCAAGAACCGCCAGTAAAAATGCATGCCCGGCAAATCACCAGCTGGAACGCCAAACTCCTGAGCGAGAAAACACTATCAGCATTCGCCAGGCCTTCAAATTAGTCCCGATTTTGTGCTGCTGTTTATTCCAATCGAATCTTCGTTCAGCATTGCTGTTCAGGAAGATCAGGATCTTGTTTTCGTTTGCCTGGGATAATTAAATGGTGATTGTTCAGTCCGTCCACTTTGCTGGCCACTCTACGCACGATTGCATCTATCTGGCAGCAGGAAAACCAAAACCGCAATGCACTGGAAATTGCAA
>CAVRZY010000319.1:0-11805 GCA_963725415.1 uncultured Acidobacteriota bacterium | reverse complement strand
TAATTTTTAACCCTGTACACTGAATTAAGGTACGGGGGATCTTTTGTCTGAAAATAAATCTTGCCCAAATAGATAATACTATTGACATAGCCTTTGGTATCATATATAATAATACTATGCAGAAGAAAAGTAAGTTAGACCTCAACCAGTTAGAGAAAGAGCTTATTGAAATGGAATATTGGCATCCTATATATAAGGTAGTCAAGAAATGTTTGGGGGCAAGGGGGTTGTGGAAAAACCAACCGCGAGGCAATCCCAAACTAGGGTATCAAAGAAGTAGGGAAAAGAAGAAGTAGTACGATGGCGCAAGGGAAAACAATTCACGATTTATATAATGGGGAAGAGACACTATCATGGTTTACTGATGATTATGATTGTGTCACGGTAGTATTTTGTGGGAATGGGGTTACGATAGACATTGATAAAAAGGACTTTAGTAAGGTAGTGGAAGAACTTATAAAATCGGTTAAAATGCTAGAACTGTATGAGCAGAATAAGTAGGATGGTAACATGGCTAGATTTATAAAAGGCACAACTATAGAGTTTCCGTGCAACCAATGCGGTAAGATGCGGGTTGTGAACCCAGGGACGATAGACCGATGGTTGCGTTTTCATAAAAAGACAAGACGATTGAAGATTATAAAAATGTTCCTTGTAAATTTTGCCGAGTACATAATCGTGGTGGCGTTGCTCGGAATTTGACAGACAAACTTTATGAAGTGAAGTGTGCTAGATGCGGCAAATTACGGATAGTTAAGGTTGGTACAATTTATGCCCTAACCTCGCTCGAACCAGCGAAGACGCCTCACTCAACTGGGAGACCCCCATCCCCCTCTGATGGCCTGACAGGCCATGGGCCTGGCTCACGGTCAATCTCAAACGGCCCCGCGCGTCTGCCCGTCCCAGGCCCCAGCAGCGCCCGCGCCAGTTCCACCATCAGCCGCCTGGCCTGATGCGGGCTGGGCTCCAATTCCCCGCAGGACACCCTCACTCGCGCCCCGCCGCCTGCCGGTGGCAAATTCCCAAAAACTTCTGCCCAAGCCGCACTATGCTTGCCCTCGAAACCGACAGAAACTCCTCCCCCAGCGCGCAGCAGTCCTCGTTCCATCATCGCCGCGCCCTTGTAGATTCTGCGGATGGCCTGGGTCGTGAGTTCCTGCCGCGCCGCCCCGCTCACCGATTGCGTGCCCTGGTGCCAGCGGTATCTGTACAGGTACTCGGGAATCAGCAGAATCGGTTCCACGAACGACATCTTCAGAGCAAGGTCGTAGTCCTGGCACCCATCGAACTCTGGCTCTAACGGGCCATACTCGTCCAAGGCGTCCCGCCGCACGCATTTCAGATGCCCGGCGATCATTCCTCTGGAAAGCAGCTCGGTCGGTGGTTCGACCCGACGGCGATACCGCAGCACCCCTTCCCCCTCGTCGATGTCGATCATGTTCGAGCTGATGTAACGCACCTTGGGATGTCTCCGGATGTGCCACTCCAGCCGCGTCAGCGCATCCGGTTCCACCAGGTCGTCGCAGTCCACAAACAGGATCCATTCGTTGCCGCTCAGGGCGATGGCCTGGTTCAAGGTCGCCGCGATTCCGCTCCCCGGCTGCCCGGCCGCCACCCTGGCGAGGGGCCTCAGCCCCAGCGGCATCAGCGCCCGCAGCTCCTCCAGCGAATACTGCGCATCGTCATTAACCACTGCGACCTCGAACACGTCCTCCTTCCTGGGATGCCGCATCTTGTCCAGGCTGGCCAGGCAACGTCCCAGCAGCTTGAGGTGTCGCGCGAAGGGAATCACGACGCTGAACGAGGGTCGGCGGTTGCTGTGCGGGCAGTCTGCCCTTGAGCTGCGCTCACGAAACCCCAGCGGCTCGCCATACTCGTCCACCAGCCGGCTCGAGTTCGCTTGCCGCCGCGCTCGCGCACCCTGAGGCCTGTAAAGGCGGCCCGGCGCTCCGATCGTAGAACAGCCGCAGGATCCGCTGGGTGTCACCCTCGTTGAGTTCATCCAGCAGCCGCCTCGCGGCCGGCCAATGCGCCGTGAGATAAGTGCACAGATCCCGCCGCCCCTCCAGTCTCGTTTCGCCCAGCCACTCCAGGTTCCAGCCCCCTCCTTTCACCAGCAGGTGAAGAAGGCCCCGCAGGTGGCGCAGGCCTCTGGCCTGCGTAAGTTGGCGCCTATGGGCCGCCTGCCCCAAACTCCTTCCTCAGTCCTCCGCCTTCGCCGGCGCCACATCCAGGCTCACGGGATTCGACGGCGGCCCCTGGCCGTTTTTCACTGTCACGCTGTACCGGCCAGGGGCCAGTTGAGCCTTCCCGGACATCTGTGTCGGTGCCCGCTCCGCAATGGCGCTCCGGGGCACCTCGCACCCCATTTCGCAGCCCGGCCCCGTGAAGATCACCTTCGCCGCCGCTTCGTCAAACCCTTCCCCCAGGATCGCGAAATCGAAGATTCCGGCAACTGGCGGGCTGGGTGAGGTGATGATGCTGGAGATCCGAGGCTGCGCCGGCCCGGCCCGCCAACAACCCCAAAGCCCCACCCCACACAGGGCTGCCACGCCGCTCAGCAAAGCTCGTCTCACTTTCATCGCCCTCCTAACCGCTAAAGCTCCCAGATGCCGCCCAGCCCCCCGGGCGCGACCGTCAAGCTCCTATCATGCCCCTCCCCGACCGCCCCGCGCAACCCTCCGCATGTCTTGGCTCACCCCGGCCGCCGGATCACTTCAAACACTGACGTCCTCTGATCCGAAAGTTCCGTCACCTCCCGCCCGTTCCGCAAAACATAACTGCGGTAATCGCCCGCCCGCCGGTTGGTGAACTCAGGAGAGACGGGCTGGGGTTCCTCGAAGATCGTCACGTCGCTATGGCGCATAACTTCGAAGCCCGACTCCACGGGTTTCTCGTGCACAATGTCGTAGACCAGGGTGCCGATCCTGAATTTCCGCCCTGGCTTCCCCAGCAGCTCTTTCGCCAGCAAAAAGGTCTCGATGTTGAAACCAGGACTGTCGGTCGCCAGCGTGATTCTGGTGTAGCCGTGAAGGCCGCACTTCACCAGCAGGTCGCGCGCCCGCCAGACGTTGCTGAGCTCGGGCCGCTTCGTCATCGGCAGCGAGACGAGAACCATCACCAGGAAGGCCGCCGCAAATGCTGCCTTGCTCACCGCCGGCCTCCCCTGCTGGGGACCGTTCGGAACCAGCGCCACCAGGAGGAAAGGAAAATTCACCATCGCCGGCATGAAAAAACGCAGGTCGCGGTTCGAACCTTGAATCGACAGCAGGAAGTACAGCGCCAGCACCAGCAACGGCCAGATGGCCGCCCGCAACACCCGCACCCGCTTCCTGGCCACCATCCAGATCGCTGCCAGCCCCAGCCCGCAGTGCAGATAGAACGCCGCTCCGATGGCCTGGATGTAGGAACCTGCAAACGCCAGTGGCGAGATCCCCGGCGCCGCGTAGAACCCCGAGCCCGCTCCCCAGGCCGACATCTGCGCGTGGCGCAGGAACTGCGCGCCGAACAGACCCCAGATCACGATGCTCGGAAGGCAGCCCGCTACACAGCTCGCCGCGGTTACTATCGTCGGCCTGGCTCCCCCACGCCTCCACCGGATCAGCAGCAGGCAAGGAACCATCAGAAGAGCGAAGTACCCGTAGGTCACCTTCGCCAGCGCGCCCGCGTTGAGCGCCAGGGCCCACAGCAGTCCCCTGCGGATGCTGGCTGCCACGCCATGTTCCTCCGTCAGCGCCTCATAGGGCCCTAGCAACAGCGTCAATAGGACCACCCACGACAGCAGCCCGTCCACCAAAAATGCGCCCGCGTAGCCCGTCAATACCGGATTGGCCGCCAGCGAGGCTCCAGCCACCACCAGCAGGATCTTGCCGCATCTCATGCGCGCCATCAGGTAGATGCACACCAACGCCGCCAGCCAGGTGCAGCCCGCCAGCGATACCAGAGATAACCCGATCACCTTTTCCGATGTGCCCGCCGGACCCCACGGCGCCGCCATCAGCGCCATCACCGGAGACTTCATCAGGATGCTGAAGGTCTCCATAAACTGCCTGCCGTCCAGGCTCCAGATCGCTCGATTCAGGCTCACCGTCCGGTGGAAGAAGTACAGGTCGTCCCAGGCCATGGAATACGTTCCATAGCTGAGAATGGTGGGAGCGATCACCGCCGCCATGATCGCCAGCCACACTAGCAGCGTGCAACGCGAAGACCAGTGCTCTCGAATTCTCAAACCACCCTGCCTTGACAAATGCCCGGACGGGGCTTGCGTTCATAACATATCACGCCCCAAACTCGCCTCTACCCTCCCCCCCATTAGCCCGCTCAACAAACCTGCCGCACCGCACAGCTCCGCGGCCCGGGTTGACACCGCTGAGACCCCTGGAACAGACTGGGACATTAGCGGAATGCCCTCGCAACCGTTCCATTTCGTGAGTCTGGCTGCTGCCCCCAGGAGCAACACATGAACCTTCTCGGCAGGCTCTCCGCGCCAAGGCGCTTCGGGCTTTCACTGGCCTTGCTGTGCCTGCTCTACTTCCTATCACGCGCGGGAAACCTCCAGCGCGAGCTCGTATCCGAGGAATCGGTGTTTCTGATGCCTGGCCGTTCCTTGTTCGAAGGCTCCGGCTTCCGCTGGCAGTGGGGCGAAGTCGCGCCTGACGCAAATCCCTTTCACAAGCCACCCCTGACCTCCTTGCTGCTCGGCGCCTTCTCGTTGCTGACCCCCGATGTAGTGGCCGGCGCCAAGCTGCTGCCCTTCTTGATTGGCTTCTTCGTGTGCCTGTTTCCCTTCCTGGTCACCAGGTCGGTCGTGCCCAGTCTCCTCATACTTGCCTCGCCTTTTTTCTATGGCGCAGCCAGCCATATGCAGACCGACCCAACCGTCGGCCTGTTGGGCTATACCCTGGTCTGCTGGGGCATCCTAACGGCCGGGAACGGTGCGCGCGCCCCAACCTATGCTTTGTTGGTGTCCGGCATGGCCGTTCTTTGGCTGGGAAAACTCGAGATCGCCGTCATGGCGTCGCTGCTATTGATACTCTGTATGCTGCTCCCGCCGCCTAACAGAAGGGCGCTGCTTCTGAAGGCTTCTGTCGTCGCAACGCTGCTCGGCATCCTTCTGCTGGTCGGCATCTCCTGGTCACTTGGCCGCACGACTAATCGCTCTCTCCGCAATTCCCTCGGACGGACCTATGAAACCGTCGTGGGTGTCACCACCGCCACCCTGGAACAGCATGCCGCCCAGGAGGGCGCCGGTGCCCGCTCCCGATCCTCTTTGCTGCAATTCGCCGCCCGCTTCGAAGTGACCCACCTGTTCTTCCTCTGTCTGGCGCCGTCGCTAGCAGTTCTCCTCTTCTACCGCCGGCTTTGCTCCCTCCGCCAGCCTTATCTTCCGTTGCTGGCCGCGGCCCTGATTCCGGTCGCTGTCTACTTCTATGTCGCCTATAGTGGGGACGGCTACCCGCGGTATTTCTTGATCGTGTTCCCCCCGCTGTGCGCCCTCTTGGGCCTGTGCTTGCGCGAGTTGGCCCCTCCCTGGCGCCGTGCTGTTTCCGCCGTCATCGTGCTCGCGGGATTCGCCGTCATGGCGCCGGACACGCTGGCCATGATGGACTCCCCAGGAAGCCCCACCGTTGACAGGGGCGTCTTCGGGGCCCGCGCAGCCGCCCAGGCCCTGGCCGCCCTCACCAAACCAGGCGACTTGGTGATGGGGCCTGAGTGTGCCACATACTATCTCCCCGACCGGCGTTGGCTGGTCGAGGAGTCTTTCGCGCCCTATCCCGGGCTGCACTGGCGCGCCCTGCGCCTAGCCCCAGAATTGAGAGCCGCCATCGTCCGCCGCGACCCTGCCACCGCCCTGCCAGACGTGGTGGCGCAGATGATCAGCTCATTGGAACAGCGCGGGGCCTTTGTGTTTCGCTCGGGATCCTTCCAGGTCATCGTCGAGAAGCCCCGGCCCCCTCAGCGGCAATAGGCGCACTAGCCGCACAGGCGATGCGGCCCGTCCGGAGTAGTATTTCACCAGCTTCTGCGGAATTACGGCACAGCAGTCTACCTGATGAAAGTAACGGTACGGCAGATACGAGAATGGAGTGATCTACGATTCGATATCGCATGCGGTCCTCGATCTCAGGCAACGAAGAATAGCTTCGCCGCCACCCGCGACAACTGCTGGGCTTGCTCCTGGATGTAGGCGCCCCGTTTTTCGGCCTCCTCGCTCCAGTGCGCCAGCTTTGTCTCCAGATCCTGGATCTGGGCGCGCTGCTGCTCGGATTCCTGGTTGACCTGTGTCAACTGCTGGAGAGCCTGCATGTACGCGCGCTGTTGTTCGGATTCCAGCCTGCTCCGGGAGGCTTCTTGCGCCGCCTGGCTGGGCCTCTCCGCCCTCCCGGCCCACTTCACCCCGATCCACGTGACCCGGTCAACTTCCTCCTCGGCCCGGTCCGGCGGCTGCAGTTGCTCATAGATCGATTCGAAGCCGTGCCTGCGGAGCGCCAGGCGTAATGAGCTGCGCGTCAGCCAGAAGGAGCGGGGGTTGTCCAAAGAGGCCCATAACCTCCGCTCCTTCTGCTGCGGCGTCTCTCCCGGCTTGTGCTCCCGGAAGCGCCGGCCCTGGTAAACCTGCCCCTCCCAGGACTCCTCCTCCAGTTCGCCCAGCTCGAACGGATTGTGCTTCAATACCTCCAGCGCGACGTGCGTCTCGACCACCGCCACCTGCTCGGTCACCTCGGAAATCCGCTGGATCAGCCGCAGGGCATCCGGCATGTCCAGGTGATACAGAATGCCGCAGCACAGCACGATGTCGAAACTGCCGTACTTGGCGCGGCACAGGTTCCGCACGTCGTCCTGCACCAGCTCGCAGGCGGCCAGCTCCAGCGCTTCCCGCGCAAAGCGCGCTTTCTCGAGGTTGGCCAGCCGGGCCTCGATGCCCACGGTCTTGGCCCCGGCGCGCGCCAGCTCGATGGCGAACAGCCCCTCCAGGCAGCCCAAGTCCAAGATGCGCACTCCCTCCAGACTTTGGTAGCCGAAATCCCGGAGGCTCTGCCGCACACGCTCCAAGCGCCACTCCTGATTCACCGGCGTGCTGCGGGTGTAGACCCCGCAGCCTAAGTGAATGGTATGGGCAGTCCACTCCCCGTACCGCTCGACGATCCTGTTCCTAGCCTCTAGCAGCTCGTCGCGGTTCATCATCTCAAGAGCGGCTGGATATGGCTGATGTCATGGACGCAGCTTGCGTGATCCGCAATATCCCGTTCGAAATGATCGTTCTTGTGCAGGTAGAAGAAGCGACCCGCCAGCAGATCCACCACCTCGCGGTAGGGGTGCACTCTCCGGTCCGGAAGCAGCGTGCGCAGCGGTTCATAAAGCTCTTCATCGACCAGTATGTAGTCGTAGTACTGCCAGGCCACGTACAGTATCTTCCCCGTCTGGATCAGCGATTTCCCCAAGATCTGAGCGGTCTCGGTCAGAGCCGCCGGGATGGCCTGGTGGTTCTTCAGCTCCAGGAAACGGCGATGCACCCGCCCCGAGGCGGCCCGCTGGTCCCCCGCATGCTTGGTGCTGACCTGCGACTCCGACACCGTATACTCGAACAGCACTTCTTCCAGCATGGCCGCCTTGAAGAAACGCAGCCACACTCCCCACAGAGCAAAATCCTCGCAGTGCCGGTAGTTGGGGGAATGCGAGTATCCGCCCAGCAGGCTGAAGATGTCTTTCCGGGCCAGGATGCTGCCGTGAGGCAGCGGGCATCCCACCGCGGCGTAAAAGTTCAGCACCTCTTGCCAGCTCGAACCCCGCACATGATCGGTAAGCGAGCCGTCCTGCCCCAGCATGCGCATTCCGGTTCCTATGATGGTCAGGTCCGGATCCGAAATCAGGGCTTCCAGTTGCTTGTTCAGTTTTTCCGGCCTCCAGTAATCGTCCGCGTCGATGCGGGCAATCAGGTCGTGACGCGCCCGGTTCAGCCCGGCGTTCAAAGCGAACACCAGCCCCTGGTTGCTGGCCATCCGGATATAGGACACCTCCTGGCGCGCCAGGAGGTCCGCCAGTTCCGGCAGTTCCTTCAGCGGCCGGGCTGAACCGTCGTCAACGACCACCAGTTCCAGCGGCAAGCAGCACTCCTGCGTCAACACGGAGGAGGCCGCACGCCGCAGTCGCCGCAGCGAATCCGAATCCACCCCAGCCAGATAGACTGGCAGGAGGGTGGAAATACCTGTAAAACTCATGGCCTACCCACGCTGCCGCGGCCCCAGCTTCAGCAGCATCGCCCCCACCCGCCGCAAGGGCGCCGTCAGTCGCCAGGAAAGCGAATCCTCCAGCTCGTAAACCCGTTGCCGCAGACATCCGATGGAGCGGTCCTGCTCCGCGATCACTTCCTCCTGCGTCTCCCTCTGGGTCCCGAAGCGTGGCTCGAGCTCGCATGCCAGGCCCGCCAGTTTGGCGCCCGGAACCACAAAGTCCGAGCGGTTGATCTGCTTTCGAATCTGGAGCGAATACTGCTTCCACAACGCTGGGTTCGCTTTTATCTCCCGGTTGCCGTCCCGGATGATCCTGAACTCCGACAGGGTCGAGAAGTTGGCCTCGAACCGGAAACCTTTCTGCAATAATGTGACTAGAAACTGCCAGTCCTCCGCGTACTCGAAGTGTTCATCGAAGTAACAGCGCTGCCTCCGTAAAGTCTCCATTCGCACTGCAAAGCTGTTGATGGTGATGAAGTTCTCGTACAGCAGCAGGAAGATCGGCTTGGGCGTGTAGCCCACCGCCGCCGGCCGGCCGAATTCCTTGCGATTCGAGGCCGCGTAGATCAGGTCTGCTTGCGAGGTCAGAAAGGCCGCCGCCATGATCCGCGTGAAGAAGGGATAGACAATATCGTCATCATCCAGAAAGAACAGGAAATCGGGCTGGGACTCGGAATCATAGCAGTGGTCCAGCCCGACATTGAGTGGGTGCCCCCTCCTTTTCCCCGTATCCTTGGCGTGCAGCGCCACATGTTCCAGCCCGCCCACGCGGCGGCAGACCTGCTGCACCTTTTGGTGTGCGCTGGAATCGCCGTGCACCACCACAATCGCCCTACAGCGGTCCTGCTGGAAGGTCAGCGACTCCAGGGCCTGCTGCAAGAGTTGCGGCCTGTCGCCCATGGTGCGGACGATTGCGGCGAAACATGCCGAAGCCATGCAGTTATTCTACCTGAGTTATGCACGGGCTTCCTCGCAGCCGCGCGTTGCTCGATTGATTGGCGGATCATCCCGCCGCCCCAGTAACCCAGTCTTGGTGCGCCGCCCTCGTTGACCTCCAGGGGGAGAGCCGCGCCTCCAGCCGAGCGAAAAAAGAAGAGGCCCCAAGCTGGGAACTGGGGGCCTCACTCAGAGGGGCTGGCGACGAGCTGGGTCTCGTCGCCGGGGATGCTAATAAGTCGATGACGACTTATGCGTTGTCCCTTCTATAGCAAGCTCCGGGACCAGATGTCAAGACAGTTTTTTTCTGGCTCTGCGATTCAGACACTGCGGAAGGGCGTGGGGCTCGGATGGCGGCTGTGGGCTGCGGGAGCGGAGGGGAAAACGCAAACGCAGGGCCAGGCCTGCCCATACCACGGCCTTGGATCGCTGCTACGACACCCTCCAAATCGGGATGCAGGCCTTATTCGAGCAACTGGGTGTTGCTGCATGACATCGACAAAAATTTTTGCCTTATTGAGCGTCGAGTAGGACACCTTCTCACGGCTGGCGGCTTCTGCTACAATCCTCGTCTATGTTCAAGAGACTGGAACATACTGCGATCGCGTCCCCGGATCCGGAGAAGTTGGGGCAGTGGTACGTGGACCATCTGGAGTTCACGATCAACTTCCGGTACGACGGAAACGTTTTCGTCAAGGCGCAGAACGGGGGTATGTTGGAGATCATTCCGTCGGAAGGCGACCGAGCGCCGCAGAAGATGAAGGACCCTGGAATCCGGCACCTGGCGATTGAGGTGGAGGACTTCGATGCGGCTTACCGGCGGCTCCAGGAGATGGGAGTTCACTTCTATACCGAAGCGCTGGAGGTGAAAGGGAACCGGCTGGTGTTCTTCGCGGATCTTGACGGCAACTTCCTGCATTTGATCCAGCGGGAGAGGCCGCTGGGGTGAAAGGGGGTTCTTGAGACCGGGCTGGCCGGCGAGGCCGGCGACGCGTCAAAATCTACTATGGACCAAGTCAACGTAGGCATGGTTGGACTGGGCAATGTCGGCATGGGCGCCGTGACCATCCTGGCCGAAAATGCCGATCAGATCGCCCTGAAGCTGGGATTCCGTCTCCAGGTGAAAGCCGCTTGCAGCCTGGACGTGGACTCAGTCCGGATCCCGGAGTCGCTGGGCCCGGTCTTCAGGACCTTCGACTGGCGTGAGGTGGTTGCCCATCCCGAAGTCCACATTGTGGCGGAACTGATCGGCGGCACTGACGTGGCGGCCCAGGTCATTACCACCGCCTTCTCCCAAGGAAAATCGGTCGTCACCGCCAACAAGGAGCTGATGGCCCTCCGGGGCGCCGAGCTGTGGGAGCGGGCCATCGTCGCGGGCACCAACTTGGCCATGGAAGCCAGCGTGGCCGGAGGCATCCCCATCCACACCGTGCTCCGCGAGGGCATCTCGGGCGACCGTGTGGTCGCGCTCTACGGCATCCTCAACGGAACCAGCAACTACATCCTCACCGAGATGGAGAGACGCGGCGCCACCCTGGATGCCGTTTTGGCGGAAGCCCAGCGGCTGGGCTATGCCGAGGCCGAACCCAGCGCCGATATTGACGGTTACGACGCCCGCTCCAAGCTCGCTATCCTGGCGGCCCTGGCCTTCGGGGAGAAGATCACGCCCTCGGACATCTTCACCGAAGGCATCCGGCGCATCTGCCCGATCGATTTCGAGTACGCTCACCGGCTGGCCCACACCATTCGCCTGCTGTGTGCCGCGCGGCAGACCTCCGAGGGCCTGATCCTCTCCGTCCGCCCGGCCCTGCTTCCCACTTCCACCATCCTGGCGGGCGTGCAGGGCGCCTACAACGCCGTTTGGGTTAAGGGCCACTACGGCGAGGATACCTTCTACTATGGTCGTGGCGCAGGCTCGCGCCCCACGGGCGTGGCCGTGGTGAGCGATTTGATGCGGGTAGCTCGCGAGATTCGCCGCGGCAGCCCCGAGCGGGTCTCCCCGTTCGCCCATGAGCGCCTGGGCCAATACACTCCCCTCCCCGTCACCCGCCAGAAGCGGGCCTACTACCTGCGCTTCCGCGTGGAGGACCGTCCCGGCATCATCGCCGCCCTGGCCGGCATCCTGGCGCAGAAACGCATCAGCCTCGAAGCGGTCCTGCAAGTCCCCTGCGAGACCAAACACGACCTTCCCTTCGTGATCACCGTCGAGCCTACCACCGAGCAAGCGGTGCGGGATGCCGTCGAGGAGATGTCACGCCTGGATTTCCTGCGGGAGCCTCCGCTGGCCCTCCCTATGGAGCCGCCGTTGCAGGCCGCCTGAGCCGACCTGGCACCCGGAAGTTTGGCCTTACAGCCTCCGGGCCGCCATGAAGGCCCCCAGATACGCGCCCGCCCCAGCCGGAAGGAAGCGGCTGATGTGAGCTGGCATCGCATTCAGGAAAGCCGACATGATCTGATCCGAGCTGAGCGAGGCCAAGTTGGGATCGCCTCCCAGCTTAATGGCGTCGGCCAACGGCAACGCCAGGATGCTAGCCAGGCCCCAACGCCAGGCTCGCTCAGGCTTGAGCGCACCCATCAGAATCCCCACGATCAGGAATGCCCCATTCAGGAACAAACCTCGTGTGGTCGTATCGACCAT
>CAVRZY010000318.1:0-3285 GCA_963725415.1 uncultured Acidobacteriota bacterium | reverse complement strand
GGCTCGCCACACCCACCATCGCCCGCCACCGCCCCGGATGTGCGCGCCGTTGAGTTCCTCTGGGTGCAGACCCGCATCACCTTGACGCCACCGTCGCCGCAAGCACACCCGATTTGCGCCGCGGCAACACCCAGTCAGTGCCCCAAGGTCAGCCCCTCTCCGTCGCTCCCGCAGGCGCCGACCACCTCGTCCTCGTTGTTTCCAACTCCTCGCCCGACAAGGACGCGCTCAACTACTCCATTCTGCTCTCGGCCAAGTAGGTTCACAGGGCCGCGAAACCGCGCCGGAACTTCTCCAACCATTTCAGGCCTTCCGCATACAGCATCAGCGCTGCACCCCGTCGCCCCTGCTCCAACCGCCCCAGCGGCAGCCCCAGCAGGTTCGAAGCCATCCCCAGCTCGTACCGCAGCTCCCAGAATCCCGAATCTCCATATTCCCTGGCGAACTCCGCCACCCGGTGCCGCAATACCGCGATCGCCTTCTCGACCCACGCCGGAGGGTCCAGTGCGTACTCCAGCGACACCTCCGTGCCCGATGCCTCGCACCTCACTTCCGGGTCCTGCCCCGCCTTCTCCACCGGACCCGTCACCGCCAGGTAGTGCGCGATCTTGGTCATGTCGAACAGATAGTCTCCCCGCCCCCACTCCTTCACATCGATGAACTTCACATCCACCTGATGCGCCTCCCGCTTCACTCGGATGTTCCCAGGGTTCGGATCCCCGTGGACCACCGTCACGAAAGGCGGGGCTATCCATTGCAGCTTCGAGGCCCGCGACTTGACCTCCTCCAGGCACTCTCCCCAGCCGCTGTACCTTTCCCCATTGATGCGCACGGGCCCCGGCGCGAAGCCCGGATCGCGCTCCGCAGCCTCTCCCAGCCTGCTCTCGATCCGGCCGATGTAGTCCGTATGTACGTTCGGCATGTACCGCCTGTCCACAGAGGCCCCGTATCCCTCCAGCAGAGCGTTCAGTACCTCTGTCATCAGCCGCTCCGCTCCCAGTTCGAGATCCCGCCCCGCCTGAGGCGAGCCGAACAACAGCTCGTCCATCCCACGGTACCCGGCTTCCGCGGGAAAATACTCCATTAGGTAGGCGTACGGTGGCTCGTCGTCTTTCAGTGCGAAAACCCTCGGGAAACGTTCCCGGAAGCGCGCGGGTAGATCCCCCGACGCCCTTATCGATCGGATCGTCCGCGCCTCCTCTGCCAGCTTGCGGTCATTGTCGCACTTGAAAACGAAGCTCAGGTCCAGCGTGATCCGGGTCACGACCTCCGCCGTGTTCCCTCCGCTCAGGCGCTCCTGGCGGAACTGGAAATCCGCCGCTTCCAGCCCATTGGCCAGCGCTTGGCGGATGAGGCTCTCAACGATGGCCCGAGCCGATACTCGGATCCACATCGGCTCCTGGACCGGTCTCGGCCCTTCCGCGCGGGGCCGTACTTCTGCCTCGCCTCTCGCCGCTTCCCGAAGCCGCTCCGCAACTCGGGCTGTTAGAACGTCCACCAGAGATTCCATACCAACACCTCCATATGGCCTCAACACTCCGTCTTGAGAAACCTCCCAATCCCTCTCACCGCCTGCCTGATCCGCTGCTCGTTCTCCACCAGCGCAAACCGCACGTACCCTTCGCCCAGCGGCCCGAACCCCACCCCCGGCGACACCGCGACTAGAGCCTTCTCCAGCAGCAGCTTCGAAAACTCCAGCGACCCCATGTCCTGCCACCCCGTGGGGCGGGCATTCTTGCCGGGGTGCCCTCTGGGCCCGGGCTTTCCAGCCGGCCCTGTGGGGCAGGCTTTCGAGCCTGCGGCCGGCTTTCCAGCCGGCCCTTCCGGTATCCGAGCCCACACAAACATCGACCCGCGCGGCGGCTCGACCGCCCAGCCCGCTCTGCGCTAACCCCTTCACCAGCACGTCCCGCCGCTTCTGATACACCCCGCAGATCTTCGCCGTCTCCTCCTCGCACTCCCGCAACGCAATGATAGCCGCAATCTGGATGGGCTGGAACACCCCGTAGTCCAGGTAGCTCTTAATCCGCGCCAGCGCCGCAATCATCTTCGCGTTGCCCACGCAAAAACCCACCCGCCACCCCGCCATGTTGTAGCTCTTCGACATCGAAAAAATCTCCACCGCCACCTCCCGCGCCCCCTCCACCTGCAAGATGCTCGGCGCCCGGTACCCGTCGAAGCAGATGTCGGCGTAAGCGAAATCGTGTACCACCATCGTCCCGTGCCGCGCCGCCAGCCCAATCACCTGCCGGAAGAAATCCACCTCCACGCACTGCGTGGTCGGGTTGTGCGGAAACGAAATCAGGATCAGCTTGGGCTTCTGCCCCGGCCCCCGGTACAGGCTTTCCAGCCCCTCCAGGAACGTGCCCGGATCCGGCATCGGCAGCATCTCCGCCCGCCCCTCCGCCATCACTACCCCATACTGATGAATGGGATAGCACGGATTGGGCGATACCACCACGTCCCCCGGCCCGATCACCGCAAACAGCAGGTGCGCCAGCGCATCCTTGGCCCCCATGGTGACGATAGCCTCTTTGTTTGCATCAAGTTCCACGCCGTAGTGCGCCTGATACCGCTTGACGATCTCCTCCCGCAGCCGCGGAATCCCCCGCGAGGCCGAATACCGGTGATTGCGCGGGTTCCGCGCCGCCTCGATCAGCTTGCTGACCACCGCCCGCGGCGTGGCCCCGTCCGGGTTCCCCATCCCCAAATCCACCACGTCGAGCTGCGCCGCCCGCAGCCGCGCCTTCATCTCGTTGACCACCGCAAACACGTACGGCGGCAGCTTCTGGATCCGGTAAAACTCTTCTTCGAATGGGAACATCCCTCCATTCTAGCGGTTAGGCCCCGCCCTCGGCCCTCGCCTGGGACCTCGGCGCGACTTCTGCCAGACCCAGTTGCGCCCGCCCCCGCGATTTGTTAGCCTGGATTAGGTCGCTTCAGGCTGCCGGAAGCGGGTCAAACCCTGTCTCGGGCCCTTGCATTGCGCGGGCAGGCATGCTAGAATGAATGAACGGCAGTAGGCTCTGCTCTCGGTGTGAGCAATCGCGCCGGGACGCAGTAGGCCTTCCAAGAACTCTTGACGGGTTCTCGCCGTTTCGGCCGCACCGGGTTCCGCTCGACAACTGGAGCGTGGCCAAGTGCGGTCTTGAGGCCGGTGGTCGGTCGGGCTTCTGATGAAGATCCCCGGCCGCCCGCTCAGATGTTTGACAATCTGGTTGGACGCAATCGTGAACCTCGTATGAACTCCAAGTTCAACCGAGGCGATGACTCAACGAGACCAAA
>CAVRZY010000317.1:0-13417 GCA_963725415.1 uncultured Acidobacteriota bacterium | reverse complement strand
GGGGAAAATCAAGAAACAGTATCTGGTACAGAATCCCGAGCTTGCCCAGGAAATTGAACAGCGGTAGACCTCAGCCAACACCACCGATTTAAAATCGCCAGATGGCGATTGAAGACACTAGCCAGACAGGCTAATCAAATCCAGGTGGAAAGTGAGTAGGGCTGAGGCAGGGGCTTTCAGCCTTACGTGTTTTAAAGGAGCAGGCTGGCTAATGAGCAAGATTACGAAAATGACCCGCGGGAGGAGCCGGGAAAAGCGGGTAAACATATTCCTCGATGCCAAATTCACCTTCAGCCTGCTGGCTGAAGTGGCGGCAAAAGAGGGCTGCGAGGTGGGACAGGAACTGTCCGCCAGTCAGGTGGAAGCACTGGCCCAGTCCGACCGCTTCCATCACTGCCTTAACACCGCTATCCACTACCTCGGCTACCGCCTCGAAGCGAGGCTGAGATAAGGCAGCGACTCCAGCGGCATGGTTTTGATAGTGATTGCACCGGGAAGGTGATTACCCGACTGAAAGAGCAGGGATTGGTCGATGATACCACCTTTGCCCGGTTGGAAGGATAACAGAGAATCGTTCAGCCCGCCGCAGCGGTTCCACCTCTGAGCCTGATAGCCTTTCAAGTCCTGGTAGGTAATCGTGCCGCCGTGGGCTGCCATATCGGCGGCGATTCGCCGCGCCGTCTCGCCCTCATAGAACTCGCGCCAGCCGCGTTTTTGCATTCGGGCGATGGTTGTGGCCAGATCGGGCTGGCGCACCAGTTCCCCTTGCTTAAGAGGCCGGTCGGCGCCATGCAGGAGAATCTTGGCAGTCTCAGGAAACTGTTTCATCACCGGCACCTGCAGCCCCAGAACCAGCTCCATTCGCTGGGAAGCAGGAAACCCCTTATGAGCCAGACGCCGCGCCGGCTCCAGTAGCTCGCGCCAGGGCCTCGATCCGAACAGGCGGTGCGCCATCGCCAGCCCTGCTACGGTGCCCGGCACCGCCGAGGCCTTGTAACCCACGCGCGCTTCCATGGAGTTTTGAAACATGCCGGGACGGGCTGAGGCCGGAGCGGTTTCCCGATAGTCGATGGCCTTGAGGCGCCCGTCGGCCATTCGAATAACCATGTAACCGCCGCCGCCCAGGTTCCCGGCTTCGGGATGCACAACCGCCAGGACGAATCCCACCGCCACCGCCGCATCCACGGCGTTGCCGCCGCGTTTGAGAATCTCGATTCCCGCCTGCGAAGCCAACTCGTGCGCGCTCGCCACCATGGCGTGGCGCGCCCGCTCCGGCTGGCTTACCATCGGGCGCGCGGCCTTCAGTTCCAGACCGCTCTGCGAGACTTCCTGACCTGTCGCCAAGAGACTCAAGTTCAGGAACAGCACAAGGAGAACACGGCGCATAGGTTGAGTATAGCCCTCCGACCTCACCACCCTGATGTTCCTCGGCTCCGAGGAGCAACTGCGCGGACGGCCTTTCAGGCCGCCGGATGGGCCACCGCAGCGCAGTTGCATGCCACCTCGGGCCTGGAAACCTTCCGTGCCATCGCCGAACTGCGCGGCTACAAGGAAGCCCCGGTCTCGACCCTCCTGCTGGAGGGCAAGAAGCCCGACCTAGTCTTTCAGAAGGCAAACAACACCTTCGCCATGCGGCACCATCTGCGGATCTGGCGTCGTCCCGATACCTTCGAGGGCCGTCCCGTGTGGGTCTGTGCGGCCACGCAGGACCTTGGGATCGAGTTCTCGCCGGAGAATCGCACCTTCATCCACAAGATCGACCCGCAGATCGATCGCGAGCGCGCCAAGGTGGTCAACGACCTCGTCTTCACCGGCCATGTCACCGGCTTGGCCCTGGTCGAGCGCCCGAAGGCTCCCACCTCCAGCCAGAACGCTACCGGCGACCAAGTCGAAACCGACGGGAAAATGGCCGTGGTACTGGTGAATTGAGTGCTATCAACGGCTTGCGGGAACGCCTCCGCGGGCCGGATCTGTTGGATCTGAAATAAGATTGGTACGACGCAGTCCGCCGAGTCAGAATTCGTCCGGGCTTCACCGGTTCGGCCACACATACCCACGCACACTTGGGCACGTCGCCTCATACGGAACGCTCGGACCGATGTAGCGACTCCATTCCTCTCTAGTCAAGTTGCGCCAGACCTTCTGGCAGACGCGCTCCGCCAGTGACTCAGTGGTTGGCCAAGCCCTCAGCCAAGGGTAGCTGCCGTCGCGTGGACCGCGTTGAGTATGCAACACAAACAGCCCCGCGTCCCACGAGTCGTTAACCGCGACCACGGACCCGTCAGGACGGAATGCCACGCTGGTTACGGGCAAGCTGCCGGCCTCCAGGACTGTAGGCTGCGCCGCGGGCTTGCTTAGGTCCCAGATCTTGATCCGCCCGTCTGCTCCCCCGGTTGCCACTCGTCCGCCGGTGCGGTCGAACGCTACTGAAATTACGCCACGGTCGTGCCCCGGAAACAGCGTGAGCGGGTTGCCGGAAGAGCCGAGATCCCACACCCCGAGCTTTCCATCTTCTGCCCCGGCCCCCAAAAGGCGACCACTCCTATCGAAGGCGAGGCAGTAGACGTTCTCTAGGCCCTGCAAAGCAGTGACCGCACCACCAGGCTGTAGTGTCGCCACGTGTGTGCCCCCCGGACCATCAGACCAAGCCAATCGCATGCCATCTGGGCTGAATGCCATCACAACCGGCATGCGCCGCCCCGTGAGGCGAAGGGGCAAGGCAGCAATCCTGTTTCGAGTACGTAGATCGAGTACGTTGATGGAGTTGTCGGTTGCCGTTGCCAGTTTGGCCCCGTCAGCGCTTACCCCCAACCACTTGGTGCCGGGGATGGGGATGTACCGGGCAGGGATGCCGCGCTTAAGATCCCACGCGAGAATGCCAGTCCGGCCTGCCGCGACAGCGACTTCACCAGCGAACGCAAAGAGTGAGGACCTGTGCTCGTCTTGGATTTGTCTGGTATCAAGGGATAAAACTGACTGCTTCCTTCCCAAGCGCTCGATCGCGACATGGTCCATGCCTACGAAGCCGAGTATGTCGCCATCTTGTCCTAGTTTGATGTTGAAGTAAATCGCTCCTGTGTGGTCGATCCCCCCCGCGTGGTTTGGCACAGCAACGGGTGTCGTCGGCGGTGGGTCAAGGCTAAGCGCCTGTACATTGCCGAGGCCGTCAACCGCGATCACGGCATTGACGCGCGGAGCGAACGCCATTGAATACATCCGGTATTTGTACCGGCTTAAGCTTGTCCACCGGTACCTCCCGGTTCGGCTGTCTACGGACAAGACATAGGTACCGGTCGAAACAAAGACCGTTTGCCCGTCTGGCCCGACCTCCAGTGAATCGATTTCGCCAGGCACGGCTCCCAGTGAGGAGACTGCGCCGTTCGTCAATACGGCTGTTCGAATGGTGCCGTGTCCGTCTCCAGTAAACAGAGCGGAGTCGTCCGGAGCAAAGGCCATCCGGACCGTTGTCGTGGATGGGTGTTTCATAGTGATCGGAGCATCAGCGGTATGAACCAGATTGAAAACTCGGACCAGAGCATTCTCATCCCCAGCCTCCACGGCCGCAAGATACTTCCCAGTGTTGCTGAAACGGAAATTGAAGGACGACCTTGGCTCGGCGGCTACGCTGAAGGCCGCAATCTCGGTAGCGAGCGGTAGTGAGAGAACACGAATTATTCCGTTTGCGACAACTGCGGCCTTTGTACCATCTCGCGATAGGCTGCACATCGGCCCCAGCGAGACGCCATACGGAGTTCGCGAGCCGTTGGATAGATAGAACCTGCTCAGCTTCCCGTCGAGGGTCGCCGTGAGCAACTCCCGATTGAGCAGGTCGAATGCGAGTTGGCCTACAGAAGTGCCGGTCGGGCAGGATGTCGGTGGCTTGGACATCGCGCTCAGATCGAAGACCAGTGTTTGTTCGCTGCCTGCAATTGCTAATAGCGAACCGTCGGCACTCACCGCCATTCCGCGACAGTTGACATCGCCCACGGTCATGCTGGTTGTGAAGGGTTCGCGCCCAAGAGTCGAGCGCAAGCTATTATCTACAGCTCCTAGCGCTTCCAGTCCATTGCGGGAGTTGAGCAGGTAGGCCTGCCGGGCGAGCAGAGCGGCGCGCTGGTCGTCAGGGTCCCACCAGGCATCTGTAAGGGCGCTCGCAGCTGTGGCAGCAGTCAGAGAGTTCAGTGCGCGCCGTTCGGCAAGTAGCCGCTGTCGATTTGCGTCAAGCCTCTGTTCCTCGGTACGCGCCCTTTCGGTGAGCGCAGTGAGCCTTTGCGCAGTCCTCCAACGGAGCAGCAAGACAAGAGGCACCACAATGATCGCCGCAAAGATCACCAACTTGAGGAAATCTGCGTTGTCCATGAGCCACCGGAACTCGCCACCGAGGATGGTGCGCTTCGGTTTGCTTCCGTGTGATTCCACCGGGCTGTCCGAGGTCAAGACGGGAATCCAGTACACGCGCATGTGTCGATCGTCGGAGAAGTACCCGCTGTGGCCGAGAGAAAAGTATCGGTTTACAAGCTGCTCGCTCTCCATGCCCTGAAATCCGACCCGTCCGGCCATGCCACACCCAAGGACGAACCACTGACTAAGAATCAGCGGCACGTCATGGAGAGCGCAGTCGTTTACAACGCGCTTGACACCCGAGCGCAGCAATTCATACCAAGGGAAGGTCGGTTTGAGAACACTGGACGCGAACAGCATGGTGTGCACTCGGGGCCGCTGTGCAGGCTTCAACCCGAGGAGTGCATGCGCTGCTAGCAACGTTCCGTAGCTGTGGGCGGTGATATCGATCCGCGTCCACCCGTGGGACCTGGTGTCGTGTAAGAGCCACCTGCGGAAATGCCGGACAGCAATTCGGCGGAAGAACGGAATCAGAAGGGCCAGTGCGGAGCAATATCCATATCGGTAGTTATGCACCGTTGCGCCACAACCGCCCTTCCGAAGCAGTTCTTTCAGACGGGACTGCCAGTGTCCGAAGGTGCGGATGCCATGCACAGTGATGATAAGGTGCTTTGAATCATCCATCGAACCCGCCGCCTTTGTGTCCCTGAGGGGCTCCGGACCTGCGCCGATGTGTTTCGGCGCTTAACAAATCAGTGGAACCATTTTCAGGCGGAACTGGTGCCAGGCCGGCACACCGAAACCCTCATTATTATAGTCGCTTCGCTTGATCGCTTAGAGTGGGTTCGCAAGCCGGGTGGAAAGAGGGCGCGGCAGAAGGGGACGGATTCTTAGCCGCGAAGGCTGGCACCCGCAGGACTGCTCTGGGTGAACGCCGTTCGATCTCTCTGGGCATAGCTGCACGACGCCGGACGGTCCTCGATCTTCCTGCCCGGTCGATCAACCTGGAGCTCGCCGGCTGTGGAACAATAGTGGCATGACACGCTCGTTCTCAGCGACGGTGTGGCGTGAGGGTGATTGGTATGTCTCCCAATGTCTGGAGGTCGATGTAGCCAGCCAGGGACGGACTGAGAAAGAGGCCCTCGAGAATCTGCGGGAAGCTCTGGAACTCCATTTCCAGCCGCCCTGCGCGACCCATCCGCCGAAGGTTCGCATGGTTGAGGTCGAAGTTGGGGCGGCTTAACAGCCCGTGGATAAAGTCTGGCAGACCGGTCGGCGGAGGGAATTCTGGCAAACTAGCCCCGATTCGGCCTTCCCTCTGCGTTCTCCGCGCCTCTGCGGTGAATCCCCCGCTCTCAGAACCCGAGCTGCAGCAGGAACCGGAAGGTCCGGCCGTCGTTCAGGGTGTTGGTGATCTGGCCGAAGTTGGGGGAGGCGAGTTCCGTGCCCGGCGGGGCAAATTGCGGCGTGTTGAAGAAGTTGATGGACTCGGCGCGGAAGGTCAGGCGCTTCTCGGAACGCACCGGCCAGGTCTTCGAGAGCGCCGCGTTCAGGTTGTGAATGCCGCCTTTGCGGAAAGTGTTGTGGCCCAGGTTGCCGCCCTCTTCCACAGGCTGGATGAAGGCGAAGGCAGACCGCGGCAGGAGCTGCCTGGAGGTGTCCGGATTGCCGATGCTGCGGCCCAAGATGGCGGGATCGAGCAGGTTGGGGCGGTCGCCCCCGTTGCCGTCCACGTTGCCGTACCCCGGACCGTCCGAGCCGGAAACCACGGTGAAGGGGATGCCGGTCTTCAGCAGCAGCACGGCCGAAACATTCCAGCTACCGAATGTTCTTCTCGCCCATCCCCGATGCACCGCCAGCGCGGGCGTGGCGTAAGCCGCCCGCCATAGAAAAGCGTGCGTCTGGTCGAAGGAACTCGGCCCCTTCATGTCCTTGTGCGACTCGAACTCGGACTGGCTGCGCGACAGGCGCGAATCCTGGTCGTAGGCGGTGTTGGTATAGCTGCTGCCGAGATCCAGGGCCTTGCTGAACCAGTAGGAGGCGTCGATGGAGAAACCACGCCAGCGGGGCACCACCAGCGACACCCGGGCGGCGTCGAAGTAACCCCGCGAGCCGTTCAGCACCCAGCGAATCTCCGCGTAGCTGGGATTGGGGCGGCGCTGGTTGATGGTGGCGGTGGTCTGCTCGATGGGGGGCGCCGGATGCGCGCGGTTCAGGTACCACATGGTCAGGAGCTTGTGCGAGCGGCTGCCTACGTAGCCGAGCTGGAGGTTCCAGCTCTTTGCGATCTCAGCCTGCCAACTAAAGTTGTACTGGTGGGAGTACGGCACGACCAGCTTGGGATCGAGCAGGTAGAGGTTCGGACGCGCGTCCGGCTGCGAGCCCCCGAGGTCAACCCTCCCAGCGGATCGACCAGGCTGGGCGTCGGAATCATGATCTTCTGGTTCAACGGGGGGCTGAAGCGCACCTGCTGGAAGGTCACCGGAAAGATCTGCCCGTATTGCAGGCCATAGGCGCCGCGCAGGACGCCCCACTGGCGCGGCAGCCGGTAAGCCAGCCCGAACGACGGCGCCAGGTTGTTGCAGTCGCAACCGTAGGGAATCACGTTGAGGCGATTGACCTCATAGGGTGTGGTGACGGGCTGGTAACGCAGCCCGTAATTGAGCGTCAGGTTCGTCCGCACGCGCCAGGCGTCGCCGACATAGTGCTCGATGTCCCAGTTGCGGAATCCCCGGTGGACATTGCCGATGGAAATCAGATGCTGGCTGGGAATGCCCATTCGAAGATTGGTGATGGCGCTCCTGCCGAAATCGTTGGTGAAACTGAAGAAGCCACGGCTGACGTCGGTTTCCGTGCCGTTGAGCTGGCGGCGGAGAAGCACCGAACCCACCGTCCAGGAATGCTTCCCGCGAACTTGCCGCAGTTGCCCGCCGTAGCGGAACAGGTTTAGCGCCCTGTCAAGCGGGATCACGCCGCCCGGCCCCAAAGTCTCCAGCCCGGAGATCGACACCATCGGCCCCACGGCGTGCTCTTCGGGCGTCAGCAAGGACCCGATGCGGTCGAAGCCGATCGAGGCATCCGTCGTCGTGGCCGCCGTCCAGTGCCGCCCCCAGGTGATGCGCGCCTGATGATTCCGCGTGAAGGTGTCGGGATTCTGCCCGGCCACAAGCTGAAACGCATCGACGCGCTGGGAGGTGAACGAGTAGCGCAGCGTGAACCGGTCCTTGGGGCCCCGAAGCTGGTCCAGGCGCGCGCCCAGATTGTTGTTGTCAATCACCTGCGGGGAGTTGGTGTTGAGCGCGCGCTCGTTGACATCGGTGCGGTTGGGCAGCTCTTTGGGATAGGCCGTCAGGAAGCGCGCCACGATGGCCCGCGTGGCCGGGTCGGTGGTCAGGGGAGTGCGCTCATCCGGCCGCGGCACCAGCACGTTGCCATTCACGCTGCCCCGCAGCTTCTGCTGGCTGCCATCCAGGAAAATGTTCGCGCCGCGCCACAGCGGGGCCCCGAAGCTGAAGCCGTAGTCGTTGGCGTGCGCCGGCTTGACATCCCCGACCTGAAAGAATGACCGGGCGCCGAACACGCTGTTGAGGTGCGATTCGTAAAGGCTCCCATGGATGCCTGTCTGCTTGAGCGCCGGCACGTGCAGGACCGCGCTGGGCGCGTTGCCGAACTCCGCGCCGAAATAGCTGCGATCGGCGCGAAACTCCTCGACGATGGTGGCCGTCGTGCCCATCCGGACGTTCAACTCCTTCAGGGCGTTGTTGTCCACGAGGTTGAAATGGATGTTCTCGTTGCGCCGGCTCTCCCCAGCCGCGGTGTCGGTGACGCCCAGCAGATTCAACTCGAGGCGCTTGCTGGAGGGCGCACTGGTGGGCGGGGCCTCCGGGCGGGGCTGGGACTGGGTCGGCTCGACGGGTTTCTGCCCGACGGCGAGCGACATCGCCACGCTGAGCAGCAGATAAAGCACCATTCAGTTTACCCTGAAGCTAGTGCATCGTCCGATTAGTCCTTTGGAGTATCCGGTTCGGGGCAAAACGGGTACAGGCAACCAATTGCCCACTGCGCAATTGGATCCTGTCCCCGTTTTGTGCGGTCTCGATACCAGAAGGCTCTTATCGGACCATGCTCTAGTGGGCGGACCGGCTCGGAAAGCGCACCAGCAAGACACCCACCAGCACTCCGCTCAGCACGCCCAGGTCGTCCGCCAGGAAATCCTTAAACTGGAAGGCACGCCCGGGTACAAACGTTTGCCCGCACTCCAGCGCCAGACCAAGCGCGACCACGGAGAGCACGGTGAGGATGGCTTCTCGCCTGCTCTCGGACCACATGACCGGGAGCAGACCCAACGCGATATAGGCCAGGAAATGAAGCAGCGTGTCACTGAAACGGCTCAGGAACGCGATGGGAGGCGAAGATCCGGGCAACAGCGAGCCCACGACGACCAGGCAGACGAACACCAGCCAGACCCACCACAACAATCGGCGCTGTCTACTGGATAGCTTCAATCCCGGGTACCCGTCAGCTCACCTGCCCCATCAGTCTTTAGGTTACAATTCCCGTGTGATAAAAGCGAACTCCCTTTTCCCGGCGCTGTTGCTGGCGCTGCTTCCGAGCCCGGGAGCGACCAATCCCGAGTTGTTGGACAGGACCTGGAGCGCCCGCTGGATCGCGGTCCCGGACGCCCCGGCGTTCGACTACGGCGTGTATCACTTTCGGCGCACCTTCGAGCTGCCCGCTAAACCCTCGTCTTTCATGATCCACGTGAGCGCGGACAACCGCTATCAGCTTTTCGCGAACGGCCAGCGCGTGGCCTGGGGGCCGGCCCGCGGCGACCTGTACCACTGGCGCTACGAGACGGTAGATATCGCCGGCCATCTGAAAGCCGGAAAGAACGTCCTGGCCGCGGTGGTGTGGAATTTCGGTTCCTACGCCGCCGAGGCGCAGATCATCTATCAGACGGGCTTCCTGTTACAAGGCGACAGCGGCGCCGAGCGCATCGCCGATAGCGGCGCGCTGTGGAAATGCGTCCGCAACGAAGCTTACCAGCCCCTGCCGGTGGACCGCGCCCAGGTGCCGTTCTACTACGTGGTGGGACCGGGCGAGCGCCTCACCGCCGCGCTGTATCCCTGGGGCTGGGAGCAGCCGGAATTCGACGATTCCGGCTGGAAAGCCGCGCGGGCGATCGGCCCTGCGGCCCCGCGCGAGAGCCTCGACAGTCCCAGCCGCTGGATGCTGGTGCCGCGTCCTATCCCGGCCATGGAGGAGAAGCCAGAGCGGCTGGCGGTGGTCCGGCAATCCACTGGCGTGAGCGTACCGCCCGCGTTCCCGCGGCAGCCCGCCCGCATCCGGATCCCCGCCAACACCAAGGCAACACTGCTGCTCGACCAGGCCCGCCTGACGACCGCTTATCCGGAGCTGGTGGTCAGCGGGGGCAAGGGCGCCGTCATCACGCTCCGCTATGCGGAAGCGCTCTGGAAACCGGGCGCCCGGGACAAAGGCAACCGCAACGAGATCGAGGGGAAACAGTTCCTGGGCAACCAGGACGTCTTCATCGCCGATGGCGGCGCGAATCGCCTGTTCCGGCCGCTGTGGTGGCGCACCTACCGCTACCTGGAGTTGAACGTCGAGACGCAGAGCGAAGCGCTCACACTGGAGGACCTGCGCGGCGTCTACACGGGGTATCCCTTCGAGCGCAAAGCCCGCTTTCAGGCCGGCTCGGACGAACTCGACAAGATCCTGGAGGTGGGCTGGCGCACGGCGCGGCTATGCGCGCACGAAACCTACATGGATTGCCCCTACTACGAGCAGTTGCAATACGTCGGGGATACGCGCATCCAGGCCCTGGTGTCGCTGTACATGAGCGGTGATGCGCGGCTGATGCGCAACGCCATCGAGCAACTCAACTCCTCGCGCACCGCCGAAGGGGCCACTTACAGCCGGGCGCCGTCCCGGCTCCAGCAGTATATCCCGCCCTTCTCGTTGTGGTGGATCGGCATGGTCCACGACTACTGGATGTACCAGGACGAGGCGGGCTTCGTGGCGCAGATGCTGCCGGGCGCGCGGGCGGTTCTATCGTTTTTCGCCGCGCGGCAGAAGGCGAACGCGCTGCTGGGCCGCATGCCCTGGTGGAACTTCGTGGATTGGACCTGGCCGCGTGGCGTGCCGCCGTCGGAAGCCGACGGCGTCTCGGCTCAGTTGAACTTGCAGCTCCTGCTGGCCTATCAGTGGGCGGCGCAGATGGAGTCCGCCCTGGGCTCGAAGGCGCTGGCCGAGGAATACCGCCGCTCGGAAGCCGCGCTGCGTGCCGCCATCCAGAGCGCCTACTGGAACGCCGAGCGCCGGCTTTATGCCGACACGCCGGAGAAAGCCGACTACTCCCAGCACACCAACGCGCTGGCCATTTTGGCCGGCCTGATCCAGGGCGCTGAGGCAGGCGCCTTGATGGATCGCATTCTCGGGGACAAGTCGCTGGTCGAGTGCTCGATCTACTTCCGTCACTACCTGCATTCGGCCCTTAACGAGGCGGGCGCGGGCGACCGCTACCTGGATCTGCTCGGCGAGTGGCGCACCATGCTGGAGCGCGGCCTGACTACCTGGGCCGAACACGCCGACCCGGTGCGCTCCGATTGCCACGCCTGGGGCGCCAGCCCAAACTACGAGTTGTTCCGCACCGTGCTGGGAATCGACTCGGCGGCGCCGGGCTTTCGGCGTGTCGTGATCCGGCCGTTCCTCGGCAAACTGAAGCGGGTTTCCGGCGCTATCCCGCATCCCCAAGGCGAGATTGCCGTGAGTCTCGCTCTGAGTGACGACGGCCGCCTGGAGGCGCAAATCAGCCTACCCAAAGGGGTCGAAGGGGAGTTCGTGTGGCGCGATCGTCGCCACGCGGTTCCAGCCGGGACATCGAAGCTGATGTTCTGAAGGGCGGCAGCCCTTTACAAAGCCAGCCGTAGGATCTCGGAAGCGACTTTGTTGAACGCGTCGTTAAGTTCCGCGGGCGTGGGCGAATACACGTACAAGCCGGGCGGCTTGGTGTTGTCGAAAATGGAACTCTGCGGGTCGTTGGAAATCCTGCGGAGCAACTCGTGATCGATCGGCTCCGTGGAGGTGCCCCCCAGCCCGATGGCAAAGGTCACGATCGCCAGGTTGAGGGTGGCGGTGTCGTTCCGAATCCGGTAGGCGACGTTGTCGGAAAGATTGTCCCCAACGTATCGCAAGGCGCGCGGGCTATCCGGGCGGATCTGGCCGTTGTAAGGGCCGGAGGTGAACTTATCCCCGCCGGCCAGCAGGGGTTTGTAACCCGAAGTCGAGGTGCCGTGCGTGTCCGTGGCGGGTATGTAGGCGATGTCCCGCCGCATTCTGGGGCGATAACTCTGGTCCGAGCCGGGGGCGAAGCTGCAGTTGGTGCAATTGGGGGCCAGGGTCCATTCGTTGTGGCTGGCAGAAGTGGCCAGGGGAACCATCACTCCCCAGGTAGTCCCGGTGGTGGGGTAACTGCCCATCGGCGCCGAGATGAACCCCACCTTGGCGGTAGAACTGCTGCACGAACTGGCCGGGGTAGAGACCAACGTACCCGTGTTCTGATAGTCGTAGCGCGTGTCCACCTGTGTCTTGACCGGAAACTGCGCGGTCACCGCGGTGGGGCGGCCATCGGTGAAGAAGACGATGATATTCAGCGTGCCGGACTCGCCGATGTTGGCCAGCAGTTGATAGCTTTGCCAGAGCGCCTCGGCCGTTCCCGTGTTGCCGTCAAAGGTGATGGCATTGATCACCGAGATGATATCGGGGCTGCCGGTCCTGAAATACAGGGTGGGCGAGTAAGCGACGCGGTAGGGTCCGCTGAAAGTGACCATGCCAATGCGGTCCCGGCCATCAGCGAACTTGTCCACAAAGGACCTGGCCGCGGAGCGCACCGTTTCGTCGGCGCCCGCCGAGTGGATGGATCCGGAGCGATCCAACAATATGATCAGGTTCACGTCCCGGCGGGAGGCCACCGCCTGCGCCGCCACTCGGGTGGAATCGTATCCCAGGATCCTCAGGAACAGCATAGGGGCGTCCACCGCCCCCCTGGTCGAGACGGTGCGAGTCTTGTAGACTGTCTCATCGACCTGGACCGTGAAGGTCCGGTTCACGCTGGCCCAGTAGCCCTCCGGAAAATTGGCATCAAAGAATCGACGCGCCGCCGCTTCCGCGTTGGCCCTCTGCGAGGCCAGATCGGTCCCCCGGCTCAGCGAGCGGGCCGCTCCCAGCGCGGCTGCGTCCACAGCCGTGGACAGCTTGGCCTTAATGTTGTACATGATGCCGCCATCGATGGCCAGGCCAACCACGCCAAGCAGCACAATTATCATCAAAGCCATCGAGACGAAAATGAAACCGCTTCGCGCGGGCCTCATTGCTCTGCACACCTTTCTGTTCCTCCCGCTAGCCCCTAAAAGATCGAGCGGGAATACACTTCCGAGGTCAGGCCGAAGTTCACGTCGGGCGTAGGAAGAATGGTTTCCGCGACGTAAGCCATCTCGCCTGGCTGCAAGTTCATCACGCTGGTAAAGTTGTTCGCCCTGGTCCTGCTATCCCTCAGTTGATCCGTCCAACTGACGTTCCCTCTGGAATCGGTGGTCGGCGGGGCGCCGAAGTAGCTGGAACCGAGAGCGGAGCTACCGACCACGATGCGATTGGCGAAAACCGCCTGCCCCCGGTTTGTGCACGCGCTGCCCGACAGTCCTGCACCGGAGCAGTCGGCGTCGCTGATCATCCTGATAGTGGAGAGAATGATCACCGCATCCAGGTTCAGACCCGCGGCCAGACGCCGCAGGAAATTCTGATTGGCGGTGAGGGAGAAGTCCACGTTGCGGGCGTACATATGGCCGGCGTCCCGGGTGAGCTGCGTGACTTGAATGCTTCGAATGAAATTCAGGCCAAAAGCATAAGTCCCCAGCAGCAAGGGGATGAGCAGCAACAGGGAGAAGGCAAACTCGATCATGGCGGTTCCCCTTGGCCGGGCTGGATGCTGAGTGTGAATGGTTCCCATTGGCTGTCCTCAACTGCGCCTGGGAGGAACGCCCCCAGCGGACGGCTCCAT
>CAVRZY010000316.1:0-9903 GCA_963725415.1 uncultured Acidobacteriota bacterium | reverse complement strand
GAACCATCGAAATCGAAGTGACTTTCTGGTCCTTCGCCGTGATGATCACCTCGATTGTGGTCGATGTCTCCCGTTCCCGGGTCCTGTACCGGACTGCCAGGAAGTACAACAGCCTGGCCCTGGAAGCCGACGCGCTCCACTTCAGCACGGATGTCTGGAGCTCCGCCGTGGTGATCCTGGGGCTGATCGCCGTGAAGCTGAGCGAATGGGTGCCCAGTTTCCACTTCTTGCGTTATGCAGATGCCGTGGCGGCGATTCTTGTGGCCCTGATCGTGGTCCAGGTCAGTATCAAACTGGGTTTCCGCACGGTCCTCGCCTTATTGGACACCGCCCCGGTCGGCATGGAGCAAAAGATCATTGGCGCGGTGGAAGCCCTGCCGGGCGTGGTCAACTGTCATCATGTGCGCCTGCGCTACTCCGGCGCCAGCTCTTCGTCGATGTCCACGTGTTGGTGGATGGCAATCAGACTTTGGCCGCTGCCCACGATCTCACCGAGCAAATCGAGCACGCCATCCAGCAGCTCGCGCCCGACGCCGACGTTACCGTGCATCCGGAGCCAAATCCGGGATTGACTCACCCGGCCTGACCGGCCCGTTTTCGCCCTGGCCACCCTCCCCTGCCGGAGGCAGCCCGTCCGTTCAACCCGGCATATCGCCCGTACGATCAACAAAACATGCAGTTTGATTCCGGAAAGTGGTGTATCGGCAAAGCATCGGCTATACTGCGGTGTTCCTGGAGGACCCAGCTTGAGTACCCAAGCATTCGCTCCCGCTAAGGCCAAAAACTTCGTGGTGTTACAGCCGGAAACCACCTATACCGGTTCCCGCATTGAGCCCATTCATAACGGCCTGCCCAAGATCACCCAGTCGCTGTGCCCGGAGTGCACCCGGGTGATCGAGGCCCGGATCTTCGAGGAGAACGGCCGGGTGATCATGGAGAAGACCTGCCCGCAGCACGGCTACTTCCGCGACATGGTCTACTCCGACGTCAAGCTCTACCTGAAGATGGAGCAGTGGAGCTTCGGCGACAACCGGGGCGTGACCAATCCCGCCATCCCCAACGCCACCCGCTGCCCGGACCAGTGCGGCCTGTGCTCGATGCACACCAGCCACACCGGCATGGCCAACATCGACCTGACCAACCGCTGCAACCTGACCTGCCCGGTCTGCTTCGCCAACGCCAACGCCGCCGGCTACCTCTACGAGCCCAGCTTCGACCAGGTCCGCAGGATGCTCCAGGCGCTGCGCAACGAGCGGCCGGTGGCCGCCCGCATCGTCCAGTTCTCGGGCGGCGAGCCCACCATTCACCCGCACTTCCTCGACATCCTGCGGCTGGCCAAGGAGATGGGCTTCTCCCACGTCCAGGCCGCCACCAACGGCATCATGTTCACCGACCTGGAGTTCGCCCAGCAGGCCAAGGAGGCCGGCCTGCACACCCTCTACCTCCAGTTCGACGGCGTCTGCGACGACATCTACCAGCGCACGCGCGGCGAGTCGCTGCTGGACAACAAGCTCCAGTGCATCGAGAACGTGCGCAAGGCGGGCATGAAGATCTGCTTCGTGCCCACCATCGTCAAGGGCGTCAACGACCACCAGATCGGCGACATCATCCGCCTGGCCCTGGACAACATCGACTGGTCAGCGCCATCGCCTTCCAGCCGGTGGCCTTCACCGGCCGCATCTCCCGGAAGGAACTGGAGGCCAAGCGCTTCACCATGGCCGATGTGGCCCACGCCGTTCACCAGCAGACCGGCATCTGCGACCCCTACGAGGACTGGTTCCCGCTCTCCTGCGTGGCGCCCTTCTCGAAGCTGCTCAGCGCTCTGCGCGGCGAGGAAACCACCACCCTGACCTCCCATCCGCACTGCTCCATGGGCACCTACCTGTTCGTGGACCAGAACAAGCGGGCGTCCCCGTGACGCGCTTCATCGACGTCGGCGCCATGCTCCAGGAGATGGACATGCTGGCCCGCAAGGCCGAGCCGCCAGCACCTCAAGCTCTTCTCCAAGATCAAGGCCTGGAACGCCCTGCGCAAGCACTTCCACGAGGACCGCGCCCCCGAGGGCCTCACCTTCACCAAGTTCCTCCAGACCCTGCAGGGCATGATGGACAAGGACTACGGCCGCGGCAAGTTGGAAAGTGAGGGCTTCTCCTACAAGACCCTCATGGTGGCCGGCATGCACTTCATGGATTCCTACAACTACGACGTCGAGCGCGTCAAGCGCTGCGTCATCCATTACGCCGCGCCCAACGGCCTGATTTACCCGTTCTGCACCTACAACTCCGGCCCCACCTACCGCGAGAAGATCGAGCGCAAGTACTCCATGCCGTTCGAGAAGCAGCCCGAGTTCATCGCCTTGAACGGCTCCAACGGCAACGGCTCGAACGGGGCGGGCTGAGCCTCCGGCTTGCCCTCTGGGTTCCTCTCGGCGCCAACCACCCGCCATCCGTACGACAATAGTCTGTAGCCCGGATTTCTCACCATGCCCAGTCTTCGAGCACGCTGTTGACCTTGTGGCGCAGCCTCTCCAGGCTGCCGTCTCGGCACTCGTGCCGAGACGCGCTGTCCCGGTTCGAGAGAAGCACTGGCGTCGAGAGGAGTCTCGACGCGGCAGGCTGAAGCCCGCGCCACATCTTCGCTGGAACTCGGGTCTGGTGAGAAATCCGGGCTAGCACCAGCATGGACTTCGTCGAGCAACTGAAATCCTCCATTGACATCGTCGAGGTTGTCCGCCAGTATGTGCGTCTGAAACGCATCGGCTCCGGCCAGCGCTACGTGGGCCTGTGCCCCTTCCACGCCGAGAAGACCCCCTCCTTTAACGTGCACGGCGCCCGCCAGTTCTATCATTGCTTCGGGTGCGGCGTCAGTGGGGATGCCATCAAGTTCGTCATGGAGATCGGGCAGCTCAGCTTCTATGAGGCCCTCAAGTTGCTGTCCGAACGCTACGGCATCCCCATGCCCAAGCGAGCCGAGTACTCCGATCCGGAGACCAAGTTTCGCTCCGCCCTCTACCGCATGCACGAGATCGCCGGCCAGATGTTCCGCGCCGCGCTCGACGGCCCCTCCGGCGGCGAGGCTCGCGGCTATTTGGCGAAGCGGCGCCTAACGCCCGCCCTCATCGACGAGTTCGCCCTGGGCTACTCGGAAAAATCCGGCCAGGCCCTGGTGCGCGCTTTCGAAAAAGAAGGTTTCCCCCAGGAGCAGATGGAAGCCTCCGGCCTGGTGCTCAAGCGCCAGGATGGAAGCGGTTTCTTCGACCGCTTCCGGGGCCGCCTGATGTTCCCCATCCACAGCGAATCCGGGAAGGTCATCGCCTTCGCCGGCCGCGCGCTCTCTCCGGAAGACGAGCCCAAGTACCTGAATTCCCCCGAAACGCCCATCTACAAAAAGAGTTTCGTCCTCTACAATCTGCACCGCGCCAGGGCCGAGATTCGCAAGCAGGACCGGAGCGTGTTGGTCGAGGGCTACATGGACGTCATCGGCGTCTGGAGCGCCGGGGTGCGGGAGTTGGTGGCGAGTTGCGGCACCGCGCTCACCTCCCAGCAGGTCCGCATACTCAAGCGGCACTCCGACAAAATCGTGGTCAATTTCGATCCCGACACTGCCGGCGTTAACGCTGCCGAGCGCTCCATCCAGATGCTGCTGGAGGAAGGCTTGCGGGTCAAGGTCGTCCAGCTCGAGGGCGGCCTCGATCCCGACGAATACGTGAAGGACCGAGGCGCCGACGCTTACCGCCAGCGCCTGGAGAGCGCGCCGGGCTACTTCTACTGGCTGGCCGATCGGGCCCGCGCCCACTATGACACGCGCAACGCCGATGGGCGCATCGCCAGCCTCCAGTTCCTCCTGCCTGCCATCCAGCGCGTCTCCGACAAACTCGAGCGCGCCACCATTGCCAACGATCTGGCCACCTACCTGGGCATCGATCCGGGGCTGATCCTCGACTACTTCCGCAAAGCCGCCACCGAGCGCCGTGAGATTCCTCTGCCGGCCCCCAGGCAGCCCGTCACGCCGCTGGAGAGCATGCTCCTGAACGCTCTCCTCTCCAGCCAGGAGGCCCGGCGCCAGATCCTCCCCAGACTCGCCTCCATGCCCGCCGTTCAGGAGTTCGCTACGCGACGGATTTTTCAGGCCCTGTTGGCGGTGGCCGAAGCCCAGCCCCAGTTCAGTTTCGCCGAGTCTCGAGGCGCGCCTGGAGGACAACGACAAACAGTTGCTGGCCGCAGCCGTCTTTGCCGATGAGAGTACTGAGGAGAGCCAGGCGCTGGAACAGGCCCTGGCCTGCCTGCGCGAGCTCGAGCGCGCCGGCCGCGAGTCGCAACGCTCGGCCTTGCGGGCCCGCGTCAAAGAGGCCGAACGCGCCGGCAACCTGGCCGAGGCCCTCAAATGGACCGAAGAGCTGGGGCGTCTTGACAGAGACTGAACTCTTTTGCCGTGCCGGTGTTGTACAATGTCCTAGACTGGAACTCGGTTTGCCGGGTAAAAGGGGTGGCGTGGGAATTGACGACAAGTACGAGCGGCTGAAGCAGCTCATGGACGCAGGCAAGGAGAAGGGCTACGTCCTGTACGATGAGGTCAGCGAGCTGCTTCCGGACGATCTCTCCAGCGGTCCCGAGCTGGACGATATCCTGGTCAATCTGGACGGGGCCGGCGTCGAAATCCTGGAAGAACCCAAGCTCGGGAAGATCGAGGAAACCGAGGAACTGGCCGACCTCGATCTGGGTCCCGAGTTCGCCGATAAAACCAACGACCCGGTGCGCATGTACCTGCGCGAGATGGGCACCGTGCCGCTGCTTACTCGGGAAGGCGAGATCGAGCTTGCCAGACGGGTCGAGCGCGGCCAGCGCGCCGTCCGCAAGTCGCTGGCACGCTCTGCTCTGGTGACCCGGGAAATTCTGGAGCTGGGCGAAGACCTCGACCGCAGTGCGGTTTCCATCCGGGATGTCCTAGTGCTGCCGGATCTGGGCGTCAATGAAGAATGCCTGGAAGCGCAACGCGCGGAAATCCTCAAGATTATTGAAGAAATCGCCAGATATTACAAGAAAGCGATGCAATTTCGCCAAAAGTCGCTGGCCATCCCTCGCGCGATGAAGCCCAAGCAGTACCGTGCCATTCGTCATGGCCTGGCGCGCACCACGGTGAAGATCTCGCGCTTGATCCGGAGCATTCCCTTCAGCCTCCCGATCCAGCACAAGCTCATTGACCAGGTGCACCGGGCGGTCGAAGAATTCAAGCCCCTGGAGCGCGAAATCGCCCGCATCCAACGGAAGCTGGAAGAGCCGACCGACGGCGGCCAGCCTTCCCTGCGGAATCTGCGCAAGGAATTCCGCCAGTACAACCTGCGCACCCAGCAGCTTGAAGAGGAATGCGGCGCCTCGGCCACCGAGCTGCGCCGCACGCTTCAAATCATCGAGCGCGGCGAACTGGAGGCCGAGACCGCCAAGAAGCAGTTGATCGAGGCCAACCTGCGCCTGGTGGTCTCCATCGCCAAGCGCTACACCAACCGCGGCCTGCAGTTCCTGGACCTGATCCAGGAAGGCAACATCGGCCTGATGAAGGCCGTGGACAAGTTCGACTACCAGCGCGGCTACAAGTTCTCCACCTACGCCACCTGGTGGGTGCGCCAGGCCATCACCCGCGCCATCGCCGACCAGGCCCGCACCATCCGCATCCCGGTCCACATGATCGAGACCATCAACAAGCTGGTCCGCACCCAGCGCCGCCTCCAGCAGGAATTGGGCCGCGAGCCCACCACCGAGGAGCTGGCCAGGCGCATGGAACTCCCGGTGCCCAAGATCCGCAAGGTCCTGCGCATCGCCCAGGAGCCGATCTCGCTGGAAACCCCGGTGGGCGAGGAGGAGGAGTCGCACCTGGGCGATTTCATCGTCGATCGCCGCGTGGTCTCGCCCTCCGAGGCCGTCATCAACCTCAACCTGCGCGAGCAGACCGCGGAAGTGCTGAAGACCCTCAGCCCGCGCGAAGAGAAGATCATCAAGATGCGCTTCGGGCTGATGGACGGCAGCGAGCACACGCTCGAAGAGGTCGGCCAGCACTTCGCGGTCACCCGCGAGCGCATCCGCCAGATCGAAGCCAAGGCCCTGCGCAAGCTGCGTCACCCCAGCCGCAGCCACCGCCTGCGCGCCTTCCTCGACGCTGCCCTCCACGAAGGCGCTTGATCTGTAATCCCTCAGTCTCGGGGGCCGTGGGATAAGCTTCAGCTTGTCTCGGGCGGTATCCGAAAGGGGCCCGGACAGGCCGGAGGCCTATCCTACCCGGGTGCACAGGCTGTGGTCCCCGAGACTGAGGCATTACCTTGATCCGTTGATTCGATGACCTGATGATCGGGTTCGAGCCGCAATCAGTACTGCAACCGGAACTGCAATTGCACGCGGCGCGAGTAGCCGCGCTGGCTGACGATGCTGCCGAACGAGGTGCTGTAAGGATCGGTGTTCGGGGTGGCAAAGGCCGGGTGGTTGAGGGCGTTCAGCATTTCGAAGCGGAACTGCATGCGCATGCCTTCTCGGAGAGTGGTGTTCTTCAGTAGCGACGCGTCACAGTTGTTCATCGTGTCTCCCCGGATGCCGGCGAGGCGGCTGGGAAAGGTGCGCACATTCCAGGAGAGCTGCTTGGTCGTGTCGCGCATGAAGCCGGCCTCGGTGTTAAACCAGCGCTCCACCGATCGCTGGCTGGAGGGGAGCGAAACATCCTTGAGGTTACCGGTGAAGATGATGTTGCCCCAGCTCAGCGCCGGGCCGCTCTGGTAACTGTAGATGGCCTGGAATTGCCAGCCCGAAACGAGCTGGCCCGGCAGGCCGCGCACTTGCGACATCCAACGCCGCTTGCGCCCGAACGGCAACTCGACGATGAAGCTGCCGGTGAAACGGTGCGGGCGGTCCATGTCGGAGATGACCCGCGTGGGTTTCCTGTCGAACTCGTTCAGAAAGGTGATGGCCTCCATGAACTTCGAAAACGTGTAGGACCCTTGAAGGCTCCAGCCTCTGGAGAAGCGCCTCTGGAAGCCCGCCTGCGCCGAGTGATACCAGGAGTAGCCTTCGTTGGTCGTAGTCGTGACGCTGTCGAACTGCGAATAGGGCCGCACCAGGTTGGAGCGGGCCACCGAGGTGCCCGACCGGTTGGTGTTGGGCAGCAGGTTGAGATAGGGATTGGGGTAGCTCCGGGTGATGTAGTTGATCCACTCCTGGTCGCGCGCCGGGTCTCTTGCTGTACCACTGCTCACTCTGGGTGTTGATGTTGCGGGCGGTTTCGATGTGGGTGCCGCGGTTGCCCACGTAGCCGGCATCGATCACGAACCGGAGCGGCAACTCGCGCTGGAAGCCCATCTGCCAGCGCTGGTTGTAGGGCGCCAGCGGCCTGGTGTTGAAGAACGAAAGCGCCTGCCCGGCGTAGGTCATCGCTCCCATCGCGGCCCCGATCGGATCGCGAATTCCGGTCGGAAACGGGTTCGACAGCCGAACATCGAAGGTGACCTCGTTGGAGGTCGCGATCAGGTTGGTGCGCTCGCTGAAGCCGTACTGCAACACGTCCCCACGGCGTGTTCCCAGGAATCCGAAAAAGACCCCGTAGCCGCCGCGGATGACGGTCCGCGGCGCCATCCGGTAGGCGAAGCCGATGCGCGGCATCAGGTTGTTCTTGTCGGCCCCCCACAACCCCCGGGGTTGCCCGTCCGCGCCCACGAAGTTTACGCCGCCTCGGACCACAAAGCTGTCCACTGGAATCTCGGGAATGGGATTGCGGGCGTAGGCGGCCCGCGCCGCGTCGTTGATGGGCAGCACCACGTTCGGATCGAAGCCGCGCACGCTGCGGTCGAAGCGTTCCGTCATGGGTCTCTTCAGTTCGTACCGCAAGCCCAGATTGATGGTGAGCTTGCGGGTCAATTTCCAGTCATCCTGGAGAAACACGCTCCAGGCGGCGGACTGCTCGGCGTAGCTGGCGCGGCGCTCGACGTAGCCGCCGGTCACGATGCCCAACAGCATCGAGGCCAGCCCCTGACCCATGGGCGCGGCCGTAGAGTTGTCCAGCGGCCCCCGCGTGTAGGTGGTGCTGAAGTCGAACGAGCCCGTCGAGACGTTGTCGAACTTGTACTGGTTTTCCCGGTAAATGCGCCACTCGCCCCCAAACTTGAAGCTGTGCGAGCCGTGAACCTTGTCGAAGGAGATGGGCAGGCTGTAGGTCTCCGTGGGGCGCCACAGTTGGCCGTTCACGGTGCCGGCATAGCCCTGAATCGTGATGTAGGGGAAGCGGCGAATGGCAACCGGAATGGCGTCGTTATACGCCTTCGGGAAGCCCAGTTTGGTGATATCGAAGCCCCGTCCGTCCGGATGGCTGTCGTAGGTGCGCACGAAACGGTTGTAGCCGAAACGGATGTTCATGACAAACGTGGGCGTCAGGGTGTACACGTCGTCGAACGCCGCGCCCCGCGACAGGAACTGGAAGAACTCGCCCGTGGCCGCGTTGTGGAACCAGTTGTTGTAATTGCTGTCCCGCTTGTAAACGTTGCCTCGAATGAAGATGCGTTGTCTGGAACTGATGTTGTGGTCCACGCGGGCCACATGCGTGTAGTAAGTGATGTCCTCGGGTTCGTTGGGCATGGGCAGGTTGTCGCGGAAGTCCGCCGTGCCGCGGGTGGTCGGCAGCGGATAGTAGCTGAGAATGGCCAGCCCCTGCGGGTTCAGCCGGTTCTTGGCGATTACGTTGTTCGGGAAGGGGTCCGCCTGATAGCGCCCGCTGCCGATGGCGCGGCGCGTGAAGGGATCGTAGATTTGGTACTGCGGCCCCAGCGCCAGCAGGGCCGAAAAGTCCCCCTCCCGCTCCTCCTTGGTCGGAACGGTCAGCGTGGTCCCGCGCGGCCGGCTCTCGTGGATTCCCTCATAGCCGTACATGAAGAAGCTCCGGTTCTTGCCGTTGAACAGCTTCGGCAGCACCACCGGGCCGTTCGCTGAAGCGCCGTAGCGGTTATAGTCGAAGTCGCCGCGCGGCGCGCCGATGCGGTTCGAGAAGAACAAATTGGCGTTCAACTCCGGCAGCATCTTGGCGTAGTAGGCCGTGTAGTGAAGCTTGTTCGTTCCGGACTTCAGGCTCACGTTGATGGCCCCGCCCTCCGACTGCCCCACACCCGCATCGAACGTCGCCGTCTGAACCTTGAATTCGGCCACCGTGTCAGCGGGTGGCACAAACGCTGCCGTCACTTCGTTATTGTTCGCCGTGGCCGAGTTCGGAACGCCATCCATGGTGATCTCGCTGCGGTTGGCGCGCGTTCCGCCCATGGCGTAGGCCACCGAGTGCGTCGGCTCGAAGGGCCGGTCCAGGGCCGGATCGCCCGTGAACGCAACGCCTGCGGCAAGCTGGATGAGGTGATATGGATTGCCGTGCGCGATGGGAAGGTCGGCCACGGTCCGGGAGTCGATCACCTGGCCCAGAGAGGCGTTGGTGGTCTCCAGCAGTGGCGTGTCCTCGGTTACCGTCACAGTTTCCGCCACGGCGCCGATCTCCATGGCGATGTTGATTTCCAGGCGGTCGTCCACCCGAAGTTCGATCCCGCTGCGCACAAATGCCTTGAAGCCCTCCGCGACAGCGGAAATCCTGTACTTGCCGGGGATCAGAAACGGCGCCGAGTAGTTGCCCTGCTCATTGGAGACCACCGGAATGGCCACGTTGGTCTCTTCGTTGGTGATCTTGATCTGGACAGCCGGGATGACCGCTCCCGAAGAATCGGTGATGCGTCCGAGTATGGTGCCACGCGCTTCCTGGGCCTGCGCCGGGAACACCCAGGCGGCAGCAACACTGATGAGCATAAGCCAGCGAAGTTTATAACTTGACATGAGGCGTCGAAACCCCTCAGTTATTATCCGGCATCTCCATTTTCGTCTCCCGGCTGACCGGCAACAT
>CAVRZY010000315.1:0-5452 GCA_963725415.1 uncultured Acidobacteriota bacterium | reverse complement strand
TACATTGTCTGGCTTCTCGATCTCACATGATTCCGCCAGTTCGTCGAGGATCTCCGGTTTCAGGTATCGAACGAACTCGCCCACTTGAGTCAACCTCTTGGACAGGGTGCCGAAGCCGATAAACCGACACATCTGGTACATCGGCGGTGTGAGCTTTGAAAACGTGGGTCTGTTGACCTCAGCAATGACCCTCGTCCGACGATCCTCCGGAGCGACGATGAAGAGTGGGATGTTCAAGTTGGGCTGCATCGCGATGAGGTCACAGAGGCGGAGGAGCCCAGAGTAGATGGAGGTCGTGCTTTCGATCTCAAAGGCCGCAATGATGGTGTGCTTCTTCAGCCACAGCACGTCGATCATTTCGATTGTGCGGTTTGTCGCCTCGTCGAATTGGAGCGGCAACTCCCCCTTCAGGCGTTTCAGATCAGCGAAATGTTTGCCACTGATCTCCCGATTGCGGTCATTCTTCGCCACCCAGACATCCAGGCCCATATCGTTGCCAAGCTTTGCCAGCATCCACTGGACCTCGGTGTGGGTGTTGCCCTGTTCAGTGGCTTCGGGCTTGAAGGCTTCTTGCTCAAGGTCCGTCCCCGGCACGGTGACGGGCCAACTTTGGAGCTGAGTGGCTTTGGGCGGTAGGAGAGCCTTGCTGGATCGACCGGTCGAACGACGGGGTCCTTCGCTGCCTTCATAACAGCTCTCAGTACTGCTTCACCGTCCGAAGGACTTTTTCCGCAGCCTGCTAGATTTCGGCGCGGGCTTTGGCGATCACCGCCAGGTACTGGCGGGCTTTCTCTTCGATCAGGTCGAAGCGGCCTTCCTTGACGCTCTTGGCATCCACCAGCTCGGCCCCCACGGCCACCGCGCAGGCGCCGGCCTTCAGAAACTCGCCGGCCGTCTCCAGGTTGACTCCGCCGGTGGGGATCATCTCGATGTGGGGAAACGGCGCCCGCAGGGCCTTGATGTACTTAGGCCCGCCCACGTTGCCGCAGGGGAAGATCTTGACGATGTCCGCGCCCGCTTCCCAGGCCGTCAAGACCTCGGTCGGGGTGAGCGTGCCGGGAATCATCACTTTCGAGTACCGCTTCACCACTTCCATGGTGGAGAGCTTGAGACTCGGCGAGACGAAGAACTCCGCGCCCGCCAGCATGGACACGCGCGCGGTCTCCGGATCGAGCACCGTGCCGGCGCCGAACACCAGCTTGTCGCCGAAGGCCTCGGCAACTTTCTCCAGCGCCCGGATGGCCCCCGGCACCGTCATGGTGATTTCGGCCGCGCGGATACCGCCGTTGTAGATGGCCTCGACCGCCTTGATGGCATTCTCCGCGCTGGTGGTGCGCACCACCGGGACGATCCCGATATCGGTAATGAAGGACAAGATCTGCTGTTTTGTCATCTCTCCCTCGATCTTACCAATCCACGACCGAGCCGTCGTCGGCATCGTAGGACTCGCTGGTTTCTCCAGTCGTGCCCGATCTTGTCGGCCATGGCGTTGTCGTCCAGCTCGATGCCCAGACCCGGCCCGCTGGGCAGGTCCAGGTATCCATCGCGCACGGTGAACGGCTTTTTCAGATACCCCTCGCCCAGGCTCACCTGCTCCTGGCAAAGGAAATTGGGAATCGAGGCCGCCAGTTGCACGCCCGCCGCCAGCGAGATGGGCCCCAGCGGATTGTGCGGCGCGATCGAGGCGTAGTAGGCTTCCGCCATCCCCGCAATCAGCCGCACTTCGGTGATCCCGCCGGCGTGGCACAGGTCCGGCTGCAGGATCGAGGCGGCTTTCTTCTCCAGCACCTCGCGAAAGCCCCACTTGGTGAACACGCGTTCGCCGGTGGCGATGGGCAGGTGGGTGCCGCGCGCGATCTCCGCCATCACGTCGTGGTTCTGGCACTGGCACGGGCTCCTCGATGAACATGGGCTGGTAGGGCTCCAGCGCCTTGATCAACAGCTTGGCTGTGGCCGGGCTGATGGCGCCGTGGAAATCCACCGCAATGTCCACGTCGTTGCCCATCTGGCGCCGCAGCTCGGCGAAGCGCTCGGCGGCGTATTGCACCGCGCCCAGGGTCTCCACGTAGCGCGCCGGGCGTTTCCTGGCGGGGCCGGTCTTGAAAGCCGTGAATCCCTGCGCCAGCCGCTGCTTCATCTGCTGCACCGTGCCGGCGTGCGCGTAGACGCGGATTCGGGTACGGGTCGGGCCGCCCAGCAGCTCGTAGACCGGCACGCCCAGCGCCTTACCCTTGATGTCCCAGAGCGCCTGGTCGATGCCGCTCAGCACGCTGGTCATGATCGGCCCGCCGCGATAGAAGGCGTGCCGGTAAATCGCCTGCCAATGATGCGCCACCTGCCGCGGATCTTTGCCCACCAGGTACGGCTCGACCTCCTTCACCCCGGTGGCGCAGGTCAGCGCGCGCCCTTCTAAGATAGGCTCGCCCAGCCCCACGATCCCGGCGTTGGTGTGCACTTTCAAAAACAACCAGCGCGGCTTGACCAGAATGGTCTCCAGCTTGGTGATCTTCAGGTTGTCCTTGGCCGGAATGGGGGCCTCTTGGCCCACACGCTGTTGAACGGCCGCCTCGGCCGGCTCGAACGCCGCCAGACCCAGACTCGCAAACGCTCCCGTGGCCACCGAACGCCGGCTCAGCGAATCCTCAGTTGCATTCTTCCTGCGCATATGAGTTCCTCCCCCTGCGATTCAGACACGCATGCGGCAATGGGCAAAAACCGGGGACTGACACCATTTGCTGCCTCTGCAAATGGCTGTCTGTACCCGGTTTTTGCTGCCTTCCGCGTCCACTGTCTGAATCGCAGCCTCAGAACCGCTCACTGTATCCTGTTACGATGGAAGGCGCAACCCGCGTCATGCCGTGCCATGCCTTCCCCTCCCCCACTTTATTTGACCGGACCAACGCGGGGACGGTAATTCGGGTACAGGCCACGAATTTCGCAACGGCGGCGAAATTCGCGCCGGTCCCCGAATTACGCGAACCGGGAAGGCGGAGGGTGTGAAACCCGGGGGGAGGGCAAGGTGCCATGCTGATTAGCGTTCGCGTCAAGCCCAATTCCAGACACCCGCGCATCGAACAGCTCGGGGACGGCAGCCTGGTGGCCTACCTGAAATCCCCGCCCGTGGAAGGCAAAGCGAACGACGAGCTGATTCGCCAGCTCGCCGAGAGATTCCGCGTCCCCAAGTCCCGAATCAGGATCAAGTCCGGCCTATCGTCCAGAAACAAGCTGGTCGAAATTGACTGAGCGCCCGGCGCGTGCGGCCAGGTAGTATACTTCCCAAATAGTAGAACAAATGACCGCTCTTGCTCCCGCTCTACAGGTGCTGCTGGCCGCGGTGGCCCTGATCGCCGGCGTCTACGATATTCGATATCGGCGCATCCCGAACTGGCTGGTTCTGCCCGCACTGCTGGTGGGGCTGCTGCTCAATGGCTTCCTGTATTATGGGCCGGGTCTGCGGGAGTCGGCCTTGGGGATCGGCCTGGCCCTGCTGGTGGACATGCCCCTCTACCTGCTGCGAGCCAGGGGGGCCGGCGATGTGAAGCTCATGGCGGCCATCGGGGCCATCGTGGGCTGGCGCGGCTGGCTCGCTATCTTCATCCTGTCGGCAATCTTGGGCGGTGTTTTCGCCGTCATCCTGACCCTGGCGCGGGGGCGCCTCCGCCAGACCTTCTGGAACGTGGGCTGCATTCTGTCCGAGATGGCGCATTTCCGGGCGCCTCACTGGCGCAGCCCCGAGCTGGATATCCAAAGCCCCCGAGCGCTCACCCTGCCCAGCGCCGCGGTGACGGCCCTGGGATGCCTGGCCTTTCTGGCCGGCAGCGCCATCCTGGCCCGCTAAGCGTTTCACCCGATGCGCTTCGGCCTCTGACTTGCCGATACCACCACTCGGTGAGGCCGCACTACCAGACTTTTCTCTATCTCCAACTGCTGGATTTCCTCACCACCCTGGTGGGCCTGAAAATCGGCCTGGTGGAAGTCAGCCCCTTCATCCGCACCATCATGCACCTCCATCCCATGCTGGGGCTGGCCGCCTCGAAGGTCCTGGCCATCGGCCTGGCCGGCTTCTGCATCTGGGTCCAGCGCGACCACCTGATCCGCTGGATCAACTATTGGTACGCCGCCCTGGTGGTCTGGAACCTCAGCGTGATTTTGCTGGGGCGGGTGGGCCTACCGTGGTAGCACCGCAGAACGCGCGATGTCAGGCCGCATGTAAACTCGGATAAGCGTATCCGATACCGGCAGGATTTGCGCGTCCACCAACCGGTATTCCTTTGCCAGACTCTTGATCGCGTCCACCAGGCGGCGCTGGCCGCTCGGCTTGGGTCCCCGGAAAACGGACTCGTAACGCTGGAACTCGCTGGGTGAAAGCTCCAGGTAGACCATCACGGCAGGGCGGGTTTCGAGCAGCGTGCGGGCATCTTGCTCCGCAACATAATCGGGCGCTACATCCAGCCAGTGAACCAGGGCGAATGTGGGAGGCGCACGGTGGGACAAGACGTACAGCAGCGGCAGGTAAGGATAGGCATATACCGATTCCCCGGCGGGACAGCAGCCACTCAGCAAATCGGTCAGGCGTTCGATAGACTTTACGGTGGACTCGGGAAGGATCAGTCCTCGCAATTCGGGCAGTTTCGAGACCCTGGTCGCTGTGGCCACGGGTGGTGAACCCGAGCCGTTCCAAAAATAGGGCAGGGCCAGCTTCAGCCAAACCGCAGCCGAAATTAGTCCCAGCGCACCCGCCGTTAGCGCATATCCGGTCCACTTCGCCGGCGACGTACCCTGAAGCCGGTCCAAGAAAAAGGCGATCACCAAGGCCAGACCAGGAACCACCATCGGTTCGTAGGCCGCCCAGGACAGCGCAAGCATGTAAGCGACAGTGAAGGAAACCGCGCTGAAGAGCCATAGTTGGGAATCCACCGGCCTCAACCGCCTCCGATTCCACAGGCCCAGATAGTACAGCCACAGTCCCAGACTTCCGAGAAAGGAAAGGTATGTGGCGACGCCTTCCACTTTGATCAGATAGGCACTCGCTGGTACGTGAGCGCACAGAAACACGCCCAAGAGTATGGCGCCGGCCCCCGCCAGAAACGCCAGCATCAGCCGAAGCGGGCCGCTTCGCGTCGTGGGTGAACGGGGCTGGCTGAACTGAAGGGTGGCCCACAGCCAGCCGAGTATCGCCAGGGCGATAACGCAATCCCCTAGGAACATCTTATCCATAAAGGGCATCCACAGCGGCCGGGTAAGTACCGAAACTAACGAGCCCTTACTCGAAGGTCCTTTCAGGAACACCTGCTCGAAGTAGGCGCCCAAGGCACCTGCTTTGAACAACCAACCCCACAGGAGACCTACTGGCAACGCCCAACCTATACAGAAACGCGTCAAGACGCTCCTCAGGCCGGGCGATCCGGGAACCGCTTTCAGAGTCAAGCCCAGCATCACCGGCAATAGAATG
>CAVRZY010000314.1:0-12955 GCA_963725415.1 uncultured Acidobacteriota bacterium | reverse complement strand
GGCGTAGCCCACGGCACGGAGGGGCAGGCCGCCCAGGAACCAGTGCAGGACGTCGAAGTTGTGGCAGTCCTGCTCGACGATGAAATCGCCGGAGTAGTCCCGGTAGCAGAACCAGTTGCGCAGCTTCTCGACCTTGGGATCGGTATAAGGTATGCGCTTGAAGGGATCACCGCCGATCCAGAAGGCCCGGGCGTTGGTGAGTTCGCCGATGGCGCCTTCCTTCAATCGCTTGAAGGCCTCCAGATAGACGGGACCGTAACGCTGCTGGAATCCCACCGAGACGCATTTCTTGGGATCGGCCTTGCGCCCGGCGGCGATGATGCGCTTGCAGCCGGCGGCATCCACGCCCATGGGCTTTTCGCAGTAGACGTGCTTGCGAGCCTGGATGGCAGCCTCGAGCATGCGAGGGTGCTCGAAGGGCGGCGTGGCGATGACCACGGCGTCCACATCCGAGGCCAGCAGCTTTTCAAAGTCTTTGTAGACGGCGGGCTTTTCCAGCTTGAGTCTCTGCGTGGCGACTTCCATGCGGTCGTCGAAAAGGTCGCATAGCGCCGTGACGCGGGCCCGCGGATCGGCGTGGACGATGCCGGCGTCGTAGACGCCCCGGTTGCCCGAGCCGATCAGGCCGACCGTGATCTTGGAGTTGGCCTCGGAGCCGCGCACGGCTTCCGGCCGGACAATCGTGAAGGCAGTGGCAGCCGTCGCCGCCCCGCTAGAATTCCGCAAGAAGTCCCTTCGAGAAACAGCAGAATGATCCCGATTCATGAAAATCCTCCCAGCGGGAATTATATGCCAGATGGCTTGTAGGCTGTGGCTTGTAGCGTGTGGGAGGGCAGCGGGTTAGACCGGATTTCTCATCGTGCGGGACCCTGAGTGCGCACTCAACTTCGTGGCGCAGCCTCTCCAGGCTGCCGTCTCGGCACTCGTGCCGAGACATGCTGTCAGTGGCGCAGTGGAGCAATCGCGTCGAGACGAGTCTCGACGCGGCAGGCTGAAGCCCGCGCCACAACTGGATCAGACCCGTGGTCCGATGAGAAATCCGGGTTAGACCTGCCGTACAGGAGCCCCTCCGATTTGGGAGAATGAGGTTATGTCACCGAGCGAACTCATCGCGGAAAAGCGCGAGGAGATTCTGCGAGTCGCGGCAAAGTATGGTGCTGTAGAAGTGCGGCTGATCGGATCGGTTGCGCGCGGCGAAGCCAGGGCGGATAGCGACATTGACCTGCTGGTGAAGTGGGCTCCCGAAACAAGCCTGCTGGACCACGCCGGGCTGATGCTGGAACTGGAAGAGCTTCTGGGACGGAAAGTGGACATCGCCAGCGACGGCTGGCTCAAGCCCGGCATTCGTGAAGGCGTCTATCGGGAAGCCGTCCCCTTATGAGGAGCGACATCGACCGGCTTCAGGATATTCTCGAAGCCATCGAAAAAATTGAGCAACAGGTCGCCAAGGGGAGGGAACTCTTCCAGCGCGACGAGATGCTCCAGGTGTGAATGATTCACCATCTGGAGACCATCGGCGAGGCCGCCCGTGCACTATCCCGGGCTTTTCGACAGCAGCCTCCGGAAGTGCAGTGGGTGAAGCTGATCGCGATGAGAAACATCATCGTGCACGAGTATTTCGGCCTCAATCTGGGGCAGGTCTGGACAGCGGTGGTTCGGGATTTGCCGGAGTTGAAAAGGCAGATCGAGCAGATTGTGCGGACGCCGGGACGGAGCACGTAGCTGCGCCGGCTTTTTACTGCGATGGCGGCCTCGGGGCCGGAGGGGCCGGGGTGGTGGCCATGGCTTTGGCGTGGCGGTGGAGCTCGCGGAGCTTGGTGCCGGTGATGGCCAGGGCGATGAAGCCGGCTAGCAGCAGCGGCAGGGTGATGACGGCCCAAACCATCACCGCGTAGCCGGCGGCGGTGGTCTTGTCTACTTCGAACATGCCCAAGGCCAAGATGGTGACAGCTTGGAAGGCGCCTACGTTGCCGGGGGCCTGTGGGATAGCAGTGCCCAGCCGGAGGATGACCAGCAGGACCATGGCGGGCCAGATGGATAGATCCAGCCCGTAACCCTGCATCAGGGCGTAGATCGGGATGACCTGGATAAGCAGGTAAAAGACGCTGGCGAACGCGGCGAGGTAAAACGAGGGCGAATTGCCCATCAGATGCAAGTCTTCCACCAGAACCTGAAGCCTGGCGCCCCAGCGGGTCATGGAGACGGCGGCGTGGGCGTGGTGTTTTCGAAACAGGACCAGGGCCAGAATCAGGGCGGCCCCAACGACGATGATGCCCAGCAGTCTGGCGACCTCCTTCATGACTCTCGGCAGGGTGACGAAAGCGGTGGTGACGGCGAAGGCGAGCATCAACCAGATGCCGTCGAAAACACGCTCGATCATGGCCGAAGAGAAGGCCACCGAAAAGGGCAGCTTGCTCCAGTGGGCCTGGAGGTAGGACCGGATGAGCTCCCCGGGGCGCAAGGGGAGCACTTCGTTGGCGAACAAGCCAACGTAGATGGCCTGCACCGAGCGCATCAGCGGCGCCCGCACCACCGGGCGCAGCAGTAGGTTCCAGCGCCAGGCCTGAAAGACATAGACGCCGATGTCGGAAATCACCGCGACGGTCACCCAGCCCCAGTACAAAGATTTGAGGTTGTCGAGGATCTCGCGCAGATCGACGTCCTTGAAGGCCCAGACCAGGCAGCCCAGTGAAATGGCGTACCCGAGGGCTGGAACGAGCCACTTGGGGATCCTTCTAGCGCGCAACTTCGGGAGCCCAGACGACATTCAAACACCATGATAGAACAAGGCACATCAGACTTCACCGCATTGACGATTGATGATTTTCTCATTGACGATTGGCGGAGGCACGCCCGTCCGCCGCAGTGCAATCGTCAATGAATCAATCATCAATTCTGTCTCTGCGTCCTCTGCGTCTCGGCGGTGAATCAGTCGTTCCAGTTCAGCGCGAGGTTCACCAGGGTGCGGAGGGGCACGCCGGAGGGGCCTTTGGCCTGGTGGGGTTTGGCTTCCTCCAGCCAGGCGGTGCCGGCGATGTCGAGGTGGACCCAGGGAGTGGTGTCGGCAAACTCCTTCAGGAACATGGCCGCGGTGATGGCGCCGCCCCAGCGGTTGCCGACGTTGGGGAGGTCAGCGAAGGCGCTCTTGAGCTGGTCCTTGTAGTCCTCGTCCAGGGGCATGGGCCACATCTTCTCGCCTGCGGCGCGGGCGGCGGCCAGCACGCGCTCGCGGAGCGCGTCATCGTTGCTGAAGACACCCACGTTCACGTGTCCCAGGGCGATGACGATGGCGCCGGTCAGGGTGGCGGCGTTGACCAGGTGGGTGCAGCCCAGGCGCCGGGCATAGGTGAGGGCATCGGCCAGGATAAGGCGGCCCTCGGCGTCGGTGTTCACCACCTCGACGGTTTTGCCAGCCAGGGTGGTGACGATGTCGCCGGGGCGCTGGGCGCGGCTGCCGGGCATGTTTTCGACGGCCGGAGCGAGCGCGGTGACCGCAATGGCGGGCCGCAACTGGGCGATGGCGCGCATGGCTCCAATGACGGCGGCCGCGCCGGCCATATCGTACTTCATCTTCTCCATGTTTTCGGAGGGCTTGATGGAGATGCCGCCGGTGTCGAAGGTTACGCCTTTGCCCACCAGGCCCAGGTGAATCGCCTGCGCTGACGCTTGGGCAGGGCGATACCGCAGGACGATCAGGACGGGCGGCTCGGCGCTGCCCTGGGCGACGCCCAGCAGGGCGCCCATGCCGAGCTGCTTCAGGCGGTCCTGGTCGAGGACTTCGCACTCCAGACCCTGCTCAGCAGCCATCTGGCGGGCGCGCTCGGCCAGCGCCGCTGGCGTCATGCGATTGGCGGGCTGGTTGACCAGCTCGCGGGTAAAGTTCTGGGCGTCGGCGATGATTTGGGCGCGGCGGGCGACCTCCTCGAGGGCGGGGTCGCCGCCCGGCACCACCGCCAGGAAGGTTTCGAGGGGCTTGGTCTCTTTCTTCTCGGTCTTGAGCTGGTCTGGCTCGAAGTCGCCCAGGATGGCGCCTTCGACGGCGGCTGTGACGTGCTCGGCAGCCGCAGGGCCGGCGTCGATGCCCAGGGCGACGACGGGTATCGATTTGGGCTTCAAGAAACGGACCGCAGCCCCAGCCACTTTGCGCAGCTCGGCTGAAGTGAACTTGTCGCTCTTGCCGGCCCCGATGACCAGCAGGCGTTTCGATTTCAGACCCGCGGGGCGGTGCAGCAGGGCGGTTTCGAACAGCTTGCCGGAGAATTCCCCACTCTGGTACAAGTCCTCGATCCAACCGCCGGTGAGTTGGTTGACGGCTTTGGTGACCTGGGAGGCCAGGCCTCCGCCAGGACTCTCCTTGTCGAGAGCCACCACCGCCAGCGCCTCGCACTCGACCTGCTCGATGGGTTGAACTTCCAGTCTGATCTGCATAGTCGTCTCAGGTTCTTTGCCCCCGCAGGGCTTCACGCGCCTCGGCCGCGGTTGTGCGGGCCCGCTCGGCGGCGCGCTTGTCGTGCAGTTTCTTGGCTCGCGCCAGGGCCAGCTCGCACTTGATGCGGCCGTTTTTCAGGTAGACCCGCGTGGGAATCAGGGTCAGGCCGCGGTCGCGGGTCTTGCCCAGCAGCTTGTCGATCTCGCGGCGGTGCAGCAGCAGCTTGCGGTTACGCAGCGGGTCGTGGTTGGCACGGTTGCCGTGGGAGTAAGGGCTGATGTGCGCATTCATGAGCCAGGCTTCGTTGCCCTCGACCTGCGCGTAGCTGTCCTTGAGCTGTACCTTGCCGTCGCGGGCGGCTTTGACTTCCGTGCCGGTCAGGACCATGCCGGCCTCGAAGCGCTCGAAGAGGAAATAGTTGTAACCGGCCTGCCGGTTGGCGGCTAAGATTTTGACCTGGGCTTCCGGGGCTGGCAACTTTGTCCTACACGCGGGCAAACCGCGCTTCGTCAAAGATTTATGTATGGGCTGCGGCGCCGAAGTCTATCTTAGCACAGCCCTTGGGAAACCATAAGATGCGTGTTTCAAATCGGTTAGCCAGGATGGTCGCCGCCTGCGGCCTGCTGGTGTGGGCGGCTGGAGAACTCCAGGCCCGCCCCAAGAAAGGGGACAAACTGCTGGGGGAGGCGCGTGCAGCGGAACAACGCAAGGACTGGGACAAAGCCCTGGAACTCTATGAGCAAGCCGTGGCCACGGACCCCGCCAACACGGACTACCAGATCCCGGTCCGCCGCGTCCGGTTCCAGGCTGGCCAGGCGCATGTCGAGCAGGGCGCCCGGCTGCGGCGCCAGGGCAAGCTGGAGGAGGCCCTGGCAGAATTGCAGAAGGCTTACGCCACCGACCCCTCCTCGGCCATCGCCGAACAGGAATTGCGGCTCACGCTGGAGATGATCGAGCGGGAGAAGAAAAAAGCCGCCACGGGCGCTGAGTCCACCCCCGAAGAGCGCGGCCTGACGCCGGCGGCGCTGGAGCGGAAGCAGGCCCTGGAACGCATCGCGAGCTTGCAGCCGGCCCCGGAATTGAAGCCCCTGTCCAGCCAGCCGATCAACTTGAGAATGACCAACCAGCCGCCCAAGGTCCTGTTTGAGACGGTGGGCAAGCTGGCCGGGATTAACGTGCTGTTCGACCCGGAATATCGCAGCGAACCCAGCGTGCCGGGTCGCGGGCTGAGCGTGGAGCTGACCAACGCCACTGCTGGAGCAGGCGCTGGATTACCTGGCCGCCATGACCAAGACTTTCTGGAAGCCGCTGTCTTCCAACACCATCTTTGTGACCAACGACAATCAGCCCAAACGCCAGGACTACGAAGACCAGGTGCTGAAGGTGTTCTACCTGACCAACATCACCACGCCGCAGGAGCTTCAGGAAATCAACACCACGGTCCGCTCGATAACCGATATCCGGCGGGTATTTCCGTATACAGCGCAGAACGCCTTGGTGGTGCGAGGCACGCACGATCAGGTGGTGCTGGCCGAGAAGATCATCAACGACCTGGACAAGCCGAAGTCGGAGGTGGTGGTGGATGTGCTGGTGATGGAGGCCAACCGGGCCAAAACGCGCGACCTGGCGGCCAGCATCGCCTCCGGAGGCACCGCTGGGCTTGACGCGCCGATCGGCTTCACGCCCCGCAATCCGGTCCTTCAGGGAGGCTCGACAACCAACGGGAGCACGGCGACCACCACGACTACGCCCGCCGCCACGACAACCACCGGGAGCACCACACAGCTCATTTCGCTGGCGCGCATCGCCCGAATTTCGACCAACGATTTTTCGGTCACCCTGCCCGGGGCGCTGCTGTCGGCGGTGATGTCGGACCGCAATACCAAAGTGCTGCAATCGCCCCAGGTGCGCGCGGCTAACGGGCAGAAAGCCTCGCTGCGCATCGGCGACAAAGTGCCGATCGCCTCGGGGGGAATGCAGCCGTTTGGCGGAGCGATTGGCGGGTTCAGCTCCTTGTACTCGCAGTTTCAGTTCATCGACGTGGGAGTCAACGTGGACATCACGCCCACCGTCCACGGGCTGAACGAAGTGACGCTCAAGGTGGAACTGGAGATTTCGAACGTGCGCGACCGGATTGACTTGGGCGGCATTTCCCAGCCGGTGATCGGGCAGCGCAAGGTGACCCACGAGATTCGCATCCGGGAAGGTGAAGTGAGCCTGCTGGGAGGGCTGATGCAAGCCCAGGAAACCCGGGCGCTGTCCGGAATTCCGGGATTGATGCAGATCCCGATTCTGAAGAAGCTGTTCTCCAGCGAGAGCGTCGAGAAGAACGAAAGCGAGCTGTTGATCGCGCTGGTGCCGCACATCGTGCGCACCCCCGGGGTTACGGATTTGAATCTGAAGACTGTGGCGTCGGGGACCGACCAGGTCATCAAGCTGAACTTTGCGCCTCGGGAGGCGGCAGCACCGGCAGCGTCGAAAGAGACGCAGCCAGCGGTGACGCCGATTGCTCCGGCTGCCGCGCCGGCGCCGCCCGTTGCTCCGCCCGTAGTTCAGCCCGCTCCGGTGACTCCGGCGCCGGCGGCGCCCATGCGCTTGCTGCTCCGTCCCCCGGTCCTGGAGACACAAGTTGGGGCGACGTTCAGCCTCGAGCTCAGGTCGAGAACGTGAAGGATTTGTTCGCCGCTCCCTTCCGACTGAAGTTCGATCCGCAGCTTCTGCGGTTGAATGAGGTCAAGGCCGGCGGCCTGCTTTCCGGCGATGGCCGGCAGATCATCTTCACCCGCAATATTCTGAACGACACGGGGGACGCCACGGTGAACCTGAACCGGACGCCCGGAAGCGGCGGGATCAACGGATCGGGCACGCTGGCGAGCTTTACCTTCCAGGCCGTGGCGCGCGGGAAGGCGGCCGTGACCTTTTCGCAGTTGGATCTGCGCGATTCCCAGTTGCAGATCATCGCCGCCCAGCCGCCGCAGAGCAGCGTCAATATCAAGTAAGCCATGAAACGCAGAAGCTGTGAAAAAATCGGTCGGCAGGCGGAACCGCCTGCCCCACAAAACACCAAGTCCTCTGGCTGCAAGGTGGGGCAGGCAGTTTTGCCTGCCCGCTGGGGTTTCGTGCCGATTTTTTCTCAGCTTCGCAGGAACCAGCGCGGGCTGACCCTGGTCGAACTGATCGTCGCGTTCACCATCATGAGCCTGCTGACGGCCATGGCGGTGCCGCTGGCGCGCTCCAAGGTCCGCCGGGAGCGGGAGCGGGAGCTGCGCTACGCCCTGCGGGACATCCGCACGGCCATCGACAAGTACAAGGACGCCGCCGACGCCCAGTTGCTGGGCACCCTCAAGCTGGGCACGGAGGGGTATCCGGAGAAGCTGGAAGTCCTGGTGGAAGGCGTCAAGATGGCCGGGCAGGTGGACAAGAAACTGAAATTCCTGCGCCGCATCCCCAGGGATCCCATGACCAACTCCCACGAGTGGGGCTTGCGGAGCCTCCAGGACGAACCCGCCTCGACAAGCTGGGGCGGGCAGAACGTATTCGATGTGTACACCAAGAGCACGGACAAGGCCGCCGATGGGACGCCCTATTCGGAGTGGTAAAACCGGTTTCACCCTGATCGAGATCATGATCGTCATGACCATCGTGACGATCCTGGTATCGCTGGCCGTGCCGCTGTACCAGAAATCGCTGATCCGCGCCAAGGAAAGCGTACTGCGGAAGAACCTGTTCACCTTGCGCACGGTGATCGACGAGTACACCTACGACAAGCAGAAGGCGCCGCAATCCCTGGACGACCTGGTGCAGGAAGGCTACCTGCGCCAGCTCCCGGTGGACCCCATGACCGGCTCCAACACCACCTGGAAGATCATCATGGAGGAAGCGCTGACCAGCGTCAGCCAGACCGAGCCGGGCATCTTCGACGTGCGCAGCGGCTCCGACAAGACGGCCTGGAGGGCACGCTGTACTCGGAGTGGTGAGCATTTCCCCGCCTTCCCCGGTCGTCCAATGGTAGGACATCGGCCTTTGGAGCCGCGAATCGTGGTTCGAATCCATGCCGGGGAGCCAATCTTTTCAATCATCTGCAAGCCAAAAGTTCCCCGAAACTCTAGTTGACCCGCCCCACTGTGGGGACTTTTGTGGGGACCCCATCTGGGTTCGGTGAGCACGCCCAGCGCGTGGCCGCCCGCACGCAATCTCGCAAGCTGGGGCGTTCTGGTGTGAACTTGCGGACCCAGCTAGGGTCTCTCCCGGCCGCACCTCGCGGGCAGAATTGCCACGACCTATACTTAACGGAATTCCCCTTTTTTTAGACCATAAAACCAGGGCCGTCCATCCTGACATGACCTGGCCCGGACCTGGCGAACGAGCCCCCCGCCACTCACCCAGGCGGGGCGCTCGCGGCATATCGGTAGCCGGGCGTCGTGTGGAATCGACTCCTTGCCCCGCGTGCTGCCGCTTAGTTCATCCCCCGATCTTGCGGATGACGCCCATCGCGGTGTCCTGCATCATTTTCGAGATGTTCGAGATCATCTGCACGTATTGCTGCTGTTTCTGTAGCACGTTTTGCAGCTCAATATTCGCCAGTTGTGAGTCGTCCCCTACGGTGTTCAACTTCTCCTCGATACTCGCGATGGCGTCGTTCAGCGCCAGGAAGCTCAGGATGGAGGTGACCGCCGCGAGCTCTGCACTCGCTGGCGGCGAGGTTTGAGAGAACTTCTGTCGAATCGCCTCGTTCAGCCGCATCTCTTCCCAGAGTCCAAACCGCCGCGAACGCACAATCTGTTGTGCCTGCTGACTCACCCAGAATTGCATCGGAGGAGACAACTGGCTGAGCAAGCGATTCCGGAGATGAACGACGTGAAACGGAATTGCCGTACGCATGACCGCTCCTTTGTCAGCGTGCTCGGCGGAGCCATGTGCTCGGGCTCGTCATGCCGACACCACCGTTCAGTCTACCTCCGACCTGGGCGGAACGGCGTGCCGAATTCAGGCTTTAAACCGGCATTTCCATTTTGGACTCCCGGGTCCTAACTCAGTGTACACGCAGCCGCCATCCTTCGATCCTGCGAGTTGCATTTCTTCCTCCGGGAGCCTTCTTCGGCTCCACCAAGCGCCACTTTCGCCCTGCCGCAAGGAAACCAAAACCGGTAAACCCTGTGTTTCCATTGCATTCCATGGACACCTCTCCGACGTTCCCTGCCCGGTCGCTTCATTTGGCTGCGCCAACCGCCTCCGTCTACCCCGCCGCCACCGGCAAGGCGGCAATCCTTCCTACCATCGCCCGAAGAGCCGCCTGGTCAGGTGGCTCTCTGCCAACAGCAGCCAGCAATACCGGGCGTGCTTGAGCAATCGGCCACCCGTCTTCACCAATCGCTGCTGCAAGCTGGTTAGCGACCAGTTCTCGATCCTCTTCGGCAGCACCAGCCGCCGCCAACAGCAACCCGGTGGTGGGCGCTCCCGGCGGAGCGGGCTTCTGCCTCTCTCAGTACGTGGTGTGGTTCGTAAGTTTGCCGACAGTCGTATTACTGTTGTTTCAAGCAATCCTTTCAATGTTCGGACGTTCACCATACAAGAGATTTTCCTATCGCTGGTTGTTTGAGTGATGGTCGCTGCATATGGATCGAGTAGCCGCGGCCGCGGTTGAGTCAGGTCGAATCTCGCTCCAAACGGCACCGCAGCTCTCAACGAACTCTTTCCCACACATAAGGTCCGACCCTTGGACTCCGGACCTGGCGGCGGCAATTCCGCCCACTCACCGGAATCCTGGGAGGTCAGACGGAAATGAATTCAGCGGGCACCTGAGTTCGAAAAGCGTCCAGCTTGGGGAGCCACCCCAGTTTCGCTGTTTGCTGGTTTTGCTCTTCTGCTTCTTGAACTTGCCAGTTCGAGCGCTCATGATACCCCAGTCGAGACTCGAACCGGCCACCTCACCAGGACCGTTGTTCGATTTACCAGATCGCGTCCGAGTGGACCGTGATGAGACCGGAGTCGCACCACCTTCCGGATCATTGGTAAGGATGAGGCTAAAACGGGCATCTATCTCGCCCGTTCCCCCGTTGGGAAAATGGCGATCACTTTGCCCAGAAAAAAGTCCTCAGAAACCGGCCCGAACTCACGCGAATCAAAGCTGCCATCGCGATTATCGCCGAGCAGGAAGTATTGGCCATCTGCTAGCCGAGTCGGTGGATGATTTCGGTTCTCGCTCTTCCCGGGAGTATATGTGATCCAATGCCCATCCTCGTTTTCCACGATGGACCCTATCGGATGCGCTTTGGGAACCCATGTGAATTCCCCTGGATTGAGAGCCTTCACGGAAAGGGCCCGACCGTCGATCAGGACGCGGTTTTCTCGCAGTTCGATAGTCTCTCCAGGAAGGCCCATGATTCGCTTGAAGAACGCACCTTTCAGCCGAGAGTTGTTCGGGATTTGCAGGCAAACGAAGTCGCCCCTTTTGGGTGAACCAGTCCGAAAAAGCTTCGCGTTCGAATAAGGCACCTTCAGAATATAGGCGGCGTTGTTCACGACAATCTTGTCCCCCAATAGGACCGTAGGAATTTCTGACCCGCCGACTATCGTATAGGCCCGCAGGTAAGCGGGGACCAAGCCCAGTGCGGCCAAAACAAACAGGAACGCGAGGACGTGTCTCTTTAACCCGGCGAGCATGACGGCATTATAGACGAGCACACAGGCAGAAGAGTTCAGCCATGCCAGAAAACGCCGTTTGGAGTGGATCTCGAACGGCGGATGGTTAAGAAGGGCGTTCAACATGGACGCGCGGTCCGGGGTGCGCTCTCAACCACGACGGTTGAGCCCGGACCCTGCCCGTTTGGCCTCGAAATCTCTCTCTTCTCCGCTTGACAGCCCGTGTTAGTTGACAGCCCGGTTGAGAGAGGTCCCCGGGAGGTGCTTTCGAATACCGGCCAGTTCGGGGGATGGTAAATGGACCATCATGAGACCGAATGGGCGTTGATGAAACGCTGTTGAGCGAAATCGTCCGGCGCGTTCTGAGCGTTGCGCGGCCCGACAGGATCATTCTGTTCGGCTCCGCCGCGACTGGCCACATGACGAGGACAGCGACATCGACCTGCTCATCGTCGAACCGGCGCCGAAGAACCGGCACGAGGAGTCTCTAAAGATACGCGACGCCATTGGCAACGTCGACCTACCGATCGACGTGCTCATTATCGCGACAGAGCGGTTCGAGGCGACCAAGAACATCATCGGCGGCATCGCCTATCCGGCGCACAAGTACGGCAAGGTCCTCTATGGAGCCACCTGAAGAGGAGATCCGCCGTGGCGTCGAGATCCGCTACCTAAGCGAGCTTCCCGAGACGCTGCCGGGCGACGAGTTGCCGTCCTGCCAGATCCAGTACGAGGCCTGTCGCGCGTTCATTGAGTCCCAGCGTTCCCAGGGGTGGATGCTGATCGAGGATCGGTTTGACGACGATGGATTCTCCGGCAGCGTCTTGTGGGACAGTGGGCATGAAACGCGGCAAAAACCGGGTACAGACAGCCATTTGCAGGGGCGGCAAATGGTGTCAGTCCCCGGTTTTTGCGGGTAGTAAGACAGCTTGTCAGGCCTGGCGGATCTGGGCGATCAGATCGCGAACGAACTTGAGGTTGCGGCGCATATCGTTCTCGATGGAGCCGGAGGGGGCCGAAGTCTCCAGATTGGCGAAGCCTTCAAAGCCGATGTCGGCGATGGCGCGCATGACGGCGGGGAAGTCGATCTTGCCTTCGCCCATATAGCCCCTGTCCTTGAGATGGATCTGGCAGATGCGGCTCTTGCCGAGCCAGAGGAGCTCTTTGACCGGGTCGAAGCCGGCGTTGGTGGAGTTTCCCACGTCGTAGTAGACCAGGACGGCCGGGGATTTGGCGCGGTCCATGATGCGGACGTTGTCTGCGGCCGAGATGGTGTTTCGAGGCCCAGCAAGACTCGCGCCTTTTGGGCCTCGGGGGCCAGTTCTCTGAGGAGATCACCCACGTAGTCCATCTCCTGGGGGGTCTGGAGGGCGCCTTTGCCGAAGAAGGGCAACAGAATGACGCGAGCTTTAAGCTTTTTGGTAATGGGGATTGCGTCGGCCAGCCACTTCTGCCCGAGCTTGTCGCTCTTCAGGTAATTGACGTGCAGGATATCCAGGCAAGTCCCGGCTAAGGCCAGTTTGTGCTTCTTGGCCTCCGCCAGGTAGCGGGCCTGGAGTGCCGGGTTATCGAGCGGCAGCTTGTTGTCCATGGGCTTTCGCCCCAGGCTGACCTCGAGGCCTTCGAAGCCCAGGGTCTTGGCGAGGGCGATGGCCTCGATGTTTCCGGTTTTCCGGAGGTTCCAATCGGTGACCCCGAGTCTGAGGCCAGCGAGCTTTTTCTTGGCCGCGGCGAGCCGGGTTGCCGGCTGGACCGCCAGGGCCGCGCCAGATGCGAGAAGCGATCGGCGTGAAATGATTCATACGAGAGTTCCTTTCCAAATCTCATTTTGGGATGTCCGGCAGCGGGATTTCCACGTGTCCTCGCCGTCGCTGGAGACCGCAA
>CAVRZY010000313.1:0-9001 GCA_963725415.1 uncultured Acidobacteriota bacterium | reverse complement strand
CGCCGAACCCGGCGAGACCGTCGCCATCGCCTTCCAGTCCCAGAAACTCTCCACCACCGCCGATGCCGAAGGGGAGTGGGCGCTCTACCTGATGCCGCTCCAGCCCGGCGGCCCCTTTCAGATGACCGTCTCCGGCCGCAACACCCTCCTCATCAACGACGTCCTGGTCGGCGAAGTCTGGGTCGGCTCCGGCCAGTCCAACATGGTCTGGCCCGTATCCCGCTCCAACAACTCCGAACAGGAGATCGCTCAGGCGGACTTGCCCAGGATCCGCCTCTTCCAGGTCAAGCTCAAGGTGGCCGATCAGCCCGCCGAGGATGTCGAGGGCGCCTGGCAGCTCTGCGGCCCCGGCACCGTTCCCAATTTCTCCGCCGTCGGCTATTTCTTCGCTCGCGAAATCCACCAGCGTCGGCGTGTCCCCGTAGGCATGATCCAGTCCGCCTGGGGCGGCACCCCGGCTCAGTCCTGGACCAGCCGCCCGGCCCTGGAAGCCGACCCCGCCCTCAAGTACGTCCTCGATGAGTGGCAACAGGTCCTCGCCGACTACCCCGCCGGTCAGCAGCGATTCGAAAAGCAGTTCCAGGAATGGAAGCAGGCCGCCGCCGCAGCCAAAGCAGAAGGCAAGACCCCGCCCGCGCAGCCCCGCCCACCCGTCGGCCCGGGCCACCAGAACACCCCAGCCGGCCTCTACAACGCCATGATCGCTCCCCTCACCCCCTTCGCCATCCGAGGCGTCATCTGGTATCAGGGCGAATCCAACGCCAACAAGCTCCACGCCCTCCCCTACCGCCGTCTCTTCCGCGCCATGATCGAGGACTGGCGCCGCGCCTGGAGCCAGGGCAGCTTCCCCTTCCTCTTCGTCCAGCTCGCCAACTTCCAGTCCAACGGTCTCTGGCCCGAACTCCGCGAATCGCAGCTTTCGACCCTGGCCCTGCGCGACACCGCCATGGCCGTCACCATCGATATCGGGGAATCCAAAGACATCCACCCCAAGAACAAGCAGGACGTCGGCCGCCGCCTCGCTCTGGCCGCTCGCGCCATCGCCTATGGCGAGAACCTCGTCCACTCCGGCCCCATCTTCCGGCAGCTCACCAAGGAGGGTAGCCGCCTCCGCCTCTGGTTCGATCATGTTGGCAGCGGTCTGGAAGCGCGTGGGGGCGGCGCCCTGACCGGCTTCACCATCGCCGCCAAAGACGGCAACTTCCTCCCCGCCACCGCCACCCTCGACGGCAACTCCGTCCTCGTCTCCAACCCCGAAATCAAAGACCCCGTCGCCGTCCGCTATGCCTGGGCCGACGACCCACTCTGCAACCTGATCAACAAGGAAGGCCTCCCCGCCTCCCCCTTCCGCACCGACCCCCCATAGTCTTTGTCTTTTTTCTATGCATAGTCTTTTCTCTTTGCATAGCCTTTTTCTTCGCATTGGCTTTTTCCTTTGCGGCCTTGAGCTTTTCCTTGGCGTCTTTGCGCGAAATCTCCTCTTCCCGCGTTCGCTATAATCAGCTTGATGCTATCCAGACACATCGGAATCTTGACCGGCGGCGGCGATGTCCCGGGACTCAACTCGGTCATCAAGGGCGTCGTCTACCGCGGCAGCGAGATCAATTGCTGCGGTGACCGGCATCCGCCGCGGCTGGGAAGGCCTCACCCACGTCAACCTCGAGGACCCCGCCAGCAAGACGCGCTACATTCTGCCGCTGAACCGCGACAACACGCGCACCATCGACCGCACCGGCGGCACCTTCCTGCACACCACCCGCACCAATCCTTCCAAGATGAAGAGCCCTCCCGGACCACCTCAAGGACGCGGACTTCCCCAAGACGGAAGTCACCAAGAAGGGCGTCACCACCACGGTCTACGACCTCACCCCGCAGGTCCTCAAGAACCTCGAGGCTCTGGGATCGACTACCTCATCGCCATCGGCGGCGACGACACGCTCAGCTACGCCGCCAAGCTCGACAAGCTCGGCGTCAAGGTGATCGCCATCCCCAAGACCATGGACAACGACGTGCGCAACACCGAGTACTGCATCGGCTTCTCCACCGCCATCACCCGCGCCACCGACGCCATCCAGCGCCAGCGCACCACGGTCGGCTCGCACGAGCGCGTCGGCATCTTCCGCGTCTTCGGCCGCGACGCCGGCTACACCGCGCTCTATACCGCCTACGTCACCTCCATCCGCTGCGGCATCCCCGAGCACAAGTTCGACCTGGAGAAGCTCATCGACCTCCTGCTCAACGACAAGCGCAACAACCCCAGCAACTACTCCATCGTGCGTCCTTTCCGAGGGCGCCGAGTGGGAAGGCTATCAGGTGCGCGAGTACGGCGAGCCCGACGCTTTCGGCCACCGCAAGAAGATGACGTCGGCGAGGACCTGAGCGACGAGATCAAGAAGCGCACCAAGGAGGAAACCGTCGTCAGCGACCTCACCTACGAGCTGCGCAGCGGCGAGCCCGATTTCGTCGACAAGATGGTCGCCAGCACCTTCGGCAACATGGCCATGGATTGCCTGCTCGAGGACAAGCACCGGCGTCATGATGGCCATCGTCAACGGCTGCTACGCACGGTGCCCGATCCCCGATCCCAAGCTCGGCCCGCGCATGGTGGATGTCGAGACCATGTACAACACCGAGCGCTACCGGCCCAACTACGCCAACAAGGCCGGGTCTGCCCATCTTCCTGACCCGCGCCTGAACGTGTTCTTCGAGAGGCTGTTTCCCGCGCAGGTCGCCAGACCGAGCTGACGCCGGATCTGCGCCGCCGCATCCGCACTTCCTTCGAGGAAGCCGCGCGCGACGAGGAGCACTTCCCCTCCACCATCGATCCCCGCATCTACCACGTCCAGCTCATCCTCGAATTCTTCGGCGACCTGGCGGGCCGCCGCGTCCTCGACGTCGGCTGCGGCAAGGGCCGCTTCGCCCGCATCCTCGCCGAGCGCCACCCCGCCGCCGAAATCTGGGGCCTGGACCTCGCCGAGCCGATGCTCAAGTTCGTCGCCGCCCACCATCCGCGTCTGCGCCGGCTCCATGACCGAGCTGCCCTTCCGCGACGCCGCCTTCGACGCCGCCTACGCCACCGAATCCCTCGAGCACGCCGTCGATATCGAGCGCGCCGTCGCCGAGATCTGCCGCGTCGTCAAACCCGGCGGCCGCATCGTGATCATCGACAAGAACGCCGAGCAATGGGGCCGCCTGGAGACCCCCGATTGGGAGCGGTGGTTCCGCCGCAAGCAGCTCGAACGCCTGCTCGGCGCCACTGCCGCCAGGTCTCCAGCCGCTTCATCTCCTACTGGGAAGACGTCGCCCCTGACGGCCTCTTCCTCGCCTGGCTGGCCACCAAATAGCCGCGAGCCTCAGCGAGCGGCCAGCAGCTAGCAGCTAAGCTAGACTGTATACAGTACCAACCATGAACCCCGACTCTACCGCCCCCGCGTTTCAGGAAGTGGTCGAAACCGAAGGCCACCTCATCGACTCCCACATCATGGAGCAGATCTTCGACACGGTGGTCCAATACAGCGGCCACTTCGAGGTCGAGCAGTTCCGCATCGGCAAGACCAACAGCGAGCCTTCCTACCTGCGCCTCAGGGTCGAGGCCTCCAGCCGCGAATCGATCCAGAGCATCCTCAGCCACCTGCACGGCCTGGGTTGCACCCCGGCCGATTCCGCCGACGCCACGCTGGCAGTCGTCGAACGCGATCACTGCGCCCCCGACGACTTTTACTCCACCACCAACCACCGCACCTTGGTCCGGCATCAGCAGCAATGGGTGGAAGCCGAGGACCAGCGCATGGACGCCCTCATCGTGATCGAGGAGGGCCGCCCCCGCTGCCGCCGCCTCCGCGATATCCGCGCCGGCGACCGGGTGGTGGTCGGCCTGCGCGGCATCCGCGTCCTCCCCGAAGCCAAGGAGCGCGACCGCCTGGCCTTCGCCTTTATGAGCAACGGCGTCTCCTCCGAGCGCCAGGTCGATACCGCCGTCCGCCAGACCGCCGCACTCATCCGCCACACCCTCGCCGCCGGCAAGAAGGTCCTGGTGGTTGCCGGTCCCGTGGTCGTCCACACCGGCGGCGCCGAGGGACTGGCCACCCTTATCCGCCACGGCTTCGTGCAGGGCCTCTTGAGCGGCAACGCTTTGGGCGTTCACGACGTCGAGGCCGCCCTGTTCGGAACCTCCCTCGGCGTGCGCCTCTCCGACGGCCGCCTCGAAGAACACGGCCACCGCAACCACATGCGCGCCATCAACGCCATCTTCCGCTGTGGCGATATCCGCGGCGCCGTCTCCAGCGGACGCCTCCGCAGCGGTATCCTTTTCGAGTGCATCCGCGTCAATGTCCCCTTTGTTCTCGCCGGCAGCCTCCGCGATGACGGTCCCCTGCCCGAGACCATCACCGACATGAACCAGGCCCAGGACGCCTATGCCCGCCAGCTCAAGGACGCCGGCCTGGTGCTCTGCCTCGGCTCCATGTTGCATTCCATCGCCGTCGGCAACATGCTCCCAAGCTGCGTCAAGATCGTCTGCGTCGATATCAACCCCGCCGTGGTCACCAAGGTCAGCGATCGCGGCACCGGCCAGGCCGTCGGCGTGGTCACCGACGTCGGCCTGTTCCTGACTAACCTGGCTAAGACTCTGGTTCAACAATGAAGAAGCAAGCCTACACCGAACAACACGCCCGCTCCGGCATGGACGCCCCCTTGCCGCAGATCGAAACCTGGCCCAATCAGTTTCGCCGCTACGAGATCGAAATCGTCATCCCCGAGTTCACCTCCGTCTGCCCCAAGACGGGGCTGCCCGATTTCGGCGCCGTCACCATCTGGTACGTCCCCGACAAGCTCTGCCTGGAACTCAAGTCGCTCAAGATGTACGCCCTGGCCTACCGCAATCTCGGCATCTTCTATGAGAACGTGGTGAACCGTTTCTTGCGCGACATCGTGGCCGCCGTCAAGCCGCTCTCTGTCACGGTGATGGGCGACTTCACGCCGCGAGGCGGCATTCATGCCAAGGTGACTGCAAGCTGGAGCAAGAAACGTGGCCGATGAATCCGACCTGAAGACCGAGGAGCTCGGCGCCATCATCAGCGAGATTCGCGAGCGCGTCCGCGCGCGCCATCCCGGCGGCGCGGCTGCCGCCAACATCCCCCTGCCCGATCTCCTGCCCATCCTCCACGCCCGCGACACCGCCGAGGTCAAGGTCGCCTCCATCGGCAGCGTCAATCCCCGACCGCCCGGCCTCCTCAACAACCTCATCCAATCCCTCAAACGCCTGGTGGCCCGCTCGCTCGACTGGCACGTCCGCGAACAGGTCGAGTTCAATCGCGGCGTGATGGCCTCCATTGAGGCCATCCTGGAAGCCCTCAACGAGAACAACCGCGCCCTCAGCGCGCTGGCCGTCGAGCTGAGCGGCCGCGTCGCCGAGCTGAAGCGTGAGACCGAGGAGTTGAAGGACGTGCGCTCCCACTGGGCCGAGTGGCGCGTCGATTGGGAGCGCAAACTGGCCACCAACGAGGTCCAGTTCCTGCGCAGCGTGGCCGACCTCCAGGCCGCCTTTCAGCATCGGGTCACGCTCATGGAAGCCAACTTCCGCGACCTGATGAAGACCCAGCACTCCGACTTCAACGTGGCCCTGGAGCGATTCGCTCTGGAGATCCAGAAGCGGCTGTGGGCCGACCTGGAGAAGATCCGCCTCGACTACGAGCGGCTCATCCATACCGAGCTGCGCGTGGTCCGCCAGCGCGCCGCCTCCATCCAACCTCTCCCGCCCGCCGCGGCCGCGCCTGCCGCGCTCTCCCTGCCTGCCATCGACTGGCTGCGCTTCGCCGATCGCTTCCGCGGCACCGAAGAGTACGTGCGTGAGAAGCAGCGGCTCTACGTCCCGCACTTCCAGGGCTGTCAGAACGTGCTGGATCTGGGTTGCGGACGCGGCGAGTTCCTTGAGCTCCTCCAGAGCGCCGGCGTCCCGGCTCGCGGCATCGACCTCGACCAGGAATCCGTGGCCCTGTGCCGCCACAAGGGACTCGAGGCCGAAACCGCCGACCTCTTCGCCTACCTCGCCGGCCTCGCTGACTACGCGCTGGACGGCATCTTCTGTGCCCAGCTCATCGAGCACCTGCCGCCTGCCCGCCTTCCGGAACTGGTCCGGCTCGCCTCCGCCAAGCTATCCCGCGGCGGCCTGCTGGTGATCGAGACGCCCAACCCGGAATCGCTGGCCATCTTCGCCACCCACTTTTACATCGACCCCACCCACGAGCGGCCCATCCCGCCTCAGTTGCTGGTCTTCTACCTGGAGGAATCCGGCTTCGGGCAGGTCCAGGTTGAACGCCTCTCTCCAGCCCTTGAGTCGATACCCTCCTTGGCCTCCCTCCCGGAGGACTTCCGCGCCGCCTTCTTCGGTAGCCTCGACTACGCCGTCCTCGCCCGCAAGCTGGGATAACACCAGCCTTGACCAGCGTACGGTGCAGGTGTTGTCCATCGAGCCCCGCGGCCAAGCCTACCGCGACCAGGCGGCGCTGTCGGAGTTCAGTCACCTGACGCGCTGAGCATCAGCCCAGCCGCCGAACAGGTATGATAGGCTTTTCGAAACGCAGGCCAGGGTTACACATACTCAGCCAGACTAAAGATTGGGAGCATCTCTGTGGAAGATAACGGGATCGAGAAGCAGGGCGCTACGGGTTCGCGGCTCGCCAAGCCATGGGAAGCGGACAAGGCTTCCGAGGAACGGCTCAAATTCCTTTGGGAAGTTCACAAGTACATGGATCACTACGTAGGTTCCGCTGATTCGAGGGCTACTACCACTCTGGTGGTGGCCAGCAGCTTGATCGGCGCCTTGTACCAGACCAAGGTGCATGAAGCATTTGCGGCGGGCCTCGGGGTGCATTGGTACCGTTGGGAGACCCTGGCTTCGGTGGCGGCCTTCCTGTGCCTCATCCTGGGGGTGTATTTCTGCATTCTGTGCGTCATCCCCAGACTCAAGAAGACGCCGGCTGCGGGCTTCGTTTACTGGGAGAGCGTTCTCCAGCACGGCGCGCAGCCTGATTTTTGGCGGCAGCTCTGCGCCAAGTCGATGGAAGAGATGGCCGAGGAACTAGCCACCAACGTGTTCACCTTGGCCGCCATTACCACGCGTAAGTATGCCCTGCTTCGCCGGGGCATGTTGTCAGCCTTTGTTGGCGGAGTCCTGGGCGCCTTAGTGCTAATCTTTCGATAGGCTCTCTACACATGTTGCTGGTCGAAAAGTCAACGCGCCTGGATTTATGGCGGCAGCTCATCCAGGGCCTGGAGACCTACCTGGAACAGGTCGAGGCGGGACGTGTGACCCCCGAACTGGATCCGGAAAAGGTGCGTGCGCTGTTGGGCGGGGTGGACTTCAGCCGCCCGCTGGCGCCGCAGCAGGCTCTGGAGTTTGTGCTCGAGGGCCTCACCCGGTACCAGACGCACACTCCGCACCCCCAATATTTCGGGCTGTTCAATCCCGCGCCCACCACCATGGGAATTGCGGCAGACACTCTGGCAGCGGCCTTCAACCCGCAGCTTGCGGCCTGGAGTCACAGCCCCTTCGCCGTGGAGGTGGAGCTACACCTGATCCGGGCCTTCGGTGCCCGCTTCGGCTACGATCCCGCGCTCACCGACGGCGTCTTCGCCAGCGGCGGCGCCGAAGCCAATCACACCGCTCTGCTGACGGCGCTGGCAGAGGCCTTCCCGGAATTCCTGTGGAGGGGTTTGCGGGCGCTGGCCATCGAGCCGGTGTTCTACGTGTCCTCAGAGTGCCATCATTCCTTTTTGAAGGCGGCCCGCTTGACGGGTTTAGGGACCGAGGCGGTTCACGAAATACCGGCCGACGAGCGGCTGCGGATGGATATGACCGCCCTGGCGAGCGGCATTCATCGGGACCGGTGCCAAGGCCGCCGGCCGTTCATGATTGTGGCCACGGCCGGAACCACCAGCGCGGGCGTCGTGGACCCCATCGCTCGCATGGCCCAGCTTGCCTCGGAGGAGAAGCTATGGCTGCACGTGGACGCGGCCTGGGGAGGCGCGGCGGTGCTCTCGCCTAAGCTGCGCGGCCTGCTGGACGGCATCGAGATGGCGGACTCGATCACCTTCGACGCCCACAAGTGGCTGTCGGTCCCCATGGGCGCGGGTTTGTACCTCACCCGCCACCCCACCATCCTCCGCAGCACCTTCGGCATCGCCACCGATTACATGCCCCGTGAGGCCGCGGGCCTGGATGTCGTCGATCTTTACACCCGCTCGCTCGAATGGTCGCGGCGGTTCATCGGTCTGAAAGTCTTTCTGTCCCTGCTGGTGGCCGGCTGGAGCGGATACGCCGAGGCCATCGAGCACCAGACCGCCATGGGCGACCTGCTGCGCCAGAAGCTGGCCGCGTCGGGCTGGCAGATCGTCAACTCGACGCCCCTGCCGGTGGTTTGCTTCATTGACGGAACGCACCCCAATGGCAGGTTGGGCTCGTATCTGGAGGCCATCGCCCAGGAGGTGGTGCGCTCGGGGAAAGCCTGGATCTCGACCGCGCGCCTGCGCCAGTCCATCCCAGTGCTGCGGGCCTGCATCACCAATTACCGCACCCAGCCGCAGCACCTGGATGCGTTGGTGGAGGTCTTGAGCGAGGCCCGCCTCAGCCTTCCAGCAGCCTAGGTGCGAGACAGTGAAAATGGCAGGCGAAACCGCCTGCCCCACTAGCCTTCCACCACCATAGTGAATCCCAGCAGGGCGCTGATGGTTTCCAGCGGTTGCTTGAGGTCGCCGTAGAAAGTCACGCGGTGCCAGCCCCAGCGGTCCCATTCGCCCATCAGCTTGTGGATATCCTTGACCTCGGCGGCCAGCTTGGTGCGGCAGGCCTTGTCTTCGTCGATGTTGGCCACGGTCTTGGCCTGGTGAAAGACAACTTCCTTTCTGACCGGATGGAACTTCAGCGTGGTGGTCAGCTCGCCGAGCGGCATTAGCGAGCGAACCGCGGCCCCTTTCCGATCTTCCGAGTGGTCACGTATGTGGT
>CAVRZY010000312.1:0-4892 GCA_963725415.1 uncultured Acidobacteriota bacterium | reverse complement strand
AAGAGCGCCCTTAAGTGTAAGCAGCATTAGTCCCTCGAGCCCACTTCACAGCGGTTCTAACCAGACAGTCGACGTTTACGGCACAGGTTTTCAATCGGGTCTTACCGTATACATAAACTGGGGATCTGGTGGAACCAACCTCAGTGGGGCGCAGATTCAATATGTTGACTCTACCCACTTCCGTATGATCGTGACACTAGGTTCAGCTGGGACCTGGTACATAACCGTCAGTTCCGGTGGGAGCACCTCAACGCCGTTCTACTTTACGGTGAGGTAGGTAGGAATCTCCAATCTAGCCGTTGCGCTTCCTGCCAACCCGTCTTGAAGGAACGTCGCCTCGCCTCTTTCGCCGTTCGTCGCCACGCTGGACAGCCGTCTCGATCGCTTTGATGACGACTTGGGTGTTCCGTCTCACATGAGGGCTGAGCGCCGCCAGACCCACCACGACAACCATGTACGAAGCTGCCATCGACAAGAAAATCAGAACGCCGATGCGGTTGGAGAAGTCCGCCACTTGAATGAAGCCCCGGCGCTCACTGAGACCCAAAGGCGACCGGGAACTCCCAGGCCACGCGGGACAGTCAATCCGAATCGCGTACCTCGAGTCCAGGTCGCCAGCACGGGGGCGTTAGCGCCGCTAGCACAGTAGCCCTTGGCCGCCCAAGCGCAACGTCGCTGCGAACGTCCGGGCTTTGAAACCGTCCAGCAGGGCTCGCCGCTTACCGAAGCCCTTTGCCCTCAGTCAGTTTGCCGGTGTCCGGGCTCCGTTGAACAACGCCGAAACACTACGTTGTTGCACTCGGGAAGCCAATTCTTTCTCTTCGAGCCCCCTCTTCCCCAGCCCCAAACGTAGCCCTCCCCACCCCGCAACTCTACGCAGTTTCGGGCCTTCCGCCTCTCTCGGTTTCTCCACCCGTCCTGCTTGAGCCTCCACCTGCCCGCGTAGCGTCGCGGCTACCCAATTCTCCCCGCCACCGCTTCGCTCACCTCGTGGGTGCTGCTGTCCCCGCCCAGGTCCGGCGTCCGCACTTGGCCCTCCGCCAGCACCGCCCTTACCGCCCTTTCCACCGCCCCCGCCGCCTCGCTCTGCCCCAGGTGCTCCAGCATCATGGCCGCCGATAAAATCGCTGCCAGCGGATTGGCGATCCCTTTCCCCGCAATGTCCGGCGCCGATCCGTGCACCGGCTCGAACATCGACGGATGCCGCCGCGTGGGCTCCAGGTTGGCGCTCGGCGCCAACCCGATGCTGCCCGTCACCATCGCCGACAGGTCGCTCAGAATGTCCCCGAACAGGTTCGAAGCCACCACCACGTCGAAACTCTCCGGCCGCCGCACGAAATTCATGGCCGCCGCGTCCACCAGCAGCGTCTCGGTCTCGATGTTCGGGAATTGCTCCGCCACGCTCGCGAAAACCCGGTCCCACAGCACCATCCCGAAGGCCTGCGCGTTGGATTTGGTGATCGAAGTGACGCGCTTCTTCTGGTTCCGCCGCTGGGCCAGCTCGAAAGCAAACCGAACCACGCGCTCGATTCCCCGCCGCGTGAACACCGCCGTCTGGATGGCCACCTCGTGCGGCTGCTGGTGATAGAGGAAGCCGCCCACCGGCGCGTACTCGCCCTCGGTGTTCTCGCGCACCACCAGCAGGTCGATATCTCCCGCCTTGCGCCCCGCCAGCGGCGACTCCACCCCCGCATACAGCACCGCCGGCCGCACGTTGGCATACAGGTCAAACCCGCGCCGGATCGGCAGCAGCAGCCCGTTCAGCGTCACGTGGTCCGGGATATCCGGATGCCCCACCGCTCCCAGCAGAATCGCGTCGCAGGCCCCCAGAATCTCCAGAGCCGAAGGCGGCATCATCCGCCCGTGCTGAAAATAGTACTCCGCACCCCAATTGAGATCCTCAAACGCGAACTCGATGGGATGCCGCTCGCCGACCCTCTCCAGAACCCTCTTCGCTCCGCCGATCACCTCCGGCCCAACCCCATCGCCAGCAATCACAGCAATCCTGAGCTTTTGCATTCTCTTCTTTGCGTCCTTTGCGTAACCTTTGCGTCTTTGCGCGAAACGCGCGAAACTCCCCGCCCAAGATTGTATACAATCTTAAGGAACATGAACCAAGCTTCGTCTTTATTAGCCCGCAGAGATTTCCTTCAGATCAGCGCCCTCGGCGCCTTCGGTTGGCAGCGCGCCCGGAACTCCTGCATTCTGATTTGGCAGAGCGGCGGGTCGAGCCACCTGGACACCTTCGACATGAAGCCCCACGCGCCCCGCGAGATTCGGGGCCTCTTCCGGCCCATCTCCACTAGCGTCCCGGGCATCCGGATTTGCGAGCATCTCCCCCTGACCTCCAGGCACGCTCATCACTTCACCATCCTGCGCTCCGTGTGCTCCGGCGAAACCAATCATGAGCGCGCCTCTCATTACCTCCGGACCGGCCATCCGCTCTCCCCCGGCCGAGAGTTTCCCGAGCCTGCTGACAGCGCCGCGCCCCGCAGCCCGGCTTCCTCCAGCAGTGCCTGATGGCCCCCCGCAGGGTCGAAACCGGCCTGCGCTTCCAGATGCTGACCCACTCCGGCTACGACACCCATGCCGGCAATTTCCGCAGGCTGAAGGATCGCCTGCTGCCCGAGTTCGACCGCGCTTTCGCCACCTTGCTCCAGGACCTCGATGACCGAGGCCTGCTCCAGACCACTCTGGTGATCGCGCTCGGTGAGTTCGGGCGCACGCCCAGGATCAACGTCCAAGCCGGCCGTGACCATCATGCCAGAGCCTGGTCCATCGTTGCTGGCCGGAGCCGGCCTCCCCGGCGGCCGCGTACTGGGCGCTACTGACAGAACCGGGGAAGAAGTCACCGACCTGCCCGTTTCCCCCGCCGATCTTCTTCGCACCATTACGCGATCCTGGACCTGGCGCCCGCCCCGCACCATCTCGCCGCCGGACGATTGGTCAAGGAGTTGGTGGCCTGATGCCGCTCGAACACCCCGTTCTCCCTTTCCGGAAAAACCGCCCTGGTGGTCAGGCGCCAGCCGGGGAATCGGGCTTGCGATTGCGCAGGCGGTGGCCGCCGCCGGAGCTCGTACCCTGCTCGCGGCCCGCTCCCTGGATGCCCTCGAAAAGCACGCCGCGGCCCTGCGCGGAGCCGGCTGCCAGGCCGAGGCCCTCCACCTGGATGTCGCTGACCCGAACTCCATCCGCTCCCTGCCGCCGAATCCGTCGGCGATGTCGATATCCTCATCAACGTCGCCGGCATCAACCTCCGCAAGGCCTTCCTGGACTTCACCCAGCAGGAATACGACCGCCTTCTTCAGACAAATCTGCACGGAATTGTAGACCTCACCCAGCGCATCGGCGCTCGCATGATCGCGCGCGGCCAGGGCGGGAAGATCATCCACATCGGCAGCATGATGTCCATCCTCGGCCTCCCCTACATCGTGGTCTACGCCATTCCAAGGCCGGCCTGGCCGGCCTGACCCGCTCGCTGGCCGCCGAGTGGGGCCGCTACAACATTCAGATCAACTGCATCGCTCCCGGGTTTATCGAGACCGACCTTAACCGCCAGTTGTGGCAAGCCCGGCCTTGCGGGAGTGGCTCAAGGGAGTGCAGGCCATGCCGCGCACCGGCACCCCCCAGGACGTCGCCCCGCTGGCCGTGTTCCTCAGCAGCCGCGCTTCCGACTACATCACCGGCCAGGTCATCACTGTGGATGGCGGCTACTCGACCACGGCTGTGTGGCCCTTCGAACCCTGACTTTCCCAGGACACCCCAAGAGGCGTATCATCTTCCAACGGGAGGAACCAATCCATGACGGAACTCAGAACCCTGCCACCCAGAAGCCGGCGGGAATTCCTGGCCGGGTGCGCGGCCTGCGTGGCCTGTCCCAGCTCGGCCATGTCACCGGCGCAAGCCGCGGCAGGAGACGGGGAAAAGCCCAAACTGCGGCTGGTCTTCACCCACATCCCGCCGGACAAACCCACTTGGCCTTACCAGGGCTACGACTATGAGGGCCGAAAGAAGGAACTCACGGCGCGGCTGCGCCAGGCCTGCCCGCGAGTCGAGTTCTTGCCCGTCACAGCCAACAACACCGATGACGGCAAGAAGATCCTGGAAGCCGATCAAGAGGTGGATGGGTATCTGGTCTACATGCTGGGCATCTGGTGCGGCGCGCCCCAGGTGATTGCGGCTTCCGGCCGCCCGACCCTCTTTGTGGACGACCTGTACGCCGGCTCAGGCGAGTTCCTGGTCCAGTACGCAGCCGCCAGGAGAAAAGGCCTGAGAGTTGCCGGGGTCTCCTCCACGCGCTTCGAAGACGTAGTCCAGGCCGTGAAGGCCTTCGAGTGCATTAAGAAGCTGCGTTCCTCCGTCATCCTCGACGTGCTCGACAGAGAGCCCGGCGCGGATGCCAGGGCCATCGAGGAGGTCTTCGGGACCAAGGTTCAAAGAATCTCCTCGGACCAGCTCAACGAAGCTTACAACAAGGCCGACCGGACCGCCGCTCAGAAAGCCGCCAACCTCTGGATCAAGGGCGCCCAGAGAATTGTCGAGCCCACTCGCGAAGAGATCGGCAAATCCGGAATCATGTACATCGCCATGCAGGACCTGATGACGCAGAACCAAGCCCAGGCCCTCACCATCGACTGCCTGCGCTTGTTCTATGGCGGCAAGCTGCCGGCCTATCCCTGCCTGGGGCTGTTCCAGTTCAACAACGACGGGCTGGTAGGCGCCTGCGAGGCCGATCTTCAATCCACCATCACCATGGTAGTGATGACCAACCTGGTGGGCCGGCCCGGCTACATTTCCGATCCCGTCATCGACACTTCGAAGAACCAGATCATCTACGCGCATTGCGTGGCCCCCAGCAAGGTGTTCGGGCCGAACGGGCCCAGCAACCCTTA
>CAVRZY010000311.1:0-26343 GCA_963725415.1 uncultured Acidobacteriota bacterium | reverse complement strand
CGATTGACTTCTGCCTACAGCCTACTTCTCGGGCAACTGAACGCGGAGTGCCGCAAGGATTTCTTGCTGCCGCGCATCCGGTCTCGGCAGGCGCGTCAGCGTAGTCTTCTCATCGATGTGGTATTCCAGCAGACACAGCCGGCACAGTGCCGCCATGGCATCCGGCAGGGTGGTGGCGTGGGGATCGGTGTCCGTGGTCCCGAACCTGGCTTGCAGCCGGCGCTCCATCTCGCGGCTGATCTTGAGCGCCAACATGCAGCAGAAGACGTGGCCCCGCGTACGGCTCGCCTTCCGCACCCACACCGGGCGCACTTCCAGTAGCCCGGTCTTCAGTTGCCGAAAGTCCCGCTCCACCTTTTGCAGACTTACGTAACTGTCGTGCACCGCCTGCCCGCTCAGTTGTCGCTGGGGAACGTCGCTCACCACCACGTAGCAGCCTGCCAGTTCCAGGGCCCGGTCCATGGCCGCCGGGTTGCGCTCCAGCACCATCGTTCGTCCTTCCAAGCGCAGTTCCACCTGCCCGGTGAGCTTGTGGCGGGCCACCCAGAGCTGCAAATTCCGTGGGCCCGCTTCCGGCTTCGAGCGCGGGGACTTCTGCACCTGCTCGTTGCGCTGCTCAACCTTGCCCTTCAGCTTGGCCAGTTTGTCCTCCAAGCGATGCCGCTCCCGCGCCGCCTCGAAGCTCGTTCTTGCGTAGCAGATAGCGCAAACCGTCGGCCTCCACTTCGCACACCTCTTCGCTGAACAAACCCATCTGCAACGTTCCTTCCCTGAGCAAGCGCCGAATCTGCGGGTCCGTCATTGCACTGATATAGTGCAGCCCGGCCTCTCTGAGCGCCTGCTTGCCCTTGCTCTTGACCATTCCCCGGTCGCCCACAAACACCAACTCCTGCACTCCGAACTGGCTTTGCAGAATCCTGATTTGATCCACCACCGTTACCGGATCGCCGGTGTTTCCGGCGAAGACCCGCACAGCCAACGGCTCGCCCTCGCCGTCGGCCAGCAGGCCGATGACGATTTGCAGCTTGCCGCGCTTGCCGTCGCGTGGATAGCCGTAATCGCCCAGGGCGTTGTGCTGGCCTTCCAGGTAGCTGCTGGTGACGTCGTAAAGGAACAGCGTGGGTGGAGCGCTGCGACGCCGCAGGTACTGCCGGTAGAGGGCCTGTTCGATCTGCTCTTGGCGGGCGCACAGATCATCGAGGGCGGCGTAGAGGTGGTCCTCGTCGAAGCAGCCGAGGCCGAGCACTTCGCTGACCGCGTGATCTTCGGCCCAGCGCACGGCGGACAAGCGGGAGCCCTGGTGGGCAACGCGGGCGAGCACCAGGAACAGGGCCAGTTTGGCGAGGCGGGTTTTGCCGAGGGCGGCGGTGAGGCCGAGGGACTCGGCCAGTTGCTTGAGGGCATAGAGGAGACCGAAGATGAGGCCGCTGGCGGGTTCGGCCGGGAGGTGGTCAAAGTCACCGCGGAGGGCGCGGCGGAGAGCCTCGATGCGCGCAGGGTTCCAGTGGGAGAGATTGGCCAGGGTGCGGGACTTGACCTGGCCGCCCTGGCGATAGCTTTGGCGCAGGAGGATGGCGGGCGGGGAGGAGCGATTGGGAACGGTGGCCACGTACATGCTGACACAATATCACACTTATACCTGAAATGCAATACTCATGCCAGAAATTACATGCCTACAATCCAAAGCCCAAAAGCTGCCCATCTTGCTGCATAACAGATACTTACTCAGAAACTATAGGGGGAAGATCCGACAGGGCCACCCGCGGCCCCACGCCCGGACAGCTTCTGCCGGTAGATCACAAGCCGCGAGTCCGCCGGTATTGCCGCACCGCAAGAGTGTTACCACGCTCGATGTCATCCAGCCCCTCCCGGATGGCCGCCAGCGTCTCCGCACTTAAGGGTTCGTCATCCTCCGCCGGGGACCGCAAGTCCTCTATGAACTCGCGCACCGCGCCCAGTTGCTGTTCGGGCATCTCGTCGAGGAGCCTTTGCACTTCTTCTCTCACCGTCATGGCTCGGCGCTTCCTGCGAACAATCATGACTCATTGCTCGGGGCTCGATAGCCGGCGCCAGGCGCACAAGGCGATGGAACGGGCAGTCGCTGTGGCCAGAGGCCTCAAGACTTCTTCAGCTCACTCACCAAAGCCGCTAGGCCGCGTCTGCGGTAGAGGTCGGAGAGGCGCTGTTCCTCCGGCGAGGGAGCCAGCACGCGCTGGAGGCGGGGGTCGGCCAGGGCGGCGCGGCTGGGGATCCAGATCGCCCCGTCGGAAAACTCCACCTGGCTGACGAACCCCGTCAGGCCATCGATGGCGACGGGCTGGCCGGGCGCGCGGGAGAACTTCAGCGAGGCGTCCTCGAAGATCTGGCTCTTCTGACCGGGCGCCAGCTTCAGCGCCGGATCCAAGGCGGGCACCGAGCCGGCCAGGAACTCCCGCCCCTGCCGGTCCCTGATGATCCAACTGATTTCGAAGTAGTGGACCGGGCGGTCGGAGCGGTTCAACACCTCCACGCGCGGGGCACGCGCTTCGCCGCCGCTGACGTGCGCCAAGCCGCTCACAGGTTCCAGCGGGGTCTCCGGGAACCTCAGGAAGGCGAACTGCACCTCGCGCTCCCCTTCCTCGGCCACCGCGGTGGCGCGCCCCCGGCGCGTCACCTGAACGTCCAGGTTCGCCCGCTCGTCCCGCCGCGCCAGGCTCGCCAGCATCTCTTTGCGCAGGCCTTCCGGCCCCTGCGCTTCCAGGATCGACCTGAAGTGCCGCCGGTCGCGCTTGGCTTCCAACTCCCAGACCGTCATCGAGCGGCGTGAATTTAGCCGGTTGGGGCCGTAAAACGTCAAGTCGTCGAAAAGCACGCCGTCCAAGTCGATCGCCACCAGCGGCCCGCTGCCGACGCGCAGGGGCCGCAGCAGGCGCATATCCAGGCGCACGGGAAAAGTCTCCCCGGGCCGGATATCCAGGCTGGGCACCGAGACCGAGGCTTTGCCGCCCGGTGCGACATCCTGGGCCAGCACCAGCAAGGTCACGCCCCGAATCCGCCCCTGGCTGGAATTCCGCAACGAAAGGGCCGCGTGCAGCTCCACGACCACGGCGCCACCCAGCGTATTGGTCCTGGACTCGCCCCAATCCGCGCTCACCAGGGCCACCGGGGAATCAGCCGGGAAGTTGATTTTGAACGAACTGGGGGGATTGGTCACGCCCGGCTGCGCGCCGGCGGCCAGAGCGGCACCGAACAGAACAACGCCCAACCTATTGCGCATAGACATGGCTGATGGTCACGTAGCCGGTTTCGGCATCCACATAGCGGGCCCAGCCCCCTGCCCGCTCACGGAAAAAGTCACATCGGTAGCGCCAGGATGCAGGAGCGCGAAGGCCTCGCCGTTCTGCTCCACCTCGATCTCTCCGGGGCTGGCCCTCACAACCATGGTCGCCGGCGCAGCCGCTCTCGGGGCGCGCAGCGCGGGCCGGGGCCAGCTCTGTAACCACCATCCGATCAGCACCAGCAGCAGCACCGGCAAGACCACGGCCGCGCGCCAGGGGATGGGCGCACGCTCCCGCGCCGCCGGCCCCACGCACTCACCCGCCGCAAGTCCCAGCCGGATGTTGGCCTTCAGCTCCGCCGCCAGAGGGCCCCAATTGATTTCAAGAGGCAACTGGTCTTGCGTTTGCATCCACTCCCGAACCGCGTGAAGCTCCTCGATCTGCCGGTAGCAGGCGCCACAGCGGACCATGTGACGGCGCACCCGCAGCCGGCTCCACAGACCCAACTCCCCGCCGGCGTACAGGGCCAGATCGGATTCGCTCGGGTGCATCAGGTTCTCCTCTTGGCCAGGAAGCGGCGAAACTTGATTCTGGCGTTGGCGATGTGCGATCGCACCGTCGCCTTCGAACAGTTCAAGTGCCTGGCGACCTCTTCGGCGGGCAGATCCTCGACATCGCGCAGCAGCAACGCCGCCCGCTCCCGCGCCGTCAGCGCCTGGAGACCGTCCTCCAGCAGGGCCTTGCGCTCGGCGCGCAGCACAAGCTGTTCGGGGCTGTGTGCGGCGGGCGTGCGGATCGGCTCAGGCAACCCCTCCAGCTCGCAGAAGGTGACCCGCCCGTGGCGGCGCAGAAAATCAATGGCCGTGTTGGTGGCGATGCGCGACAGCCAGTGGGCCGCCTTTTCGGTGTCTCTGAGCTGCTCCTGGCGCTGGAGCGCTTTGATGAAAACCTCCTGGGTCAGGTCCTGGGCGTCGGCCACGTTGCCTACCATGCGGTAGACCAGCAGAAAAATACGGCGCAAGTTGTCGGAAATGAACCGATTCTGCCGCTCCAGCGTGTCTGCGATGGTCGGCTCGACGGCTTCGCTCATATAAGGCAATGCAATAGTCGCCATGCGCCTAAACAGCATGACGAAAAAAGCTATTAGAACGTGGAGAGCTTCTTAGGCGCTATGCTTACTATTATATGGGACCAGTCGCCGGCGTTGGCGGGCCCTGGGCATGCTTGCCATCCCCCAGTTTTGCAGCTCATGGCGTGACACCCCGCGTAATTCGGGGACAGGCGACGAATTTTGCCTTACAAATTCGTTGCCTGTCCCCGAATTGCGCTTGCCAAATCGGCCCGATCTGGAAACTGGGGGATGGCAAGCTTGGGCATGTCCCGCCGCGGTTGTTTGATGGAGACTCGGAGTTAGCATGAAACTCGCTGAACGGATGCACAGGATTGGGACCGAGACCGCCTTCGAGGTGCTGGAGCGGGCGCGCCGGCTGGAGGCGCAGGGCCACAAGATCATCCACCTGGAGATCGGGGAGCCGGACTTTGCCACCCCGCGGCACATCGTCGAAGCCGCCAAGCGCGCGCTCGATGAAGGCTGGACCCATTACGGACCCACCCAGGGCTACCCGGAGCTGCGCGAAGCCGTGGCTGGTTACGTCAGCCGCACCCGCAGCATCCGCGTCGGCCCCCAGCACGTGGCCATCGTGCCCGGCGGCAAGCCCATCATCTTCTTCCCCATGCTGGCCCTGCTCGAGCCCGGCGATGAGGTGATTTACCCCAACCCCGGGTTTCCCATCTATGAATCCATGATCCGATTCTCGGGGGCCGTGCCCGTTCCCATGCCCCTGATCGAGGAGCGCGGCTTCTCCTTCGACCTGGATCTGCTCCGCGACAAGCTGAGCGACCGAACCCGGCTGCTGATTCTGAACTCCCCTCAGAACCCCACCGGCGGCGTGATTCCAGCCGAAGAGATCCGCGCCATTGCAGAGCTGGTGCGCAACCGCGACATGATGGTGCTCTCCGACGAGATCTATTCGCGCATTTACTACGGCCCCCCGCCCGCCTCGATCGCCAGTTGTCCCGGAATGCTGGAGAAGACCATCCTCCTGGACGGCTTTTCCAAAACCTACGCCATGACGGGCTGGAGGATCGGCTTCGGCGTGATGCCGGAATGGCTGGTCGAAGCGGTCACCAAGCTGATGGTAAACTCCAATTCCTGCACCGCCAGCTTCACCCAGCGAGCCGGGCTGGCGGCGCTCGACGGCCCGCAGGATGCGGTCCAGGCCATGGTGGCCGAGTTTCGTCGCCGCCGCGACGCTTTCTGCGACGGCCTCAACCAGTTGCCCGGATTCCGCTGCGCCCGCCCCGCCGGCGCATTCTACGCCTTCCCCAACATCCGCAACAGCGGCATGGATTCCGCCGAACTTGCCGAACACCTGCTGCAAGAAGCCGGAGTAGCTTGCCTGAGCGGCACCGCCTTCGGCGCATACGGGGAAGGATACCTCCGCCTCAGCTACGCCAATTCTTACGAAAACTTGATGGAAGCGGTCACGCGAATCCGAAAAGCCTTGCCTGTGGCTTGTGGCGTGTAGCCTGTGTCTTGGCCAGCGGGGCAGGCGCTTTCGCCTGCCTGCACAGGCCCACCCAGAGGGGACCCGCGTGTGCCACCTCGTGGCCTGGAGCGATCGGTCTTCAGGCCGGCTGCTGGGCGCGATGCCGGTCCATCATTTCCTGCATCTGGTCTTTCAGGCGAAGCTTCAGCTTCTTGATCCGCGTTTCTTCCAGTTGTTCCTGCGGAGTCAAGTAAGGACGTGAGGAAAGAGCCTCCAGTTGTTTCTTGTACTCAGCATGTTCCGCGACCAGACGACGAAACTCTTCGCTGGTCGCTATCAAGCTCGCTTTCAGCTCTTCCTGGGACAGTGGCATGGATAAGTTCCTCCTCTGATGGACCGGTCGGGTCGAGTGGGGTGTTTGGGTTCGTAGGCTCGGCGGGTCAACCTCACTGCATTCATTGAACCGGACCAGCCGGGCACCTACCGGCCCAGCCGTCACTTGTGACATTAGCACGATTCCAGCCGCATGACAACCGCATCTTCTCCGTTGTCCTGATAGTAGTTGCGCCGGCGATCCATCTCCTCAAACCCGAACTTTCTGAAGAGGTTGCGCGCCGGTAGGTTGGACTCGCGTACCTCCAAGAACCAGTTTCCCGGCGACTGCCTCACTACCTCACGCACCAGAGCGGCTCCGATGCCGTGCCGGCGCAGCTTGGGATCGACCGCCAGGTTCAGAATCTCCGCCTCCCCCGCCGCTACGCTGCGGGTGACCACAAAGCCGGCGATGTATTCCCTCAAGGCCGCCACGCGGCAGTCGTAGGAAAGGTAACTTGCGGGGTCCCAGACCACAGCCTCCGGAGAAGCCCCCTGGATCCGTTGGATTCCTGGCAGGTCTTGTGCCGTGGCAGGCCGAATCACAAGCCCCGCAGATGCCAGTTCGTGCCAGAGGGAGGTTTGAAGCTCCCCCAGGGTCTTCCAGTCGAAGTGCGCCTCGGCGTGGAGACGGGCCGTTCGCGCCAGAGTGTGGCGCAAGTCCGGATCGCGGATCAACGTCGCCACTCCTTGCGCGAACTCCGCGGCCGTGTCGGCGATCCACACGCTGGCGCGGTGTTCCAATTCCAGGCCCGCACAACCGCAACTGGTCGAGACTACCGCGCGCTCCATGGCCATGGCCTCCAGCACTTTCAAGTTGGTGCCGGCTGAGACCGGCGTGGGCACGATGACCAGATTCGCCTCGGCGTACAACGGGCGGACATCCCGCACGAAGCCCAGCAGGCGAACGCGCTCATCGGCCGGCGGCTCCAGCGCGCCGGTGTAAGAGCGCCAGAACAGCAGAGGGTCCGGTCCGGCCACCACCGTCACCGTCATCTCCGGGAATTCCGGCCGCAGCAGCGGCCAGACCTGCTCGGTGAAGAAACGGTAGGCGATCACGTTGGGGAAGTGACGGAACGAGCCGATGAACAGCAGGCGCTGCCCTGGACGCTCTTCCTCCGGCCGGAAGCGCTCCAGATCCACGCCGTTGGGAACCACCCGCACCTGCGGCAACACCAGCTTTCCCTGCGGCAGGCTCAACAGCCAGGAGTCCTTGTCCGACATCGTGACGACGCGGCGAAAGCTCCGCACGGCGCGGCTCTCGAAGCGCTGCCAACGCCACCAATCCCACCACCTGGACAGGGTGCGCTCACGCTCGAAGACCTGGCGGTAGAGGTCAAACGTGACATCGTGTTCCACCAGGACGTCGCCGCCGTACGGCGCCAGGTAGGTGTATTCGACTTGTTGCACCTCGATCTTGTGTTCGCGGAGGTACTGCCCCCAAAGCTGCTGCATGATGGGGGACTGGTATTCGTAGACCTCGGGAGGCGTCAGGCTGGACCAGCGCGGTTCCCGATAGCGCGGTTTGGCGACCAGGATCACCTTGGCGCAGAACTCCAGCACCGGCCCGATTTCCTCAACGTTGCCGCTTTCCGAGAAGGCGAACAGGAGCAGGTCAAACTCGCGCGCCGCCTCGCGCAGCAGATGAAAGATGCGCACCGCCCCGCCGTGCGACAGCGGATAGGGGAAGTAAGGCGACAGGATCGCCGCCCGCCTGCGCAGCGGGGAAAGCGGGCGGCCATCCAGGACGCGATAAGTGGCCGGAACTTCCGAGCGGTCCTTTTTCCACGGGCACAGCCAGCGCGGGCGCAGAAAGATACGATCCAGCGGCACGCCGCGCCAGAATAGCCACGACGCGATCCCCGTGCGCAGCCGCAGGTGATGGCGCTCCAGCCGCGAGTTGTGAGCCAGGATCTTCCCAGGCGCCAGCAAAAACGCCGCGCGCCGCAGCCCGCGGTGCTCTCCCTCTGCCGTGAACAGCACCGGCGCAATTCCCACCCGCAGCCGCCGAAAGGCCCGGCGCAGTTGGCGGTAGAGATGCCAGGTCGATCCGGGTGTGAGCGATACCAGCGCGGCGCCCGGAATCCCCGGGTGAGCACCCAGACTAACCACATAATGCCGCCGCTCCGGCACCCGGCGCTTCATCTCCTCCACCATCGGAACCGCCAGCGCATCCGCCCCCGACAAGAAGCTAACCACCACCGCCTCAGGATCCTTCCCCAGCACGCCGAACACCAAGCGTTTAAGGCGCCTCCTCATTCTGACTCCTGACTTCTTACTCCTGACTTCTTACTCCTGACTTCTTCAGAGCCACGTACCCCGCCAGCGGCAACACCGCCACCAGCGCGCACACCGGCTGGAAGCCCCAGTGATCGATCAGTACGCCGATGGCCGGAGAAAAAACGGCCTGCATCGCTCCGTAGGCCGCGGTTAGCATCGAGACCGCGAAGGCGGCATGCGCGGCGCCGTACGTATCGAGCGGCAAGGTGTACAGGTTGACGCTCATAGCGGCCGACCAGAAGAAGCTCAGGCAAATCGCCCCCGTGGCCCATCCCGCGCCGGGCATCCACGGGACCGCCGCCGTGACCAGCAGCGCCAGCGCGCTCAGCAGGCAGGCGCGCATGCGGGCGGCAACCGCCGCAAAGCCGCCGTTGATCCACTTCAGAGACAGCCAACCGCCCAGCAACCCGCCCAGGTTGGCGAACAGTGGCGGAATCCAGGCCAACCAGGCCGTCTCCTGCGGCGTGAGCCGATGCGCCTGCACCAGAAACAGCGTGGTCCAGTTCGTCCACAGCGTGTAGACCGTCATGCTGAGAATATTCGCGATGACGAAGCCCCACAACCGGCGATCTGCGAAAACCTTCGCCGCTCCCACGCCAGGTGTGGCCGCAGGACGGCTTGACGCTGTTCTCGCCACCGAATTCCACAGCGGAACCCAAAGCAGGCTCACCAGCCCGGTCACCACGAATGCCGAGCGCCAGCCGCGCCGTGCGGCCAGGCCAATGGCTATCGGCGGGGCCAGCATGGCCCCCAGGCTGAGTCCCATCTGGCTGAAGGCGTTCCCCAGCGCCCTCTCTTGCGGGCGCAAGTAGGTTGCGATGGCCTTCCCCGTGGCCGGGATTCCGCCGGCCTGCGCCAGGCCCAGCACCCCGTAGCAAAGCACCAACCCTGGCAGGCCCGCCATCAACCCGGTCGCAATGCCGGCTAACGACCAGAACGCCACCGCCAGGCTGATTCCCAGGTTCAGCCCCACACGGTCGATGAACAAGCCGGCAAACGGCGCGCAGGTAGCGTAAGTAATCGAGAAGGCCGTCAGGATCAGGCCGTACTCCGCGTTCGACAGATGAAACTCGGTCTGCAAGAAAGGCGCCACCGCGGCCATGGTCAGGCGATCCAGGTAGTTCAGGGCCGATGACAGAATGAAGATCCCGAACACCAGCCAGCGCAGCGGAATGGGCGGCTGCATTTATCGATACTCGATGGTGGCCACCTCGCCCGCGGTAGCCAGCTTGGGATCGTTCTTGGGGAAATACTCCACCACGACGGTGCGCGGCGAGCGCTGCGGCCCGCAGCTCAAATCGAGCTGCCCGCCGCCGATGACGACGATCCTCTTGGGATCGCGAATCACCAGGCGCGTCAACTTGCGATCCTCCCCCTCCAGCAGCAGAACAATCGGCCCGCGACGGCAATCCACGTGCGTGAGGCGGCCACGCATCTTGCCCGAGGGCGCCTCCCCTTCCCACCACTGCTCGACTTTCTTATCGTCCCGCGTGGGCGGGGCGCCGCGATTGGCCCGGGCTTCCGCAGCCCGTATCTCGGCCAGCGCCCCAGCTTTCACCCGCTGCAAGTCGCGCTCCTTCTCTTCGGCGGCGCGCTTTCGCTCGGCGGCCGCGTATTCCAGCCGCTGCTGCTCGATGGCCTGCCGGGCCGCGCGGATCCGCGTTCGCTGCGCTTCGTCCACCGAGGCTTGTTCTGCGGCGGCCCAGGCTTTCGCGGCATCCGGAAACTCGTTCGCAGCCAAATGCGCTTCGGCCAGCGCCTGCCAGTAACCTGCGTTGCGAGGTTCGAGCGTCGTGGCGGTTTTCAGATGCCACACTTTCATTTTCGGGTCGGCCTCCTGCCGCGCCATCGAGAAGTGCGGTTCCGCCCAGGCGGGGTTCAGCTCGGCGGCTTTCGCCGGCCGGCCGTATTCGAGCCACGCGCGAGCGCTCACGCTACCCGCTTCGATGGCGGCAGCCAGGTATTTGCGCGCTTCTGCGTCGCGCTTCTCCCGGAGAGCGAGCAGGCCCAGGCCCTCCAGCGCGGCCGCATTCCCTGGGTTCCTCTTCAAGATGACCTCGTAAGCCACCCGGTCCAGCGACAGGTCCGCCAGGGCCACTTCAGCCACCGGTGGATTGACCGGCTTGGCAATCAAGTCCCTCTGCGGATTCAGGGGGCGGCCGGAAAGCGTGGTCTCCGAAAAGCTCCCCGCCGCCAGGTGGGCGGCGGCTTCCTTGTCGATCTGCGCCGGAGTCTTGCCAAATGCATTCCGGTAGGCTGGCTCGGCCTCCGCGCCCTGCTGAAGATTGTATAGCAGCACACGCAGCTTGCCGTAGTAGTTCGGATCCACGCTCAGCAGGTGGATCTTCGCCCAGTTCAGGTTGCGTTCCGATTCCGGCAGCGCCCGGCCGGCCATGATTTTAGCTCCACTGACCTGCGCGGTCGAGTAGAAATCGATCAGTCCGCTTTCGATCCCGGAAGGCATCCGCCGGGTGTTGGCTTCGATCAGGATCTGCGCGCAGTCCCGCAGCCACAACCGGGGAATCGGAGCATTCGCAAGCAAGGCTCCGATGAAGGCGTCGCGATTCAGAGACAAGCCTTCGGCTTTGTCCCGCTTCTTGAACACCAGCACCCGAACCGGCCAGACAGTTTTGAGATCCTGCTTGCCCAGAACCGTCCCCAGCGCCCAGCGTAGCTGCTCAAGCTGCGCCAGTATCTGCTGCCCGCTGCGCTCACCCGCATTGCTCATCACCTGGAACGGACCGGAGCGGAACTCCACCCAGCGATCCTCCGCCGCCGCCACAACAGCCAAACAAAACAATACAGCGACCTTGCGCACTCTAAGACATTCTCGCAGCTTAGCCGAAGGTAGGGCGGACCCCCTGGTCCGCGGGCGACCCCCCGGTCGCCCATCCCCTGCTCGACCACCGGTACTCGCCTGCTTCCCTCACTAACCCGGCGCGCACGGGATTCTGCTCGATGTAGAGCCGGATCCGCTCCAGTTCTCGCTGATCGCGTACCCAATGGTCGTAGCTTTCTTCTTGCCAGAAGGGGCTTCCCGTCAGTCCAAGCATGTGGTTGGCCCGCTTGGCAGTGATCCCTTTGAGCGATTTCGTCAGCCCGGGGACAGGGACCAGGGGGCTCACGAGCAAGTGAACGTGATTTGGCATGACCGCGAAGGCGTGCAGGGTGTAGTGCGCCAAGACAGTGGCGTTGTGGTGAATGGCTTCCACCACCATCTGAGCGAGCGCGGGTTGGCGGAGATAGAACGGACCGCTGCGCGCCTGGTCCAACAACCGGTCCAGCGCGGCAAACGCCTGCCCGGACCGGAGAGTGCCGTCTGGGAAGCACCGATTCGGGGGTAGACTGCCGTGGAGACGCCAAGTTAGGAAGACGGGCTGTTGGATCTGATACCAGTGTGGAAGCCGCCGACGGTAGAAAGCCACGTCTTGGTAGTGCACCACACCAAGGGGTGTTCTCACGCCAGATCAAGCCGGCCAGGGGGCCGGCTGCGGACCGGGGGTCCGCCCTACCCATGTCGCGCACCCGACCTGGAACTGCACGCTGTCGAAGCCGCTCTGGCGTCCTGCGTCCACGCCCCCGGCCTTTCTTGACCTGTGCGACAGATGTGTCGTAATCTGGACGCGTCACCAGCTCGCAGTTGAAAGAGTGGCCACATGAAGGTCGTGCGGTTGTGCTGCGTTATCCGGTGATCCTGGAACCCGACACGAATCAGACCGTTCTCGTTTCGTTTCCGGACTTCCCGGAAGCTCACACCTTCGGAGACGATGAGAGCGAGGCGCTGGCGCGGGCGGCGGACCTGCTCGAGGATGTTCTGGCGGACTGTATCGACAGCCGGCGTGAAATCCCTCTTCCATGTAAGGTGCGGAAGCGGGAGCGCTTTGTCACGCTCCCGGTCTTGACCGAGGCCAAGGTGCGGCTCTACCGGGAGATGCGTTCCGCCGGGATTCGCAAGGCGGAGTTGGCGCGTCGCCTGGGCTGTCACATGCGCCAGGTGGATCGTCTGCTGGACCTCCAGCACGCCTCGCGGCTGGACCAGATCGAGTCCGCCTTCGCGGCCCTGAACAAGCGCATCGTCATCGACATCCAGGAGGCTGCCTGAGGGGGCGAAAGTGCCTGCCATACGGAGCCTGTCATGCCTCTCGAATGCGCCGCCGCATTCATGAAACGCAGCCCTTACCGCCGCTTCCCCAATGCCCGCTCGATGCTGGCGGCAACCTGCTTGGCGAGGTCCTCGGAGCCTTCCGGCGTGAAGTGTACGTTGGCCGGCCGTTGGATCTCAGCCAGCCGGGGCAGCGCATACCCGTACAAGTCATCGATCGGGATTTGATTCTCCTCCATGACTCGCTTGGCCGCGGCGTTGTAAACGAGCACATCCTCGCTTCTGCGGGGAGGGCTGAGCTTGCCTTCCGGGACCGGCGTGGTGCTGGCCCAGATCAGCCCGGCGCCCGTGGCTTTCAGCCTCTTCACCAGCTCCCGTAAATTCTTCTCGTACTCCTCCACAGGCACTTGGTGTTTTCCGTCCTCGCCAAGCCTCAAGTCGTGCAGCCCCCAGTTGAAGTGGATGACATCCCAGCGGCTGTCGCCGAGCCAGCTCGCCAGTTTCGCCAGGCCGTTGGTGGTCGGGCCGCCATTCTCAGGAATCCGATGCACGTTCGCCTTTCCCGCGAGCAGCTTGCGAGTCGGAAGAGTGTAACCCATCGAGATCGAATCGCCGATCAACAAAACCCGCTGCAGCCCAGGCTCGTCCTGAACCACGGCGAAGGCAGGATCGGGCTGGCTCTGCCCGCATAGCACGCCAACAAACACGACTGCCAGAGCCATCATCCTGCACATCGGCCCAGCCCCCTACTTCTTCCCCGGCAGCTTCCGCATCATCAGGTCTTTGTACTGCACCACGCTGCCCCGGTTGTGCTGCTGGAGCGCCAGGTAGCCCTTTTGGAAGGTGTTCTTCTGGTCCACGTAATCCACCACCACCTTGTCGTTCACCTTGATGACGATGTGGTTGCCGTCGGCGATGATGTGCTGGGTCCACCAGGTGTCGTCCGGCACAAGCTGCTCTTTGACGTCGGAGAACCTGTACAGGCTGCCAGTGCGTCTCCAGTCGGGACTGGTATTGTTGACCTGGGCTTCGTATCCCGCGGGCCAGCCCTGTTCGAACTTGGCCCGGAAGTACATGCCGGAGTTCCCGTCGTGGTTGAGCTTCACCTGGGCCTTGAATTCGCAGTTTTCGCACTCCTCCAGCATGTAGAAAAGGTGGCTGCGCTCGCCGTCGCCCACGATGGCGCCGTCCTTGACGGACCAACTGGCGTCGTTCTCGTTGGCCTTCCAGCCCGCGAGAGTCTTGCCGTCGAACATCTTCTTCCAGTCTTCCGCAGCGGACAGCGCGCAGGCGGACAACAGCAGGCCTGCCAGCATCAAAATAGAACGTCTCTTCATAGTGATTCATCCTACTCCCTCATGGTATGATCCGTCCATTCCAGAGGACTTATGTTGGCGTGCCACAAATCCGGCTTCTTTCGGCTGTGTTGTGTAGTGTCATTGGACCTGCTGCTGGTGGTTGCAGGGCGGGGCGTCGTCTCAGATGCCGATCCGAACGTGATCTGGAGCATCGGGAAACCCGACGGCTCCTCGGACGAGTTCGCTCCCGGCGCCGCCAAGACGCTCACCTTCGAAATCGGTAAGAGCACTGCGGGGAAAGACTGGAGAGAAAGGCAGGACTCCTCCGACGACCAGGCCCCGGTCTACCGGATCCGGTTCACGCTTCCCCCAGCGCCGCCTCTGCCGGCCGAGCTGCTGATCGAGGGTTTCTTCCTGGGCGCGGCTCCCCGCGCCGCGGAGATCACGGTGAACAGCAAGCGCGGCTTCTTCCGCATCCAACCCGCGCCCGGAACCAACCTCGATGAGCGCCAGGCCAGCACCCCCATCTTCGCGCGGCAATCGCTCAAGATCCCCATCGACCTTTCTTTCTTGCGCTCAGGGGAAAACGAGATTGGCATCTCGTTTCGCGGCGACGGCGGCAGCTTCCACTACGATGCGATTTCTCTTCGAAATTCCCTCGAAGGACCGGAACTGACCGCCTCCGTCGAGCCCACCATCTTCTTCCGGCGCAGCGGCGCGCAGTTGAAAGAAGTGACCGAAGTTGTGTTGCTGCATCGGCGGCCGATCTGGAAAGCAACCGTCACTCTCACCGTCGGCGGAGCCTCCCTTACGGGGGAGAGTCCGGGCGGCGGCTTTGATTTCGGCGAAGAGGTCATCGAGCTGGAGGCGCCGGCGGTCTCCGGCCCGGCGTCTTACGAACTGGCCGTCACCACTGGGGCCGACACCAGGCGCTTCACGGGCGAGTTTCACCCCCAAAAGCGCTGGCGCATTTTTGCCGGCTTCAAAATCCACAACGACATCGGCTACACCGACCTCCAGCCGCACGTGCAGGAACTCGACGCCCGCAACACCGACGGAGTCATCGACATCATTTCCCGCTTCCCGTTCTACAAGTTCAACCTCGAAACCGCCTGGCTGGCCGACAATTACCTGCATGCCCGCAGTGCGGCGCGGGTCCGGCAGCTCACGGCCCTGGCGGCGCGCGAGCAGGTCGGTATCAATGCCTTCTACTTGAACCTGATGAGCGGCCTGTGCACCGGCGAGGAGATGTATCGGTCGCTGTACTTCGCCAAGAGCCTCCAGCGGAAGTACGGCATTCCGATGAAATTCGCCTGCCTCACGGATACCCCCTCCCACACCTGGTTTCTACCCTCGCTGCTCGCCGACGCCGGCATCACCGGGTTTGCCCTGGGCAGCAACCAGACCCGCGCACCCCTGCTCCAAAACAGCAGCCTGAACGAAGACTCGCCTTTTTACTGGGAGGGAGCGGACGGCCGGCGCGTGATGAGCTGGTTTGCCCGCTCCTATCTTCACATGCAGCGGCTAGGGGGGGACAATCCCTCGGTAGAGCACCTGCGCCGCACGCTGCCGCAGTTCCTGGCCCGCTATCGCCGTAGCGATTACCCCGTCGATGCAGTGCTCCTCTACGGACTTTACACCGATAATGCCGATATTCGCGACGGCGACGCAGAAATCTTGAAGGCCTGGAACCAGGCCTACGAGTTCCCCAAAATCATTCCCGCCACCGACGCGGAGTATTTCGCTTACGTGGCGAAGAACTTCGCCGGGAAGTTGCCCACCTACCGCGGTGATGGGGGCGCTTACTGGGAGGACGGGGTGGGTTCGACGGCCGCCGAGACCGCGCTCAACCGCGACTCGCAGCGCCTGCTTCCGGTAGCCGAGATGGCTTCCGCGCTAGCCTCGCTCCTCGATCCGGCGCAGGCCTATCCGGCGGACGAGTTTCGGGAAGCCTGGAAGAACCTGCTTTTCTACGATGAGCACACCTGGGGCGCCCACGACAGCATCACGCGGCCCGACCGCCAGGCGGTGAAGGATCAGTGGGAGTTCAAGCGCGCCTATGCCTGGCGCGCGCACTGGGCTGCCAAAGACCTGCTGTTCCGTTCGCTGAACCGGCTGGCGCAGAACATCAGCGTCGAGGAGCCGACTCTGTTCGTTTTCAACCCCGACCTGTGGCCCCGCACCGACGCCGTCGAGATCGAGCTCGAACCCTCATGGCATCTGATCGATCTGACCACTGGTCAGAGGCTGCCGGTCGAGCGGTTCAAGGACGGCTCAGGCAATGACGCACTGCGGTTCATCGCGGCCGGTGTCCCCGGACTCGGCTACAAAGCCTATGCCGTGCGCCGGGCCGAGACCCCAGCGCCCGAGCGGTCCGTCGCCCCGGAAGCCGTGGCAGATCGAGTCCCGCTACTATCGCGTGGTCTTCGATCCCACGACCGGCGGCATTTCCGAGCTGGTCGATAAAGAACTCGGCCGGGACCTGGTGGACAGCCGGGCGCCCTACAAGATGAACGAGCTGCTGTACGTCGCCGGCGGCGAAGATTCTCGCATTTTGCAGGACCTGGTCACCTTGAAGCCTCCCCAGTTGGAAGTGACCGGACAGAGCGGGGCGAAACGCCTCGACAACACCGCCCGTCGAATCCTCATTCGCGCGCAGTCCAAGAACGTTCCGGAGATCGAGACGGAAGTGAAGGTTTACGACCAGATCAAGCGCGTCGATATCGTCAACCGCATCCGCAAAGTCGAGGTCCGTTCCAAGGAAGCGGTCTACTTCGCGTTTCCGTTCCGCCTTTCCCCGCCGGAGCTGGCCTACCAGGTCCAGAATGCCTTCGTGCGCCCGAACGACGATCAACTGCCGGGCGCCTGCCGCGATTGGTTCGCCACGCAGAATCTGGTGGTGGCCCGCGACGCGGGAGCGAGCATCGCCTGGGCCACGCCGGATGCGCCCCTCGTGACGCTCACCGACATCAACCGGGGCCTGTGGCGCAAGCGCCTCGGGGTCTTGAGCGGCCACGTGTTCTCCTACCTGATGAACAACTACTGGTTCACCAACTACAAAGCCTCGCAGGGCGGCGACTTCACCTTCCGTTACTCCATCACCAGCAACAAGCAGCTCCCGGAGGCCGAGCTGGCCCGCTTTGATGCCCAGACGCGCTCGCCGCTCATCGTCTGCAACTATTACGACACCGGCAACGTGCGGATCCGGCCGGCCAAGAAACGCATGCCCGTGGCCGAAGGCTCGTTCTTCGTCATCGATGCCGGCAACGCCCAGGTGACTGCCTTCAAGCCCGCCGAGGATGGCAACGGCTACATTCTCCGCTTGCGAGAGACCGCGGGGCAGAAAGGCGTGGCGCGCCTGAGATCGCCGGTTTTCCCGCTGGCCGCGGCCTGGCGCACCAACGGCCTCGAGGACAACCTGGCGCCCCTTGCGGTCAGCGCCACGAGCGTTGCGATTCCGCTCCAGCCCCGCGCCTTCTCCACCCTCCGCCTCCTGTTTGGCCCCGCGCCAGGAGCCGCGCCCAAGCCGGCTCCGCCCCGCGCCCCGCCCAAGAAATGAAATCAGGAAGGCAGCGTGCTGCTGGGTCGTTTGGCCTGGTATAGAATTAACAATAGGTCAAAGACAAACGTTTACTAATGTGAAGAAGTTTAGGCTCTTTTTTGCGTCGGATATTCACGGCTCGGAGGTCTGTTTCAGGAAGTTCCTGGGTGCCGCGCGGATGTTCAGCGCGGACGCTGTTGTGTTTGGCGGCGATCTCACGGGTAAGGTCTTAGTGCCAATCCTACGCGAGGTGACCGGCTATTCCGTTTGCCTGGGTTCCGAGTCCGTGTTAGTTGAGACCGAGGCCGCGCTTGCTGAAGTGAAGCGCAGTTTGGGCGATTCCGGGCGATACGTCGCCCTTGTGGAGCCAGATGAACTCCAGCGGGTCGCACGGGATGAGGAGCATCGCGAACAGCTTCTCCGCAATGCGGCCGTTGACCAGGTGACCCGATGGACCGAGGATGCCGAGCGGGTGCTCTCGCCTTTGGGCGTCGAGTGTTACATCATGGCAGGCAACGATGATCAACCCCAGATCGTCGAGGTGCTCAATGCCTCGCCCTTCGTGGTAAACCACGACGAGCGGATTGTGTTTATTCGGGGCGTTGTTCCGCTCCTCGGCTTCGGGGCGAGCAATTCGACGCCTTTCCACAGCCCAAGGGACTCCCTGAACTGGAGATCGCTGCCCGGCTGGATCGCCTTATGCAGCAACTCCCCGAGCCCGGACAGGCCATCCTTAACTCACATTGCCCGCCATTCGGCACCGGTCTGGACTTCGCGCCTGAAATCGGCCCCGACAAGGAGATAGTCTCCTACGGCGGCCAGCCGCGCATGGTGCCGGTGGGTAGTACCGCGGTGCTCGACGCCATCAGGCGATACCAGCCGCTACTGGGTTTGCACGGCCACTGCCACGACTTGAGACACCGCTGTCGCATCGGATCGACCACCTGCGTCAACCCCGGAAGCTCTTACACCCAAGGTGCTCTGGCGGGCGTTGTTATCGACTTCGATGGTGATAGAATAAGCAGATGTCAATTTGTTAATGGCTGAAGATCCCGGAGCATTGCCATGAATGAAGCGCCCAAGCCGGTCTTTGCGCGCAGCTCCACCGGTCTCGTGAGGCAGTTGTCGCCTCTCGACGCATTTCTTTTCAACCAGAGCTTCATCAACGCCGGACTCGTCCTACTGCTGACACTCCTGTTCGTGCCGGCGTTCTACCCGAGCGCCAGCCCGCTCCTTGCCACGTTGGTAGGGACCCTGATCGCTCTGCCCACGGCACTCGTCCACGGCTCGCTCGCCGCAGCGTTCCCACGTTCTGGGGGGGACTACGTTTACAACAGCCGCATCCTGCATCCGGTCCTCGGCTTCGCAGGCAACTGGAACATTACGGTCTGGCTTCTGATCTACGTCGGTTTCGGCTCTTACGTGCTCTCTCAATACGGTCTGGTGCCGGCACTCCGCTTCCTTGGCGCGCATGGCGTGGGCAGTTGCTTCGGCGCCGCCCGGTGGGTAGCAACACCGTGGGGCTCGTTCCTGGCTGGCACGGCTGTTCTGGCGTTGACCGCCGCCGCGTACATGCTGCAAACGAGACTCGTGGCACGTCTCCAGCGTTGGCTATTCCTCGTCGGTCTCGCATCGTTGATGGTGATGGTCGTAGCGCTGCTGACGTGTTCGGCCGGCGAATTCGCCTCCCGCTTCGACGCCTACGTGGCCCAGGCCTTCGGTGTTAAGCACGCAGGCCAACAACTCCTCAGCCGGGCATCGGAACTCGGTTTCCAGGCCAGCGGAGCGTTCTCCCTCGTCGCCACCTGCACAGTCTTCTACTACATCGCCAACTGGTTCTTCTGGGGCAACGCGTCCACGTATCTTGGGGGTGAGGTGCAGCGTGCCGAGCGGACGCAGCTAATCACCCTGCCGCTCGCAGCACTTGTCACGGGTGGGTTGGTGTTTCTTTGCCTGCTCGGCTTCCAGCGCGCCGTTACGCCCCAACTCCTCGGCGCTGTCGGGTACACGCTTACGGTGGCCCCGAAGGAGTCGATCCCGATCTACTATTCGGAACTCGCCGCTATTGCCAGCGGCAGCCCTTGGTTGGGCGGATTCGTCTTGGTTGGCTGCCTGTATTGGCCAATTGCCTTCATCCTTGCACCGATTGGACCCACGACGCGAAACCTGCTGGCATGGTCCCTCGACCAGCTCGTTCCTGGGCGTCTGTGTGAGCTTCACCCACGTACGCACACGCCGGTTCTGGCTATCGCCGTTTGTGCGTTTCTGGCTGAGCTAGGGCTGGCGCTATTCGCCTTCTTCCCGTCGTTTTCCGCCATGGTGGGAGTGGTCGGGGCTTTCTTGACTTACCTTCTCACCTCATTGGCTGCTGTGATCCTCCCCTACCGCCGCGCCTTCAGTTTCGACAACCTGCCCATCCGTTGGCGCCTTGGGGGCGTGCCAGCCGTTACGATACTGGGTGTGCTCAGTATCCTTGGCATCCTGGTCTGCGATGCTTCTGTTCTGTCCGACCCATACTCTGGCATCAGCCTTTCACCCGCAGTTGACGCCGGCCGCGGCAGGGGCATCCCATTCCTGATGTTTCTCATCAACCTCGGGATCTTCTTGAGCGGGTTCGCCGTTTATTTCACCGCTGCCGCGATGCAGCGGCGCCGCGGCATCGACCTCTCGCTTGCTTTCAAGCAGATCCCTCCGGAGTAAGCTCTCACAGGAGGCGATATCAAGCATGGCTGACGACGCTGAAAAACGAAGTGAGTTGTTCACAAGACTGCGCAAGCACTTGCTTGAAACCCCCGTTGACGATACCAAAGACAAGCTCCCCCCACTTTTCGGAGAACTGATCGACCGCTTCGAGCGGTGCGTCGGAGAAATCGTCGTGACGGAAGCCTCGGAAGCGGTACTCCTTGATGCCTCCGAGTATCTCCGTGAGATCGCGTTCATGGATGGATGCCTGGGTGCCAGGCAGCGGCGCGCTCTCGGTGCCCGCCTGCTGGCCATCTGGCTCTTGGCTACTCGCGGTCTGAAACCAACCACCCGTAAGCGGCTGCTAGACGTGTTTCAGACAGCACCGGCGGCGGACTATTTTCTGGCTTACGCACTCGCGTGGCAGCTCGGTTGGTTTGATGATTGGAGCTCACCGGATCCGACCGCCGGACAGCCGGCCAAAACCGACCAGGCCAAAGAAGGCGAGCCTCGTCGTTTAAAGATCATCTCGCTCCACTCGGTCAAAGGCGGTACCGGCAAATCCCTCCTTGCCCAACTTTACGGGCGCGCGTGCGCCGCCAAAGGCAAGAAGGTTGTCATAGTGGACCTGGACTTCACCGGACCCACTCTACAGTTTCTCGGCACCGCGGGAACTGACTTCCCACCACCGCTAGAGCCCGCATTTCCGCTTTTCTTTGGCGACGTACTTCCTCTTTTTGATAGGGACTCTGAGCTTCGGAAGCTTGGCGACGACGCCGCGGCTCCTGATAATATTGAGGCCCTGGCTGAGCACCTCAACGACAAGCTTAACAGAGAACCACTAGCACGCTTTCGTTGTCTGCCGTTCAGCCTAACAACACGGACTTTGGAGGAGAACAATGGAGCCAGTCAGGAATTGAAAGATGGTTGGAAACAGGTACTTAGTCGCTGTCGCATAAAGTCCAAATTTCTGCCTACTTCGGCGCCACCTCTTGAGTCAGTCGTGCTTCCTCACCGCCCCGAGTTCCTTCGCCGAGCAGGTCGTCTTCTGCAATCGCCTGACTGGCAGGAATGGGGACTCGTTCAAGCTTGGCTGGAGTGGCTCCTTGACGAACTGCGCGGCGAGTTCGAGGTTGTGGTTTTGGACAATGCTCCGGGGATCAGCAACACGGCTGTGATCATGGACCTCGTCTGGGGCCTTGACAGCACGGTTTCAGTGTCTGACCGCGCGGTTTGTGTTGTGTCAACCCCACGGAGTGCTGATTTGGCCAACACGGCGTACGAACTGCTCTGGATTCAGGCGTCGGCGAAATCACAGAGGCGCGTTTACTGGATTGGCAACATGTGGGGCAAAGACACGCCGAAGCTCGAGGCGATGGTAGCCTACGGAGAGTTGCCCTGCTTATCGCTGAGGTCGGAAGCGAGCAGTGGCACGTCGGACCTCGTGCATACCACGCCCGCGACTGCGCAGTTCTTAGCGGGCCTCACTGCAGAAGACTTGCAGCGAATCAAGACGGTCCTCGCGGTAGCGGTGGCCGCTCCCAGCCGCCGACTTGTCTGTTCGGACGTCCAATTCCGGAAGGACTTGCGCCGACTCTTCGACTTCGATGTCAAGCGAGCAGACCTACCGCTACCTCCGTCGTTGGCCAAGTTGCTCATTAGTCTTTGCGGTCAGGAGCCATTAAGGACCATTCTACGGGACTCGACGCAGTGAAGAGGCTGAGAGTGGAGAACGTCGACAACCGACTGTTGCGCTTAGAACGAGGATTCCAATGTGGCACGTCGAGAGTGAAGAACCCAAATTGCACGGAATGATCCGGTCGGTTACGGAGGCTCATGTCGGAGAGGGTACCTCCGGGGAGAGCTCCACAGCCGCCGCAAGCCATCAGACAGTTTACTGGTCGCTATGAAAACTCGCTTGCGACCGCGCGTCGGTACGCAGACCTGATCGCGAGCTTTCTTGACGGAGAGCAAGAGTCAGCTCGCCAACATTGGGACGCTGTCAAACTTGCCGTGCTCGCACCGGGATCTCTGGCCCGTTTGGAGACCTATCCGGCGGGGCCCAATACGGGGAGTGGGTCGCGGACGGACTTGCGATCGGACCTCGACCTTCTTTGTGTCGTCGACGGCTGTGACCCACACAGTCAATACTGGCGCTCCCTCATGGAACGCTTCACGGCAGATCTCAAAAGCCACGACGTTCGGCTTGACCGCATGTCCGACTGGCCGAATGCGAGGTTTCGGGAAAAGGAATGCCTTACCGGCAGCCACGATCATACCCGCCAGGACAATCTTAAGTGCCAGCGCGATGAGAACAAGCAGTTTGAGGCGTGGCGCTACTGGATCGTCTTCGAGTCGGTGCTCCTCTACACCCACTCTCCTGGGGGACTTGGGTTGGAGTTCGCTACGGAACTCGAACAGACGCTGGCTAAGGATTACTTTGGTGTAGATCTGGACTTGCTCGCGAAGTGGTTTCCACTGTTGTGGTACCACGCAGCGTGCCGTTATATGAGTGCGATGTACATGGATAACCTCCGGGATCTTTTCGCGGAGGCGGCCGCTGATAAGCTTGACTCTAAGGCTGTCAAGTTGATGCTTGAGACGGTTAAGCTCAAGTGCGTACGTGTACTCACCTGGAGTTTCGCAGTAATGAATAGTCTAGTTCTGTATCAACTGGCGCACATGGGCTTGGGATCTGAGGATCAATGGAAGCTCTGCGACCTCGCACGAAGACCCGGACTCATTCCTACTTTTGCATTGCAGGCGGAGTTTCAGAAGAAGGTCAAGGCACTTGGAGAGATGCCGGGCAGGGGATCGGTCAACTGGAATTCCTGGGTCACACGGTTTGTCAGTAGGCTCTCTAGGGGGGTTAAAGCCTGGGAGGAGGAACTTAACCCGCTCCGACATGACATCGCTGAATCCTTTGACGCGTACTACAGGTGGGTGGAGGAGGGTCAGCCGCTTAAGGGTGGTGTCACATATGAAGACGTTTTCCTGTTGCTCCATGGAAAGGAGACCCCAGCATTGAGTTTGAGCGGCACACTCGTCAGGCTGATTCAGAAGACCTCGCAGGTCTTTCAATCGCTTAGGAAACAGTGCGCGACTCGCGAGGGTTTTTGTCCAGACTTCCTGTTCTACTAGGCACTGTGGCCAGCGATGGGATTTGACCTCAGCAGGGTGGCCGGCCAGCTGTTGGAGGAGGCAACGAAGTCCGGCTGCAGCGTCCGGCTACTGGGAGGTCTCGCGATCAATAAACGGTGTGCACGTGGTTTTGGGCACGCGCCGGAATTGCACCGTCAGCCCAACGACATTGACCTACTGGGCCTGCGGCGGGAACGGGCGCGGCTGGAAACACTGTTTCGCAGCCTAGGGCTGGAGCCGCAACGGGAATTCAATTTGCTTGGTGGCGGTGATCGCCTGCTCTATACCATGAGCACCGCGGAGAGCGACCGCGTGCGAGTTGACGTGGTACTTGATCGCCTGGAGATGTGCCATGTTCTGAAGCTGGCGCATCGGCTGTATCTGCATCCGCTGACGATCTCGGCGACTGATCTGTTGCTGGCGAAGCTCCAGGTGGTGTTTCCGAGTGAGCGGGACGTCAAGGACACGTTGGCACTCCTGACGACGTTCGACTTGCGGCCAACGACCGAGGAGGCTGACCATTTGGAGATCGACTACATCTGCCGGTTATGCGGGTCGAACTGGGGATGGCACCACACAGTGCGGATAAACCTCCGGCGCGTCGAGGGCTGGGCCGCTCTGATCCGAGACGATGTCGTGCGGGCAGCGGTACGCGGGCGAGGCCGAGCTATTGAGGACGCACTGGCAGCTTGTCGGAAGACGCTACGCTGGCACCTTCGCAACGTGATCGGTGAGCGACTGCGCTGGTATGAAGTCCCTGAGGAGTACGTATTGAGATGAAGGGCTTCCCGCCCAACCGTTCGAGTCGTGGACGCACCTACCTGCCACTCGGCATCACAGAAGAGCGGCTCGGCCGCCGAAACCATGTATGCAACTCGCCCGCGACTCCGCCGGGCCCAATGCTGCCCCGTCGTACCGGGGAGGGCGGTTTGCTCACGTTGTTTTTCGGTTGCGTCATAATTTAAGGGGAGCACTCCACTGACGCGCGTTGCCGGCATCTATCCGCAGCCGATCGAGCTTGACCTCGGTCTCGACCCTGACCCTGACGAACCCCTCGGGATCGGCTACGTGCTCTCGCGCGCGGCCAGGGATGGGCACGAGGTGCGGCTGTTCGTCCCAGTTGAAGGAGACTGGGCTGACCTGGAACGGCAGGTCGTCGAATTCCAACCCGAGGTTGTCGGCATTTCAGTGCTGAGCAAACACGCGGACATCGCCACGGATCTGGGGCGACGCATCCGACACCGGCTTCCCCCTCACCTGCTTGTCGCCGGCGGGAGCCACCCGACGGGTGCGGCGTTTGATCTGCTCGGTGACTTCGACGTGTGTGTCATCGGTGAAGGCGAGGAAACCTTCGCGGCCCTACTTCTCGCAACTGAGGCTCGGCGGGAGCTCTCCACGGTTGCAGGCATCTCCTACATTGCTCCGAACGGTGAGCCGCAGTTTACCGGTGCGCGGCCGCGGATCACGGACCTAAATGGGCTGCCCTGGCCGCTCCGCGAACCCCGCCTTCACCGCGCCGAAGCGCTCGGAATTTGTTTTCTGCCGTCCAGCACGGTGCGGTTCGCCTCGCTTCTTTATGCCCGCGGGTGCCCCTTCTCGTGCAAGTTCTGCTGTTCGCCCCAGCACTGGGGGCACCAGGTTATGTTCCGGTCGCCAGAGGGCGTAATTGCCGAATTGGCATACCTTCGCGACGCATTCGGGGTCAACTATGTCTCGTTCGCGGACCTGACCTTCACCGTAAATCGGAAGCGCGTGGTGGAACTGTGCGAGCAGTTGATTGCAGCAAACCTCGGCGTGCATTGGATGTGCGAGACGTCGATCGACACTGTGGATCGGCGCTTGCTGCACCTGATGGCCGCCGCCGGGTGCACCAAGATTTGCTGGGGGGTAGAAACCGGTGATGATGCCTCGCTTGAAGCGATCGGCAAACGTCATGCACTCGGGCAGGCGAGTGAGGTCCTGCAGTGGGCTCACGATGAAGGCATCTTCAACTGGGCGTTCACCATGATTGGGTTTCCCTGGCAGTCCGAGCTGGATGTCTTGGCCGCTACGGCCAAGCTGGAATATCTCCCGATACATCAGCTTCGTGTCAGCATCGCGACCCCGTTCAAAGGTACGCCGTGGTCTTCATCGTTCCCGCCGACCTGCGAGAGCCATTCCAGCCGATTTGATACCAACAACCTGGTATATCGGCACGCTTCGATCTCTCCTGCGCGGATGAAGGACTTGCAGGCGCTCTGCCTACGCAAGTTCTATCAGTCGCCGCATTACAGGCATCGAATGGCCTCGATGGCGAGCCGCTTCCCACGGTTGCGGCAGAGTATCAAGGAGTTCCTGGACCGCATCAGTGGTTGGCTTGCGACCAGCCAGGCGGCCAGTCCTTTGAATGGTGGTATCGCCCAAAGTCGGGACGCCGCGGGAAGCGCCCAAAGCCTGCCCTCATCGCCAACCGCGGCACGCTGCTCTCATGCTGAAACGCTGCCTGATCCATACCTGGATCGCAAGACTGCGGCCCGCGTGCTGGCGCGCGGATACCGACCGTGAAGATCATCCCCAACTACTGCCAGCACCCCGTGTACTGGGACCCACGAATCCACCTCCTGTACGTGCTCGACAGCCGCCGAGTCGAAGCGTTCGCAACGGCGGTAGAAGAGATCGTAAGACCTGGCATGGTCGTTGCCGACGTGGGAACAGGCACCGGTATCCTGGCTCGATTGGCAGTTGAAGCCGGAGCTGCAAGGGTCTACGCAATCGAGCGGCATCGGGAGATCCTCGAATTTGCCGCCCGTGCAAATGAGCAACTCCAAATGGACGACCGAATCGTCCTGCTCGAAGGAGACGCCCTCACGATTGACTTGCCCGAGAAAGTCGACGTTATCGTTGGCGAGCTTATCGGCAGCGTCGGTAATGACGAAGGGATCGGCGCCATTCTTGGTGCCCTCAGGACAAAGTGGCTGAAGAACGGTGGACAGTTGATCCCATCTCGGATCGATGTGTTCGCTTGCCCGGTCGATGCGGGCGAAGTGTGGGACTCGATCCCTGGCGTCTACGCCGGCGACGTGCTCATACCGTCTCAGCGACAACTGTCCCCCATGGAAGCCTATTACGAGGTTCTTGGTCT